>NZ_JBHYVM010000039.1:32065-82007 GCF_042750105.1 Streptomyces sp. NPDC059443 | reverse complement strand
ATCCAGCCCCTCCGGCGTTTGAGGAGCGGGGTCTGGGGCGGAGCCCCAGGGAACGGTGGAAGGGCGGGTAGGGGACGGCACCGCGCAGCGGCAGCCCCAGGAAACGCCCGAGCGGCGGCTCCCCCGGGGTGGGGGAACCGCCGCTCGGACCTTGCTGCGGGCCGGATCAGGCCTTGGCCTCCGCCAGGAGCTTCTGGATGCGGGAGACGCCCTCGACCAGGTCCTCGTCGCCCAGGGCGTAGGAGAGACGCAGGTAGCCGGGGGTGCCGAAGGCCTCACCGGGGACGACGGCGACCTCGGCCTCGTCCAGGATCAGCGCGGCCAGCTCGACGGAGCTCTGCGGGCGCTTGCCGCGGATCTCCTTGCCGAGCACGTCCTTGACCGCCGGGTACACGTAGAACGCGCCCTCGGGGGTCGGGCAGAAGACGCCGTCGATCTCGTTGAGCATCCGCACCATCGTCTGGCGGCGGCGGTCGAAGGCGGTGCGCATCTCGTGGACGGCGTCCAGGTTGCCGGAGACGGCGGCCAGCGCCGCGACCTGGGCCACGTTGGAGACGTTGGAGGTGGCGTGCGACTGGAGGTTGGTCGCGGCCTTGACCACGTCCTTCGGGCCGATGACCCAGCCCACGCGCCAGCCGGTCATCGCGTACGTCTTGGCGACGCCGTTGACGATGATGCACTTGTCGGCCAGCTCGGGAACGATCGCCGGGAGCGAGACGAACTTCGCGTCGCCGTAGACGAGGTGCTCGTAGATCTCGTCGGTCAGGACCCACAGGCCGTGCTCGACGGCCCAGCGGCCGATCGCCTCGGCGTCGGCCTCGGAGTACACGGCGCCGGTCGGGTTCGACGGGGAGACGAAGAGGACGACCTTCGTGCGCTCGGTGCGGGCCGCTTCGAGCTGCTCGACGGAGACCCGGTAGCCGGTGGTCTCGTCGGCGACCACCTCGACCGGGACGCCGCCGGCGAGGCGGATCGACTCCGGGTACGTGGTCCAGTACGGGGCCGGGACGATGACCTCGTCACCCGGGTCCAGGATGGCCGCGAAGGCCTCGTAGATCGCCTGCTTGCCACCGTTGGTCACCAGGACCTGGGAGGCGTCGACCTCGTAGCCGGAGTCGCGCAGCGTCTTCGCGGCGATGGCCGCCTTCAGCTCGGGGAGGCCGCCGGCCGGGGTGTAGCGGTGGTACTTCGGGTTGCGGCAGGCCTCCACGGCGGCGTCGACGATGTAGTCCGGCGTCGGGAAATCGGGCTCGCCCGCGCCGAAACCGATCACCGGGCGCCCGGCGGCCTTGAGGGCCTTGGCCTTGGCATCCACGGCGAGGGTGGCGGACTCGGAGATGGCACCGATACGGGCGGAGACGCGGCGCTCGGCGGAAGGCGTTTCAGAGGTCATGCGGCCAATCGTCCCAGACGGCGGAGAAGCGCCGCACGCCGTTTCAGTCACCGGACGGAGCGTCCTCGGCCCATGCTGTTCGACGTCAGGGCCCGGACCACGTACACTCAACCGTCGTTGGCCCTCGCCGATCGCTGCAGAGCGTGAGCACTCCGTGCACTCGCCCGGATGCGGTAGGTTGGGGGACGCAAAGGGTCGTAGCTCAATTGGTAGAGCACTGGTCTCCAAAACCAGCGGTTGGGGGTTCGAGTCCCTCCGGCCCTGCTCCACACTCCTTCTCGGATGTGTGCGCAGGTACGTACTTGATGCAATGCCGTGCGGCGCAACCGGGCGCGGCTACGGCCACGACCCGGATTCAGGTGAGAGACGTGACGGACGCCCTGGGCTCCATCGACATGCCTGACGCCGAGGATGACACTCGCGAGAAGAAGGCCCGCAAGGGCGGCAAGCGCGGCAAGAAGGGCCCTCTCGGCCGTCTCGCGCTCTTCTACCGCCAGATCGTCGCGGAACTCCGCAAGGTCGTCTGGCCCACTCGTAACCAACTGACGACGTACACCTCCGTGGTGATTGTCTTCGTCGTCATCATGATCGGTCTGGTGACCGTGATTGACTATGGGTTCCAGGAAGCCACCAAGTTCGTCTTCGGCTGATCCCCGCGGAGGGCGGCGCCTTGATGGCTGCCGCCCGTTTTCGCATGTTCGACCACCTTTTGTATCCAGGAAGAAGCAGCCACCGTGTCTGACCCGAACCTGAACGCGAGCCCCGACTCCGTCGAGTCCGTCGAGGACGCGCTCGACATCGTCGAGGCGGCAGACGCTGTGGACCCCGACGAGGCCGAGCTCGCCGACGCCGAGGCGGGTGTCGCCGCCGAAGAGGCCGCGCTGCACGTCGAGGAAGAGGTCGACGCGGAGGCTGAGGACGACGCCGAAGCCGAAGAGGCCGACGACGACGCCGAAGCCGAAGAGGCCGACGACGCGGAGTCCGACGAGGACGACGACGAAGCCGCCGAGGACGAGGACGACGCGGAGGCCGTAGAGGCCGCCGACGCCGAGCCCGCCGAGCCCGTCGACCCCATCCAGGCTCTGCGCGAGGAACTGCGCAGCCTGCCCGGCGAGTGGTACGTCATCCACACCTACGCCGGCTACGAGAAGCGCGTGAAGGCGAACCTCGAACAGCGCGCCGTCTCGCTCAACGTCGAGGACTTCATCTACTCGGCCGAGGTGCCCGAGGAAGAGATCGTCCAGATCAAGAACGGCGAGCGCAAGAACGTCCGGCAGAACAAGCTGCCCGGTTACGTTCTCGTCCGCATGGACCTGACGAACGAGTCCTGGGGCGTCGTCCGCAACACCCCCGGCGTCACCGGCTTCGTGGGCAACGCGTACGACCCGTACCCGCTGACCCTGGACGAGATCGTCAAGATGCTCGCTCCCGAGGCGCAGGAGAAGGCCGCCAAGCTGGCAGCGGAAGAGGCCGGCCTGCCGGCGCCCGCCGTCAAGCGCACCATCGAGGTCCTGGACTTCGAGGTCGGCGACTCGGTCACCGTCACCGACGGCCCGTTCGCGACGCTGCAGGCGACCATCAACGAGATCAACCCGGACTCGAAGAAGGTCAAGGGTCTCGTCGAGATCTTCGGCCGCGAGACCCCGGTCGAGCTGAGCTTCGACCAGATCCAGAAGAACTGATCCACAGCCTTCTGGCACACGCTTCCGGACAGGTCAGATTGCCCGCTTGCGGGCGGTCTGACCTGCTCGGTTTTCAGCCCCGCGCCGATACCCGTTATCGTGGTGCGGTATGCCTCCATCCGGATGACCGGATTGGCGGCGAAAAACTCTCACTAGGACCCGGAGAGAGCAATGCCTCCCAAGAAGAAGAAGATCACGGGGCTTATCAAGCTCCAGATCAAGGCCGGTGCGGCCAACCCGGCTCCGCCGGTCGGCCCCGCGCTCGGTCAGCACGGCGTCAACATCATGGAGTTCTGCAAGGCCTACAACGCCGCGACCGAGTCGCAGCGTGGCATGGTCGTGCCGGTGGAGATCACGGTCTACGACGACCGTTCCTTCACCTTCATCACCAAGACCCCGCCGGCCGCGCGCCTCATTCTGAAGAGCGCTGGCGTGGAGAAGGGCTCTGGCGAGCCGCACAAGACCAAGGTCGCGAAGCTCACGCGTGACCAGGTCCGTGAGATCGCCGCGCTCAAGATGCCTGACCTGAACGCCAACGACATCGACGCGGCCGAGAAGATCATCGCCGGCACCGCGCGTTCGATGGGCATCACGGTCGAAGGCTGATTCAGCCACCCAGCACGACAGTGGTAGGACCAAGCGCTGGTCCGCACCACGACTCCACCCCTGAAGTCACAACACAGGAGCAGAAGTGAAGCGCAGCAAGACTCTCCGCGCTGCGGACGCGAAGGTCGACCGGGAGAAGCAGTACGCCCCGCTCGAGGCCGTCCGTCTCGCCAAGGAGACCTCCACGACCAAGTTCGACAGCACCGTCGAGGTCGCCTTCCGCCTGGGTGTAGACCCGCGCAAGGCCGACCAGATGGTCCGCGGCACCGTGAACCTCCCGCACGGCACCGGCAAGACCGCCCGGGTCCTGGTCTTCGCGACCGGTGACCGTGCTGCGGCCGCGGAAGCCGCCGGCGCCGACATCGTCGGCGACGACGAGCTCATCAACGAGATCGCCAAGGGCAACCGCCTGAACGAGTTCGACGCCGTTGTGTCCACCCCGGACCTCATGGGCAAGGTCGGCCGCCTCGGCCGCGTGCTCGGTCCCCGTGGCCTGATGCCGAACCCGAAGACCGGCACCGTCACGATGGACGTCGCGAAGGCTGTCACCGAGATCAAGGGTGGCAAGATCGAGTTCCGCGTCGACAAGCACTCGAACCTGCACTTCATCATCGGCAAGGTCTCCTTCACCGATGAGCAGCTGGTCGAGAACTACGGCGCGGCCCTGGACGAGATCCTTCGTCTGAAGCCGTCCGCCGCGAAGGGCCGCTACATCAAGAAGGCCGCCCTCAGCACCACGATGGGCCCCGGCATCGCGCTGGACTCCAACCGCACCCGGAACCTCCTCGTCGAGGAAGACCCGGCCGCGGTCTGACTGAGCCGGGCCTGACGGCCCGCTGAGTTGCCCGAACGGGCCTTGGCCCCCTCTTGGGGGGACCAAGGCCCGTTCTTGCGTTTCGCCCCGAAAAATCACGAAGTGATCGGCGAACCAGCCAGTAGGGTAAAGATTCAATCAAGCGATCACATCAGGGGTGGGGACTCTTGTCCGTGTACCGGAACCGCAAGAAGGCCGCCGGGGCCGCACTGGCCGCCGTACTGCTCGTGGGCGGGGCCACCGCGTGCGAGGGCGGACAGAAGGACGGGGCGGGCAAGGCCGGGGACCCGTCCGCCGCCCCGACGGCCCAGGGCGCCGGGAAGGGCGCGGCGGAGGCCGCTCCGGCCGCCTACCTGGAGAAGGTCAAGGCGAAGTCGGAGGAGATCACCTCCCTGCACTACTCGATGACGGGTACGGCGGAGGGCGAGCAGTTCTCGGGGGACGTCTCCATGCGGCTCAAGCCCGCGATGGAGATGGCGATGAAGATCGGCACCTCGGGGGAGGGCGGCAAGACGGCCGAGATCCGCCTCGTCGACGGGGCCATGTTCATCGGGGCCGAGGGCAAGTGGCTCAAGTTCGACCTCAAGAGCCTGGACGCGGCCACCGCGCAGAAGCTGAACGACGCGGGCGGCTCGGCGAACAAGACCGGCGAGAACCCCGGCGACCGGGCGGGCGAGCTGCTCAGGGCCAAGGACCTCAAGCTGGTCGGCGAAGAGACCGTCGACGGGGTGAAGACCAAGCACCTCAGCGGCACGGTCGGCCTCGACGAGATGCGGGCCGCGCTCGACTCGGCGACCCCCGAGGCCAAGAAGCGCCAGGAGGATTCCCTCAAGGGCCTGGAGGCGCAGGGCGTCAAGAGCCTGACCGTGGACATGTGGATCGACGAGTCGGACCACACCAAGCAGGTCCGCACCCGCGGTGAGGCCGCCAAGGGTCCGGTGGACACGACCATCAAGTTCCTGGACTACAACAAGCCGGTCGAGGTGGCGGCGCCGCCCGCCGACCAGGTCGTCGACCTCGCCGAGATGATGAAGGGCGCCGGGACCGGCTGACCGCCGGTCCGGCGTGCACGACGTAGATCTTTTTTCATGGGGGAGTACGAGATGAACAAGGCTGTCTGGACACGAACCGGCGCCGCCCTGGCGGGCGCCGCACTACTCGTGGGCGGCCTCACGGCCTGCGGCGGCGACGAGGCCGACGCGGGCAAGGGCGAGAAGCCCGGGGCGAAGGGGGCCGCGGCCAAGGCTCCGACGCCGGAGCAGGCGGTGAAGGCGGCCTACCTGAAGACGGTGGCCGCCAAGTTCGCCAAGGCCGAGGTGACGACCACCGACCCGGCCGGCAAGGCCTCGGGCCAGTCCGGCTCCAAGGGCTGGTACCCGTCCAGCCACGACTTGGTGCTCAAGGGCGACAAGCCGGACACGCGCTCGGTCATGATCGGCGACCTCGTCTGGACCAAGATGGACAAGCCACTGAAGGGCAAGTCCTGGATGAAGATGAACCTGGCCAAGGACGGCAAGCCGGGCGTCCGGCTGAACGACGACCCGGCCGAGTACCTCGCGATGCTCCTCGGACAGGACACCGTCCGGCACGTGGGCGCGGAGCAGACCGACGGGATCGAGGCCGAGCACTACAAGGCCATCCTCACGGGCGCGGAACTGCTGAAGGCGGACGACTCCACGAAGGTCATGGAGGAGAAGAACCGCCAGTACCTCCACGAGGCCGTCAAGGGCATCGAGAAGCTCACGGTCGACCTGTGGATCGGCAAGGACGGCTATCCCGTCCGCTACGAGTCCACGCGGAGCGGGACCGCCGACGGCCCGCTCCAGACCACGGCGAAGTTCTCCGCCTTCGGTACGACGCCGGCCGTCGCCCCGCCGCCGGCCGAGGACACGGTGGAGTTCGACGAGGTCATGAAGGGGGTCGACGACCAGCTCAAGGGGGTCGACAAGAGCCTCGCCGAGACGGAGAAGTCCCTCGCGGAGACCGACGCCAAGCTCAAGGGCCTCGGTCACTGAGCCACCGGAGGCCTTGGCGCGTCTGGCCCGCGGGGGTGTTTGAGGGCGGATTTGCTTGACATCGACTGGTTCACGTACGATTCCGGAGAAGCCAAAGACCGCTGGTCGTTGCCGTGCCCGCAAGGGGGCGGTGGCCGAAGGATCCGCTAACCACGGACGTCCTGCGCAGGTGTTCAAGGAAAGTTCCCGGACTCGTTCCGGTTGAGCTACGCCCTGGCGCCTGCGCCGGGGCGTTTCGTATTTATGCCCCTTCTGAGCGGTCCTCATCACCCGGAAGGAGGCCGACGCACTATGCCGACGCCCAACAAGGCTGCCGCGGTAGCCGAGCTCACGGACGCGTTCCAGAGCTCGAACGCCGCCGTGCTGACCGAGTACCGGGGTCTCACCGTCGCGCAGCTCAAGACGCTGCGTCGTTCCCTCGGTGAGAACGCCCAGTACGCCGTGGTGAAGAACACGCTGACCAAGATTGCGGCCAACCAGGCCGGGATCACCGCGCTGGACGAGCACTTCGCTGGTCCCACCGCGGTCGCCTTCATCACCGGTGACCCGGTGGAGTCGGCGAAGAGCCTGCGTGACTTCGCCAAGGAAAACCCCAACCTGATCATCAAGGCGGGTGTCCTTGATGGTAAGGCGCTCTCCGCCGATGACATCAAGAAGCTTGCGGACCTCGAGTCCCGCGAGGTTCTGCTCAGCAAGCTGGCCGGCGCGTTCAAGGGCAAGCAGTCTCAGGCTGCCTCGCTCTTCCAGGCGCTGCCGTCGAAGTTCGTCCGCACTGCGGAAGCGCTTCGCGTCAAGCTCGCCGAGCAGGGCGGTGCCGAGTAATTCGGCTCGCGCATTGATCCGCGCCGCCTAGTGCGCGGGTCGCAGCGGGCCGTTACGCCCGCCTCTCTATACATCCGGCACCTGCCGATTTAGTGGAAGGATCGCCCATCATGGCGAAGCTCTCTCAGGACGACCTCCTCGCCCAGTTCGAGGAGATGACCCTCATCGAGCTCTCCGAGTTCGTTAAGGCGTTCGAGGACAAGTTCGACGTCACCGCCGCCGCGGCCGTCGCCGTTGCCGGTCCGGGTGCCCCGGTCGCCGCCGAGGCCGCTGAGGAGCAGGACGAGTTCGACGTCATCCTCGAGGGTGCCGGCGACAAGAAGATCCAGGTCATCAAGGTCGTGCGCGAGCTCACCTCCCTGGGCCTCAAGGAGGCCAAGGACCTCGTTGACGGCGCCCCGAAGCCGATCCTCGAGAAGGTCGCCAAGGAGGCCGCTGACAAGGCTGCCGAGTCCCTCAAGGCTGCCGGCGCGTCTGTGACCGTCAAGTAACACCTCTGGGACCCTTCTGGGCCCCAATCAAAGGGCGATCACCCGTAAGGGTGGTCGCCCTTTGGCGTACCCGGAGTGCCTGATTTGCCCCCGTCTCGTTGGGGAGTAGGGTGATCATCGTTGCTCCTCGGCAGGGTCCTGAGATGATCCGCACGGAGCAGGGGGCCTTGACGAACGGGACGCGGCGCGCAATTCTCAGACCCGTCGCGAGATGGGCTCGTTCGATCCGAGATCCGAGGCATGGATCTCGCCCGCATCGGGCATGGATTGACTACGAAGAGGGCAGTACTGTTACGCGCTCCGTGTGCGAGAGCCACGGCGTGGAGCACACCGTAGGACGCAGGGTTGGTCCGTTTAAACGACATGGGGAAGGCCTGTTGCCGGTTTCCGGAAACCTGGTCTGGACATCAGTGAGCCGAGTGGCTACACTGACCCTTTGCGCTGCCTGTTAGCTGCCCCCTGCCCGTCGCCAGGGGCATGCCCACGCATGAGCACACTTGATTGAACGGCCCTGAGCTGGTCCTTTTGACCAGATGGGGGGCGCTTGTCTTCTGTGTCAGCTGGGACCGGTACGCGCGTAGTGAGTCCGAGCCCTCGGAAGGACCCCCTCTTGGCCGCCTCGCGCAACGCCTCGACCAATACGAACAACGGTGCCAGCACCGCCCCGCTGCGCATCTCCTTTGCAAAGATCAAGGAGCCCCTCGAGGTTCCGAACCTCCTGGCGCTGCAGACCGAGAGCTTTGACTGGCTGCTCGGCAACGCCGCCTGGAAGTCTCGCGTCGAGTCGGCGCTTGAGAGCGGACAGGACGTTCCCACCAAGTCCGGTCTGGAAGAGATCTTCGAGGAGATCTCGCCGATCGAGGACTTCTCCGGGTCGATGTCGCTGACGTTCCGCGACCACCGTTTCGAGCCGGCGAAGAACTCGGTCGACGAGTGCAAGGACCGCGACTTCACGTTCGCGGCGCCGCTTTTCGTCACCGCCGAGTTCACGAACAACGAGACCGGAGAGATCAAGTCTCAGACGGTCTTCATGGGCGATTTCCCGCTCATGACCAACAAGGGCACCTTCGTCATCAACGGCACCGAGCGTGTCGTGGTGTCGCAGCTCGTCCGTTCCCCCGGTGTCTACTTCGACTCCTCCATCGACAAGACGTCCGACAAGGACATCTTCGCGGCCAAGATCATCCCGTCCCGGGGTGCCTGGCTGGAGATGGAGATCGACAAGCGCGACATGGTCGGCGTTCGCATCGACCGCAAGCGCAAGCAGTCCGTCACCGTCCTCCTGAAGGCTCTCGGCTGGACCACCGAGCAGATCCTCGAGGAGTTCGGCGAGTACGAGTCCATGCGCGCCACCCTGGAGAAGGACCACACCCAGGGCCAGGACGACGCGCTGCTCGACATCTACCGCAAGCTGCGTCCGGGCGAACCGCCGACCCGCGAGGCCGCTCAGACGCTGCTCGAGAACCTCTACTTCAACCCGAAGCGCTACGACCTCGCGAAGGTCGGCCGCTACAAGGTGAACAAGAAGCTCGGCGCGGACGAGCCGCTGGACGCCGGCGTGCTCACCACCGACGACGTCATCGCGACCATCAAGTACCTGGTCAAGCTGCACGCCGGTGAGACCGAGACCATCGGTGAGTCGGGTCGTTCGATCGTCGTCGAGACCGACGACATCGACCACTTCGGCAACCGTCGTCTGCGCAACGTCGGCGAGCTCATCCAGAACCAGGTCCGTACGGGTCTGGCTCGTATGGAGCGCGTCGTCCGCGAGCGGATGACGACCCAGGACGTCGAGGCGATCACGCCGCAGACCCTGATCAACATCCGGCCGGTCGTCGCCTCCATCAAGGAGTTCTTCGGCACCAGCCAGCTGTCGCAGTTCATGGACCAGAACAACCCGCTGTCGGGTCTCACCCACAAGCGCCGTCTGTCGGCGCTCGGCCCGGGTGGTCTGTCCCGTGAGCGGGCCGGCTTCGAGGTCCGAGACGTTCACCCGTCGCACTACGGCCGCATGTGCCCGATCGAGACCCCTGAAGGCCCGAACATCGGTCTGATCGGCTCGCTCGCCTCCTACGGTCGCGTCAACGCGTTCGGCTTCGTCGAGACCCCGTACCGCAAGGTCATCGACGGTGTCGTCACGGACGACGTCGACTACCTGACCGCCGACGAGGAAGACCGCTTCGTCATCGCCCAGGCCAACGCCGGCCTGTCCGACGACATGCGCTTCACCGAGAACCGCGTGCTGGTCCGCCGTCGTGGCGGCGAGATCGACTACATCGCCGGCGACGACGTCGACTACATGGACGTCTCCCCGCGCCAGATGGTGTCCGTCGCGACCGCGATGATCCCCTTCCTGGAGCACGACGACGCCAACCGTGCCCTCATGGGCGCGAACATGATGCGCCAGGCCGTTCCGCTCATCAAGGCGGAGGCGCCGCTCGTCGGCACCGGCATGGAGTACCGCTGTGCGGTCGACGCCGGTGACTCGATCCGTGCGGAGAAGGACGGTGTCGTCCAGGAGGTCTCGGCCGACTACATCACCGTCGCCAACGACGACGGCACGTACACCACGTACCGCGTCGCGAAGTTCTCCCGCTCGAACCAGGGCACCTCGGTCAACCAGAAGGTCATCGTCAACGAGGGTGACCGGATCATCGAGTCCCAGGTCCTCGCCGACGGTCCCGCGACCGAAGAGGGCGAAATGGCCCTCGGCAAGAACCTGCTCGTCGCGTTCATGCCCTGGGAAGGTCACAACTACGAGGACGCGATCATCCTGTCGCAGCGCCTCGTACAGGACGACGTCCTCTCCTCGATCCACATCGAGGAGCACGAGGTCGACGCCCGTGACACCAAGCTGGGCCCCGAGGAGATCACCCGGGACATCCCGAACGTCTCCGAGGAGGTCCTCGCGGACCTCGACGAGCGCGGCATCATCCGCATCGGTGCGGACGTGGTCGCCGGCGACATCCTGGTCGGAAAGGTCACGCCCAAGGGCGAGACCGAGCTGACCCCGGAAGAGCGTCTGCTCCGCGCGATCTTCGGTGAGAAGGCCCGCGAGGTGCGTGACACCTCGCTCAAGGTTCCTCACGGTGAGATCGGCAAGGTCATCGGCGTCCGCGTCTTCGACCGCGAAGAGGGCGACGAGCTTCCCCCGGGCGTGAACCAGCTGGTCCGCGTCTACGTCGCCCAGAAGCGCAAGATCACCGACGGTGACAAGCTCGCCGGCCGCCACGGCAACAAGGGTGTCATCTCCAAGATCCTTCCGATCGAGGACATGCCCTTCCTTGAAGACGGCACGCCGGTCGACATCATCCTGAACCCCCTCGGTGTCCCGTCCCGAATGAACCCGGGACAGGTCCTGGAGATCCACCTCGGCTGGCTCGCCAGCCGCGGCTGGGACGTCTCCGGTGTCGCCGAGGAGTGGGCCGAGCGACTGAAGGTCATCGGCGCCGACCGCGTCGAGCCCGGTACCAACGTCGCCACCCCGGTGTTCGACGGTGCCCGCGAGGACGAACTCGCCGGCCTCTTCGAGCACACCATCCCGAACCGCGACGGGGACCGCCTGGTCCTTCCGACCGGTAAGGCGCACCTGTTCGACGGCCGCTCCGGCGAGCCGTTCCCGGAGCCGGTCTCCATCGGCTACATGTACATCCTCAAGCTGCACCACCTGGTCGACGACAAGCTCCACGCGCGGTCGACCGGTCCGTACTCGATGATCACGCAGCAGCCGCTGGGTGGTAAGGCGCAGTTCGGTGGCCAGCGCTTCGGTGAGATGGAGGTGTGGGCGCTCGAGGCTTATGGCGCCGCTTACGCCCTCCAGGAGCTCCTGACCATCAAGTCCGATGACGTAACCGGCCGCGTGAAGGTCTACGAGGCCATCGTCAAGGGCGAGAACATCCCCGAGCCGGGCATTCCCGAGTCCTTCAAGGTGCTCATCAAGGAAATGCAGTCGCTCTGCCTCAACGTGGAGGTGCTGTCCTCGGACGGCATGTCCATCGAGATGCGCGACACCGACGAGGACGTCTTCCGCGCGGCGGAGGAGCTCGGTATCGACCTGTCCCGGCGCGAGCCGAGCAGCGTCGAAGAGGTCTGACGGGCCTGACGGGGGGCTCGCTCAAGAGCCCCCCGTCATCCCCGGGACCGTTCAGACCATGATTGAGACTCGACCCCGAAAGAGGGATTGACGCACAGTGCTCGACGTCAACTTCTTCGACGAGCTGCGGATCGGCCTTGCCACCGCGGACGACATCCGAACCTGGTCCCACGGCGAGGTCAAGAAGCCGGAGACCATCAACTACCGCACGCTCAAGCCCGAGAAGGACGGACTCTTCTGCGAGAAGATCTTCGGTCCGACCCGGGACTGGGAGTGCTACTGCGGCAAGTACAAGCGTGTCCGCTTCAAGGGCATCATCTGTGAGCGTTGTGGCGTCGAAGTCACGCGCGCCAAGGTGCGCCGCGAGCGGATGGGCCACATCGAGCTTGCCGCTCCCGTCACCCACATCTGGTACTTCAAGGGCGTCCCGTCGCGCCTTGGCTACCTGCTGGACCTCGCGCCGAAGGACCTCGAAAAGGTCATCTACTTCGCCGCGTACATGATCACGTTCGTGGACGACGAGCGCCGCACCCGCGACCTCCCGTCCCTGGAGGCGCACGTCTCCATCGAGCGCCAGCAGATCGAGAACCGCCGCGACGCGGACCTCGAAGGCCGTGCCAAGAAGCTCGAGACCGACCTGGCCGAGCTTGAGGCCGAGGGCGCGAAGGCCGACGTACGCCGCAAGGTGCGCGAAGGTGCCGAGCGCGAGATGAAGCAGCTCCGTGACCGCGCTCAGCGCGAGATCGACCGTCTCGACGAGGTCTGGGCGCGCTTCAAGAACCTCAAGGTCCAGGACCTTGAGGGCGACGAGCTGCTCTACCGCGAGCTGCGCGACCGCTTCGGTACGTACTTCGACGGCTGCATGGGCGCCGCGGCGCTCCAGAAGCGTCTGGAGTCCTTCGACCTCGACGAAGAGGCCGAGCGCCTCCGCGAGATCATCCGTACCGGCAAGGGCCAGAAGAAGACCCGTGCGCTCAAGCGCCTCAAGGTCGTCTCCGCGTTCCTGCAGACCAGCAACAAGCCCAAGGGCATGGTTCTGGACTGCGTCCCGGTCATCCCGCCGGACCTGCGTCCGATGGTGCAGCTGGACGGTGGCCGCTTCGCGACCTCCGACCTGAACGACCTGTACCGCCGCGTGATCAACCGCAACAACCGTCTGAAGCGTCTCCTCGACCTCGGTGCCCCCGAGATCATCGTGAACAACGAGAAGCGCATGCTTCAGGAGGCCGTGGACGCCCTCTTCGACAACGGTCGTCGTGGTCGTCCGGTGACCGGTCCCGGTAACCGTCCGCTGAAGTCCCTGAGCGACATGCTCAAGGGCAAGCAGGGTCGATTCCGTCAGAACCTCCTCGGCAAGCGCGTGGACTACTCCGCGCGTTCCGTGATCGTCGTCGGCCCGCAGCTGAAGCTGCACCAGTGTGGTCTGCCCAAGGCCATGGCGCTGGAGCTCTTCAAGCCGTTCGTGATGAAGCGCCTGGTCGACCTGAACCACGCGCAGAACATCAAGTCGGCGAAGCGCATGGTCGAGCGCGGCCGCACGGTCGTCTACGACGTGCTCGAAGAGGTCATCGCCGAGCACCCGGTTCTCCTGAACCGTGCGCCCACGCTGCACCGCCTCGGCATCCAGGCCTTCGAGCCCCAGCTGGTCGAAGGCAAGGCCATCCAGATCCACCCGCTCGTCTGCACCGCGTTCAACGCGGACTTCGACGGTGACCAGATGGCCGTGCACCTGCCGCTTTCGGCAGAGGCGCAGGCCGAGGCCCGCATCCTGATGCTGTCCTCGAACAACATCCTGAAGCCGGCAGACGGTCGTCCCGTCACCATGCCGACCCAGGACATGGTGCTGGGTCTGTTCTTCCTGACCACCGACGGCGAGCTCCGTGACGTCAAGGGCGAGGGCCGCGCGTTCGGCTCGACCGCCGAGGCGACCATGGCGTTCGACAACGGTGAGCTGGCGCTCCAGTCGGCCGTCGACATCCGCTTCCCGGTGGGCACCATCCCGCCGCGCGGCTGGGTGGCCCCGGTCGCCGAAGAGGGCGAGCAGGAGTTCCAGCCGGGCGACAGCTTCCGGCTGCGCACGACCCTGGGCCGCGCGCTCTTCAACGAGCTGCTGCCCGAGGACTACCCGTTCGTCGACTACTCGGTGGGCAAGAAGCAGCTCTCCGAGATCGTCAACGACCTGGCCGAGCGCTACCCCAAGGTCATCGTGGCGGCGACGCTCGACAACCTGAAGGCGGCCGGCTTCCACTGGGCGACCCGTTCGGGCGTCACCGTGGCCATCTCCGACGTCGTCGTGCCCGAGGCCAAGAAGGCCATCGTCGCGGGCTACGAGGCGATGGACGAGAAGGTCCAGAAGCAGTACGAGCGCGGTCTGATCACCAAGGACGAGCGCACGCAGGAGCTCATCGCGATCTGGACCAAGGCGACCAACGAGGTTGCCGAGGCGATGAACGCGAACTTCCCCAAGACGAACCCCATCTTCATGATGGTTGACTCGGGTGCCCGAGGAAACATGATGCAGATGCGACAGATCGCCGGTATGCGTGGTCTGGTGTCGAACGCGAAGAACGAGACCATCCCGCGTCCGATCAAGGCGTCCTTCCGTGAGGGCCTCACCGTTCTGGAGTACTTCATCTCCACGCACGGTGCCCGTAAGGGTCTGGCGGACACCGCCCTGCGTACCGCCGACTCGGGTTACCTGACCCGTCGTCTGGTGGACGTCTCGCAGGACGTGATCATCCGCGAGGAGGACTGCGGTACCGAGCGCGGCCTGAAGCTGAAGATCGGTGTCAAGGACGAGACCGGCGTTCTGCGCAAGGCCGACGACGTCGAGACCTCCATCTACGCCCGCATGCTGGCCGAGGACGTCGTCATCGACGGCAAGGTCATCGCGCCGGCCAACGTGGACCTCGGTGACGTGCTCATCGACGCCCTCATCGCGAACGGCGTCGAGGAGGTCAAGACCCGCTCGGTCCTGACCTGTGAGTCCGCGGTCGGCACCTGTGCCTTCTGCTACGGACGCTCGCTCGCCACCGGCAAGCTGGTCGACATCGGTGAGGCGGTCGGCATCATCGCCGCCCAGTCCATCGGTGAGCCCGGTACCCAGCTGACGATGCGTACCTTCCACACCGGTGGTGTGGCCGGTGACGACATCACGCAGGGTCTGCCGCGTGTCGTCGAGCTCTTCGAGGCCCGTACCCCGAAGGGTGTCGCCCCGATCTCCGAGGCCGCCGGCCGCGTGCGGATCGAGGAGACCGAGAAGACGAAGAAGATCGTCATCACGCCCGACGACGGCAGCGAGGAGACGCCCTTCCCGATCTCCAAGCGCGCCAAGGTCATCGTCAGCGAGGGTGACCACGTCGAGGTCGGCCAGAAGCTCACCATGGGTGCGACCAACCCGCACGACGTGCTGCGCATCCTCGGCCAGCGTGCGGTCCAGGTCCACCTGGTCGGCGAAGTCCAGAAGGTCTACAACTCGCAGGGCGTGTCGATCCACGACAAGCACATCGAGATCATCATCCGGCAGATGCTCCGCCGCGTGACGATCATCGAGTCCGGCGACGCGGAGCTCCTGCCGGGCGAGCTCGTCGAGCGGTCGAAGTTCGAGACCGAGAACCGTCGTGTGGTCACCGAGGGCGGTCACCCCGCCTCCGGCCGTCCGCAGCTGATGGGTATCACCAAGGCCTCGCTCGCGACCGAGTCCTGGCTGTCGGCGGCGTCCTTCCAGGAGACGACCAGGGTTCTGACGGACGCGGCGATCAACGCCAAGTCCGACTCCCTGATCGGCCTCAAGGAGAACGTCATCATCGGTAAGCTCATCCCGGCCGGTACGGGCCTCGCCCGCTACCGCAACATCCGGGTCGAGCCGACCGAGGAAGCCAAGGCCGCGATGTACTCGGCCGTCGGCTACGACGACATCGACTACTCGCCCTTCGGCACCGGCTCCGGCCAGGCTGTCCCGCTGGAGGACTACGACTACGGCCCGTACAACGGCTAAGTCGGACAAGAGCAGCAACCGCAGGGCGGTCACCCGAGAGGGTGGCCGCCCTGCGGCGTTTCAGCGGGCCGGTGCGAGGTAGGGCCGGAGATGGTGCAGCCGGGTCCGGTAATCGGGATGGGTGGACAGCAGGCGGGACATGGGCCCGGGCTCGGAGAACGCGCTCCCGGCCTCGGCGGCCAGCTCCCGCTTGGCCTGCTCCTCTTCGTTCATCACGTCGGTCAGCATCTGAGCGAGAGCCGGTCCGAAGCCCAGCGCGGCCGCATGCCCGTCGGCTCGTAGTTCGGCACGCCGCCCCACTGCGGCCATTAGGTACGGCATGACGACCAGGAGCAGCGGGAGCCCGTACGTCGCCGTAACCGTAAGGATCGTGACCAGGCCGATGACGGTGATCAGGATGCCCGCAGCCAGGTAGGAGAAGAAGCTGGCGAAGCGGATCAGGAGCACGGTCACCCTCGTGATGCCCAGCCAGGCGAGCCGCCCAGGCAACCCGTACCACCAGCCGAGCAGGCCGGCCCAGGCGTGTCCGCCGGTGTGGTGTCCGAGCTCGTGGGCGAGTACGGCTGCCAGCTGGGCCGTGGGCAGGTTCTCCAGGGCGTTGCGGGTGACTCCGACGATGTGACCGGCTGCCGCGTAGGCGTTGAGGTCGTCGCTCTCTTCGATCCACAGCTCGTACTGACTGCCGTCGACCTCGCCGCGTGCCGTGACCTCGCGCCAGATCGGATCGAGCAGGTCGAGCTCGTGCTGCAGAGGCCGCTTGAAGCCGAGCAGGTACCGGGCGAAGAAGCCCTCGCTGGGCCGGTGGAAGGCGAGGGCGCCCGAGCCGATCCAGAGGATGGCGGGTACCCAGTACGGCAGCCCGGTCAGGGCCTCCAGGAGCATGGAGAGCAGGAGGACCACGATCAGGCTCATCAGGAATCCGGGGACGAGCAGGGCGAGCCGGCCGAAGGCGGTGGCGTCGGCGGAGCGCTGCTGAGCGCGGTAGTGGACCCGGGTGCCGGGGGCGTTCTGGTACGTCAGGTCGTCGGTCCGCTGCGCCGGTATCAGCGGAGCCTGGACCGGCCGGGGAGGGGCGGGCGGCTGAGGGTGCGCGGGCTGGGGGTACGGGGGCTGGGCCTGGGCCTGGGCCTGGGGGTACTGCGGGGTGGCCGGATACGGCGCTTGCGCATGCGGGTACGAGGGCTGCGGAGGCTGAGCATGCGGAGGAGCAGCCTGCTGCGGGTACTCGGGGTACCGCGGATCTGGTGCCTGGGTCATGACGGTCCTTCGGGTCTGGGCCTCAGCCGAGGAGCAGGGAAGCGGGAAGCAGTACCGCGCCGGTGCAGAAGGCCAGCAGGCCGGTCCTGATCCACTGGTGCTTGCGGGCGGCGATCCGGCTGTTCTCGGCCAGTGCCGCCATGAGGAACCCGGAGGGGTCCCGTTCGGTGTCCGCGAGGGCCTCGGCGAGCAGCCCCCGACGGTCCGCCGAGCGGATGTCCCCGAAGTAGGTGAGCGGCCGGCCGGGCTGCCACGCGGTGGCCCCGTACCTGGGCAGAACGGCCAGTAGCAGCGCGGGCAGGGCGAGCGCGAGCGATGCCGCACCGGCCCACCAGACGACGGTTCCGAACGCGGAGAGCGAGCCGGGCTGCCAGCGCCTGCCCGCGAGCAGGGCGGTGATCAGCCCGGCTGTTATCCCGAGGGCTCCGACCAGGACGGAGGCCTTGCTGTCGGCCCGGGCGATCTCGCTCCGCAGATCGGCCAGCAGCCTGACGGCCGCCTCGTCGGGAGCGGTCACCGCGGGCTTCCTGGGTCTTCGTCGGCCGGTTCCGGCTCGGGAGCCATGGGGGCCTGCCCGTATCCGGCCGGAGGCTGCCAGCCCGGGAAGGCAGGCGGAGGCACGTGGGGACCGGGCTGCTGCCCGGCGGGCCCGGGCAGGGGGGTGTCGCCCGGAGGAAGCCCGGGTTGCTGCCGCGGATCCTGCGGGACGCCCGGGAGTCGCTGGTTGAGCATGTCCTTCAGGTAGCTCAGCGCGAGCCTCTTCGGTTCCTCCATCTCGTGGCTGCGTGCGTCGGTGCCGCCGAGGACCCGGGCCACCAGATCCATCTCGTCGCGGATCTTCTGGAGCTGGTCCTCCCGCATCGTGCGTATGACCAGCTGGGAGTCCTCCGGGTGCTGGGCGAGGTGGAGGGCCCACTGGTGTACCCCGCCCTGCTGAAGGTGCCACGCGTAGAACTCGATCTTCTCGGCGTCCACGCGCTGGAGCTCCGCCTGCTGACGGCTCGTCTGGATGGCGAGCTCGTGTTGCTGGACGCCGTAGGCGAGGGCCCGTCCTGCGGCAAGGGTGTCCTGCGCGCGTACCCGCTGGTCGAGCTGGGCGTCGTACTCCATGGCGACCTGCTCGGCGTAGGTCCCTTCCCTGCTCGCGTGAGCAATCGCCTGCATGCGCCGCTGGTGTTCGATGTTGTCCTGGTCGCGCCGCAGTGAGATGGACCAGGCCGCGCTGATGCCGGCCACTCGCCCGAGGCTGCCGGACGGAGGCAGGGCGCTCAGCAGCTCGGACTCCGCCGCGGCGCTGTCGGCGATGGCGAAGCCGCGGGCGACGGGCCGAGCGGCCCGCTCCAGTTCGCCCAGGAGCAGGCGGGGTACATCGCGGTGCTGGCTGCTGACGAAGAGCGCGGGGTCGACCACCTGCCAGGCGATGTCGAGGACGGCCTCGAACTCGTAGGCGTCGTTGTCGCTGGGCAGCCTGAGCTCCGCCGTGAGCGGATGGACGCCCATGTCCACCTCGTACACCGCGGTGTAGCCCCGGGTGGAGCCGGGCCGCTGCGGCGGCGGATAGGCGACGTATCCGCCCTTGGAGGTAGAGAAGACGAGGGCGTGGACGATACGGGTCTGCAGCCTGCGGAAGGACCCGCCGCCCAGCAGACCGCCGAGCTGGTGGACGGTGAGGACGGGATCGATCAGCGTGGTGTGCCGATCGGCATGCTGCTCCCAGTCGGGTCGGCGCCGGAATTCGGACATCGTGCGGTTTCTCCTCGGATCAGGGGGACGGCAGTACGGTCACCAGGCGGCGGCCGACCGGGGGCGGCGGTGAGCCGTCGGCGGCAGGCCGCTCGCGCAGCAGGTGGGACAGGCGGTGGTACTCCTCGGGGGTCGTGACCAGAGCGGGGAGCAGCGAGGCCAGCGCCCACTCGGTGTCGGTGTCGGATTCGGCGGCCACGAGCCAGTCGTGAAGGACGTCGAGTGCCATCGGAGTGCGTTCGGGGTCGGCCAGTACGGCGCGCCAGAGGGCGGCGATCGCAGGGGCGGCGGGAGAACGGGCGACGGAGGATCGCGCATACCAGTCCAGGACCAGGGGCCGCCCGTACGGGATCCCGTCCGCCGAGTGCTCACAGGCGTCGAGGAAGCCCCGTAGCGCCAGATCGAGGGCGACGGGGTCGGCGTCGGCATGGGCGCGGAGCTCAGCCAGCACCTGATCACGGGAGCCGGAGTGCAGGAGCAGCGCAACGGCCTGACCGAGCTCGTCGAGCAGGGGCGAATCGTCCAGGAGCAGCTGTCGGCGGTAGGAGGCGCGCAGCGCGGCCAGGGTCTCCGCGGGGCGTTCCGGTCCGATCAGCCCGTGCACGCGGATGGCGGCCCAGCACAGCTCGGGGTGTTCGTCGTCCGTGCACCAGCCGTCGATGATGCGGGGGATGTTCGGAGTCCCGATGATGTGTGCCAGCGCGAGCGCGTTGACGGCGCTGAGCCGGCGCCGGGCCCGGTCCGAGTGCGCCCACGGTTCGATGATCAGGGCCAGCGCCGAGGGAAGGTCGTCACGCGCGAGCAGCGCGGCCGTGGAGGCGGCTCGGGTGCGGACCAGCGGCCGGCCGTCGTCGGAGAGCTGGAGCAGCCAGCCGATCAGCGCGGGCCGGGCGGAGGGGTGTCCGGTCCACACCTCGCGCAACAGGACATGCGCGGTGCGGTCGTCCTGGAAGCGGGCCTTGAGCTGGGTGACCGGGCCCCATTCAGTTTGCTCGTCCTCGGGATAGCGCAGGGCGCGGGCCAACTGGAGGCGTTTGCGGACGTTGGTGCCGAAGACGGGGATGACCGGGTGCAGCCCCGGGTGCTCGGTGCGCTGCAAGTGGCCGTAGAGGAGGTCGCCGAGTTCCGCGGTCAGGGCGTACGGGGATCCGTCGAAGGCGGCGAGGGCCAGCAGGAAGGCCTTGTCGCGTAAGTGCAGGGTGCTTTCGTCCTCCTCCAGCCATTGCTGAACCTGGCGTTCCAGAGAGGTGAGGGAGTACCCGAGCAGCTGCGGTTCGGCGGCGGGGTCGTGCAGTGCCTGCCGTAGGAGGACGGGTACGAGGCCGAGGGTCTCGTGGAGGTGGTGGCCGCGGAGGAGGAACTCGTTCACAGCGGGCAGGGCGAGCAGTCGGCCGGTGGCGTCCTCGCCCACGAGCCGGGTCAGCCGGGCGTTGAGGATCATTTCGGCGGTGGGCGGTTCCCATTCGTGCACCGGCAGGTGGTCCTCCAGGTAGGCGTCCTGATCGGTGGTGATCACCAGGGCTCCGTTGGAACCCAGCTGGGAGCGCAGGGCAAGGACGTGGGCTTCGGACAGCGGGCGGTCGCGGCGGGTGACGAGATCGGACAGTACGTATCCCCGCAGGCCGGTGGCGCCGTCGCCGGCGGACTCCTCGTCGAGGCGGCTGATCGTGCGGACCAGGTCGGCGGGGGAGCAGTCGCGTTCCAGGGCGTGCACCGAGTCTGCGCCGAGCTTGTGCACCAGCATGGAGGCGGCGGCGCGGCGGCCGGTGGTGTGCCGTCCGGTGAGGACCAGCACTCGCTCTTCGCGCAGCCGGTCGAGCAGGGCGTCGAAGGAGGTGCCCTCGGACACGAACCCGTCTGCCAGCCGCTCCAGCCGCTGCCGTGGTATCTCGCCGGAGGTGGAGGTGGCGGCACCGCCCCAGCCCAGGCTGTAGTGGTGGTGGACGTCGCCCGCGACGCCGAAGTTGGTGCCGCCGAAGACTCCACCGTGGGCGCCGCCCTCGATGTCCATGCTCGGGGGGACATGGCGGCGCAGATCCTCCCGGGCGGCCCAGGCGTTCTGCGGCTGTTCGGGTTCCTGGGGGGCGCCCTGGGTCTCCTCGCCGGCGCTGTCCGGCTGGGGTGCTCCGGGGTCAGCCGGCCCCGGCGTGGCCGGAGCGGCCGCCGGAGCTTCCGGGGTGGTGGCCGTCACCGGTGGTCACCGCCCCAGTGGACGTTGCCCGCGACGCCGTGGTTCGTGCCGCCGAAGACCCCGCCGGTCACCGGGCCCTCGAAGCGGAACGTCGGCTGTACCGCGGCGGATCGGGCTTCGGGAGCCGCCCCCGGTCCGGAGTGCGGGATCCCCTCGGGCTCCGGGGCGGGCGTCCCTTGCGGCAGGGGGCCGTACAGCCATGCGTTCAGGCGGCCGTTCTTGCTGTCCACGGCGATCTCGGTGAATTCCTCGGCCGGTATGCCCATGTGGTTGTGGCGCACGATGCCCGCGTACACCTGAGGGGAGACGCAGAGGGCGTAGTCGTCCGTCCGCTCGCGCAGTGCGGCCCGCAGTACGGCGCCGTCGAGCAGGCGGCAGGTCTCGTTGAGGTCGGTGCCGACCCACCCGTCGTACTCGTCGATGGCCACGTATCCGGTGGCCAGGACCGCCCGCAGCCGGATCTGCGCCGAACTGGCCGCCATCCGGTTCACCGCCCGCAGCTGGGCGGGCACCTCGGTGATGAGGGCGCGCAACAGCGCGGTGAGCGGGGCGTGGGGGTCGATCAGCTCCATGATCGAGTCCCCGCGGTCGGCGCGCAGCCGCTGTGTCCGGTCGATGCCGGCTGCCTCCAGGGTGCGGTCGACGATGCCGTTGAGCATCCGGCGCAGGTACGCCTGCTGGACGTCGTCGCGGTGGCTGAACCGCTCCGTGTCGGTCATGAAGATGGTGCGGGGGAGTGGAACGGTCATGATCGCCTCTCGCTTTTTCCCGGCTGGTGACAAGAGAGTGGGGCAGGCGGGCGCCGCGCCGTGAGGTCGGTTGACGCACCCGGAGTGTGACGCCGTGCACTGAGGGGGGAGGGTCAGGCCGTGGGAGCCGACGGTTGCGCGTACGCGATCCGGCGCAGGACATCCGGTCGTACGATCACCAGCGCGCGGCGGCCCGTATGGACCACCCCGCGGTCGCGGAGGTCCTTGAGCTGCCGCTGGACCATCTCGCGGGAGGCGCCGACTGCCCCGGCGAGCTCTTGTTTGGTCAGCGGGACGGCCAGCTCTACGCCCCCGTCGGTGCGCCGGCCGTGGGTGTGGGCCAGGTCCAGGAGCAGCACGGCGAGCCGTTCGCGCACGCTGAGGGAGGCGAACTCCAGGCGTCGACGGTCCGCGGCCCGGGTGCGGTCGGAGGTGAGGGCGAGCAGCTGCAGGGCCGCGGCGGGCCAGTGCCTCAGGAACTCCCGGAAGCGCTCGTGCTCGACGGCCACGGCGCGCACGGGTTCGAGCGCGGTCACGGTGGCGGAGCGGGGGCGCCCGGTCAGGGCGGCGGACTCTCCGACGATGTCGCCGGGGCCGCGAAGGGCGAGCAGAGCCTGGTAGCCGTTGGCGGCGGAGGCGGTCACCTTGGTCCAGCCGTGCAGGATCAGCAGGACATGGGTGGCGGGTTCGTGCTGTCGGATCAGGGGAGCCCGGGGTGCGAAGGTCAGCTCGCGGCCGAGCGAGCGTAACGCCGTGCCGTCGTCGCTTTCGAGCCGGGCGAGGAAGGGGACGCGGTCGTCCAGCCCTCCGTCACCCGGGAGGTTTGCCAGATCCATGTGAGCCCCCCGGTCATCAGGGCGGTCAATGTACTGACAACCGGGTTCCCGCAACTCCGTAAATACAGGAATCGCAGTGCTTGATCACACAGCGCGTCGGCGGCGACGCAGGCCCGTCACCGTGGTCGAGGCCAGGGCTAGGAGGGCGAGGGTGGCGGCGGCCAGGCCCGGGGTGAGGCCCTTCGGGGTGAAGGTGCAGGAGAGGCGGGTGGTGCCGGTGGGGATGTCCATGGAGACCAGGCCGTGGAAGGGCTTCACCGGGGCCGTGCAGCGCCAGCCGGGGACGTCGGTCATCGCGAAGACGGCGGTGCCGGAGGCGCCCTCCGGGAGGGTGGCCTCGATGGTGTGGCCGCCCGCGGTGACCTTCGTGGCCCCCGTGGCGGTCAGCCGGGCGACGGCACGGGCGAGCTCGGCCCGGTCGAGGCAGCCGACGGGGTGGCGGCCGGCGTCGGCGCCGCGGGAGCGGGTGCGGGTCTTCACGGTGAAGTCGCCCCTGCCGTTCGCGGGGATCTCGCCGAGCGGCAGCACGCCGGCGGTCCGGCCCGCCAGCCGCTTCTCCACCCCGCCGGAGGTGACGGTGCCGTAGAGCCCGGGGGAGTACCAGAAGGCCTCGGAGCCGGGGGCGCACCGGGCGGCGTACGTCCGCTCGGTGGCGGTGCCGCCGCGGGTGACCGGCGGGACCCGGTAGACGGTGGCCCCGAGCAGGTTCTCCTGGCGGGCGTAGACGCTGCCCGCCGGGTTGGGGGAGGAGTAGGGGGCGCTGCGGACGGTGACCAGGGGCGGGGCGGGGAACCGGGAGCCGGTCCAGGTGCCCGGAGCGGTTCCGGGGCGGACCCGGGCGCCGATCGAGAAGATGGCGTCGAGGACGGGGTTGTCGTCGCCGAAGAAGGTCCGGCCGTCGTTCTTGTAGCCGAAGCCGAGGGGTTCGAGGGCCTTGTACGTGGCTTCGGGCAGGTAGCTGCTGTAGTACTGCGGGCCTTCCGTCCGCAGCGCGAGCGCGTCGTTGTACGAGCTCTGCGGGGAGCCCGAGTCGGTCCGGTACGCGGGCCAGCCGTGCACGCCCCGGGCGGCTTCGAAGCGGTGGGTGATCGACGGGCTGGAGGTGACCGCGGGCGTCGCCCAGCGCTCGCGGGCCCGGCGGGCGTCGGCGTTGGCGGCGGCGGCCGCGGACTCGGCGAAGACCACGCCGACCATCAGGACGGCGGCCAGCGGGACCAGTACCCGGTGCTTCTCGCCCAGCGCCAGCAGGACCAGGGCCAGCAGGGACACCGCTCCGCCGCCGAGGACGGCGGCCCAGGTGGCGCCGCCGAAGTCGTCGGTGCCGCTGAGCAGGAAGGTGGCGGCGACCAGCAGGCCGGCGCTCAGCACCAGGTGCGGGGGGCGCGGCCGGGCGGCCAGCGAGAGCCAGCCGACGATCACGACCATCCCGCTGAAGACGAAGGCCTCGCGGTAGGGGTTGCCGTTGGGCACCGCCAGGCCGTGCCACGCGTACTGGGTGGGCGGGAACTGGAAGGAGGCCGCCACCAGCACCGTCGCCGCCGCCCACACCAGGCGGGTCTTCTTGGCGACGGCCTTGTTGAGGAGGAAGGACCCGGCGAGGATCAGCCCGAGCGAGGCCACGTACAGCCGGGGCCGGCCGCCCCACAGGTGGGTGGCGGGGAGCATGCCCGCCAGGAACACGTCGATCCGCACCGGATCGAACGCGCCCGCCCCGGTCGGCTGCGCGGCCCCGCTGGACAGGAACGACGGCAGTAGCAGCGGCAGGGTGAGCAGGATGCCCGTGGCGGCGGCGGTCGCGGCCCGTCCCAGGGCGCGCAGCCGCTGCGCGCCGGTCAGGTCGAGGACGGTCAGGCGGATGGCGAGCAGCACGCAGGCGGCCATCGTGGCCATCATCGCCGTGTAGAAGTTCCCGAACCAGGCGAGCGCCACCAGCAGGGCCGCGCCGGGCCAGCGGCGTTCCTCCAGGCACCACTCCACGGCGGTGCCGAGGAGGGGGAGCGCGGCCAGGCCCCACAGCCACATGGGGATGTACGAGGCGTCGCTGAGCGCCCAGCCGCACAGCCCGTACACGGCTCCGAGGACGCCCCGCTGCCACCAGGGGCCGGAGTGCAGCCTGCCGAGGTAGCCGGCCATCAGGGCGGCGGCGGCGCCCATCGTGAGGGGGGTGATCGCGAAGACGGCGAGGTCGACCCGGTCGCGGGGGACCAGGACGGTCAGCCAGGAGAAGGGGTTGCCGAGGTAGGTGTAGTACTCGGACAGGAACGGTTCGCCGAAGCCGCCGCGCCAGGTGAAGAGGAGGTCGCCGGCCGCCTGGCCGTGCACCAGGTCCCACAGGGCCTGGTGGAAGGGCACGTACTGGTTGGCCTGGTCGTTGATGGCGCGGCCGGTGGGGCCGAAGGGGTACGTGCGCCGGGCCGCCCAGGAGGCGGTCAGGGCGCCCGCGGCGATGAGGAAGGCCAGCAGGGGGGCGCCGAGCCGCCGCAGGATCCGGCGGCCGCGGGCGGCCGGGGGGCGGGGCGCGGCGTCGGGCGCGCCACCGGGCGGGCCGCTGGGTGAGCCGCCGGGCGGGCCGTCGAGGAGGTCTGGTGGACCGTCGGTGGTCGTCGGCTGGGTGGTGGCCGTCCCCAATGTCCCGCTCCCTGGTGCGATGGTGTCCCGTCGTGTGCTTTGGGACGAATTGCTGGGCAGCGTAGGGCCCCGGAGGGGCCGGGCCCGCCCGGACCGGCGCGGGGCGGGGAGTGCGCGCCGGGGGTGCGCGGCGCTCGCGCTGGGGGGCTCGGACCGGGTGTTCGAAGCCCCCGGCGGTGGCCGGCGCGCGAAGCCGCGTAACGCGGCGCCCGGCGGCTCTTAGCACATGCGCACCACGACCGCACATCGGAGGGGCCACACAGGGGTCTCGGCCGTGTGGCGACTGGCCGGTGGGCCCTTCGGCGTTCGGGGCCAGGGGCTTTTGTTTTGACCGGAGTGGATGCGGTAGGTACGCTCAGACCTTGTGCCTGGGGTGTGCCTGGGCTCCTGTGCGTGTCCACCAACCGCACTTGAGCCGTATCGGCCACCGCGATTCATGCGTTTCCACGCTTGCGTGGAGGTCCGCCGGATCCGACACACCCGACCGCGTGGGTCGGCAAATGTTCCAGGTTAGCTTCACTACACGGCACACAGAAACCGGAGAAGTAGTGCCTACGATCCAGCAGCTGGTCCGTAAGGGCCGGCAGGACAAGGTCGAGAAGACAAAGACCCCCGCGCTTGAGGCCTCGCCCCAGCGTCGCGGTGTCTGCACGCGTGTGTTCACGACCACCCCGAAGAAGCCGAACTCGGCGCTCCGTAAGGTCGCGCGCGTGCGTCTGACCTCCGGCATCGAGGTCACCGCTTACATTCCGGGTGAGGGACACAACCTGCAGGAGCACTCCATCGTGCTCGTGCGTGGTGGCCGTGTGAAGGACCTGCCGGGTGTTCGTTACAAGATCATCCGCGGTGCGCTTGACACCCAGGCTGTCAAGAACCGCAAGCAGGCCCGCAGCCGCTACGGCGCCAAGAAGGAGAAGTAGAAATGCCTCGTAAGGGCCCCGCCCCGAAGCGCCCGGTCATCATCGACCCGGTCTACGCATCTCCCCTGGTGACGTCGCTCATCAACAAGATCCTCCTGAACGGCAAGCGCTCCACCGCCGAGCGCATCGTTTACGGCGCCATGGAAGGCCTCCGCGAGAAGACCGGCGCTGACCCGGTCATCACGCTGAAGCGCGCGCTGGAGAACGTCAAGCCGTCGCTTGAGGTCAAGTCCCGCCGTGTCGGTGGCGCCACCTACCAGGTGCCGATCGAGGTCAAGCCGGGTCGTGCCTCGACCCTGTCGCTCCGCTGGATCGTGGGTTACTCCCGCGCCCGTCGCGAGAAGACCATGACCGAGCGCCTCATGAACGAGCTCCTCGACGCCTCGAACGGCCTCGGTGCGGCCGTCAAGAAGCGTGAGGACACGCACAAGATGGCCGAGTCCAACAAGGCCTTCGCGCACTACCGCTGGTAGTCCCACCCCACATCGAGACCGAGAGAAGACCGAAGCCTTATGGCTACCACTTCGCTTGACCTGGCCAAGGTCCGCAACATCGGGATCATGGCCCACATCGACGCGGGCAAGACGACCACCACCGAGCGCATCCTGTTCTACACCGGTGTGTCGTACAAGATCGGTGAGGTCCACGACGGCGCTGCCACGATGGACTGGATGGAGCAGGAGCAGGAGCGTGGTATCACCATCACGTCTGCCGCTACGACCTGCCACTGGCCGCTCGAAGATGTTGACCACACCATCAACATCATCGACACCCCGGGTCACGTCGACTTCACCGTCGAGGTGGAGCGTTCGCTCCGCGTCCTCGACGGCGCCGTCACCGTCTTCGACGGTGTGGCCGGCGTTGAGCCGCAGTCCGAGACCGTCTGGCGTCAGGCGGACCGCTACGGCGTGCCGCGCATCTGCTTCGTCAACAAGCTGGACCGCACCGGCGCCGAGTTCCACCGCTGCGTCGAGATGATCAAGGACCGCCTCGGTGCGGTTCCGATCGTCATGCAGCTCCCCATCGGTGCCGAGATGGACTTCCAGGGCGTTGTCGACCTGGTCACCATGAAGGCGTTCGTCTGGTCCGCCGAGGCGACCAAGGGCGAGATGTACGACATCGTCGACATCCCGGACACCCACAAGGAAGCCGCTGAAGAGTGGCACGCCAAGCTGGTCGAGACGGTCGCCGAGAACGACGACCAGATCATGGAGCTGTTCCTGGAGGGCGTCGAGCCCACCGTCGAGCAGCTGCACGCCGCTGTGCGTCGCATCATCATCGGTTCCAAGGGTGAGAGTGGCGCCACCGTCACCGCGGTGTTCTGTGGCACGGCGTTCAAGAACAAGGGCGTTCAGCCCCTGCTCGACGCCGTCGTCCGCTACCTCCCGTCGCCCCTGGACGTCGAGGCCATCGAAGGCCACGACGTCAAGGACGCCGAGGTCGTCGTGAAGCGCAAGCCCTCGGACGACGAGCCCCTCGCGGCGCTCGCGTTCAAGATCATGCGCGACCCGCACCTCGGCAAGCTCACCTTCGTCCGGGTTTACTCGGGCCGCCTGGAGGCCGGCACTGCGGTGCTGAACTCCGTCAAGGGCAAGAAGGAGCGCATCGGCAAGATCTACCGCATGCACGCCAACAAGCGTGAAGAGATCGAAGCGGTGGGCGCCGGTGACATCGTCGCCGTCATGGGCCTGAAGCAGACCACCACCGGTGAGACGCTGTGTGACGACAAGGCACCCGTGATCCTGGAGTCCATGGACTTCCCGGCTCCGGTCATCCAGGTCGCCATCGAGCCCAAGTCCAAGGGTGACCAGGAGAAGCTGGGTGTCGCCATCCAGTCTCTCGCGGAGGAGGACCCCTCCTTCCACGTTCACTCGGACGAAGAGACCGGCCAGACCATCCTCGGTGGTATGGGCGAGCTGCACCTCGAGGTGCTGGTCGACCGTATGAAGCGCGAGTTCAAGGTCGAGGCCAACGTCGGCAAGCCGCAGGTCGCGTACCGCGAGACGATCCGCCAGACGGTGGAGCGTCACGACTACACCCACAAGAAGCAGACCGGTGGTACCGGTCAGTTCGCCAAGGTGCAGATCGCGATCGAGCCGATCACCGAGTCGGACGGCCCGGCGTACGAGTTCGTGAACAAGGTCACCGGTGGCCGCATCCCGAGGGAGTACATCCCCTCGGTCGACGCCGGTGCGCAGGAAGCCATGAAGTTCGGCATCCTGGCCGGCTACGAGATGACCGGCGTTCGCGTCATTCTTCTCGACGGTGGCTACCACGAGGTCGACTCCTCCGAGCTCGCCTTCAAGATCGCCGGTTCGCAGGCCTTCAAGGAGGCCGCGCGCAAGGCTTCTCCCGTGCTCCTCGAGCCGATGATGGCCGTCGAGGTCACCACGCCGGAGGAGTCCATGGGTGACGTCATCGGTGACATCAACTCCCGCCGTGGCCAGATCCAGGCCATGGAGGAGCGTCACGGTGCGCGCCTCGTGAAGGGCCTCGTGCCCCTCTCGGAGATGTTCGGCTACGTCGGAGACCTCCGCAGCAAGACCTCGGGTCGCGCCAGCTACTCGATGCAGTTCGACTCCTACGCCGAGGTTCCCCGGAACGTCGCTGAGGAGATCATCGCGAAGGCCAAGGGCGAGTAACTCTTCCGAGTACACGCTTTAGGCTTGTCACCGGAGCCTCTGGGGCAACAGGAGTAACCCTCCCGTTGCCCCGGGGGAACCGGCTTTCCAGCAAAGATCACCTGGCGCCGATGAGTAAGGCGTACAGAACCACTCTCCAGGAGGACCCCGTGGCGAAGGCGAAGTTCGAGCGGACTAAGCCGCACGTCAACATCGGCACCATCGGTCACATTGACCACGGTAAGACGACCCTCACGGCCGCCATTACCAAGGTGCTGCACGACGCGTACCCGGACCTGAACGAGGCCTCGGCCTTCGACCAGATCGACAAGGCTCCTGAGGAGCGCCAGCGCGGTATCACCATCTCCATCGCGCACGTCGAGTACCAGACCGAGGCGCGTCACTACGCCCACGTCGACTGCCCGGGTCACGCGGACTACATCAAGAACATGATCACCGGTGCCGCGCAGATGGACGGTGCGATCCTCGTCGTCGCCGCCACCGACGGCCCGATGCCGCAGACCAAGGAGCACGTGCTCCTGGCCCGCCAGGTCGGCGTTCCGTACATCGTCGTCGCCCTGAACAAGGCCGACATGGTGGACGACGAGGAGATCCTGGAGCTCGTCGAGCTCGAGGTTCGTGAGCTCCTCTCCGACTACGAGTTCCCGGGCGACGACCTTCCGGTCGTCCGCGTCTCCGCGCTGAAGGCGCTCGAGGGCGACAAGGAGTGGGGCGAGAAGCTTCTCGGCCTCATGGCTGCCGTCGACGAGGCGATCCCGACCCCGCCGCGTGACACCGAGCTGCCGTTCCTCATGCCCGTCGAGGACGTCTTCACGATCACCGGTCGCGGTACCGTCGTCACCGGCCGTATCGAGCGTGGTGTCCTGAAGGTCAACGAGACCGTCGACATCATCGGTATCAAGGAGACCAAGACCACCACCACGGTCACCGGTATCGAGATGTTCCGCAAGCTGCTCGACGAGGGCCAGGCGGGCGAGAACGTCGGTCTGCTCCTCCGTGGCATCAAGCGCGAGGACGTCGAGCGCGGCCAGGTCATCATCAAGCCGGGTTCGGTCACGCCGCACACCGAGTTCGAGGCCCAGGCCTACATCCTGTCGAAGGACGAGGGTGGCCGTCACACCCCCTTCTTCAACAACTACCGTCCGCAGTTCTACTTCCGTACCACGGACGTCACGGGTGTCGTCACCCTGCCGGCCGGCACGGAGATGGTCATGCCGGGCGACAACACCGAGATGACGGTCGCGCTGATCCAGCCGGTCGCCATGGAGGAGGGCCTGAAGTTCGCCATCCGTGAGGGTGGTCGTACCGTGGGCGCCGGCCAGGTCACCAAGATCACGAAGTAATTCGTGTTCTGACCTGGTAGCCCGCGCGAGCGGGCGCCGAGTTTGACAGGAGGGCCCCTTCCCCGTCGTTCACGCGACGGGGGAGGGGCCCTTCGTCGTACGCGGCGCTACGGCGACCGCAGGGAATCCGTGAACTCCAGACAGGCCTCGTAGCGGGGGAGCAGCCCGGACGCGACCGCCTCGGCCAGCGAGGGGGCCGCCTCGTCGCGGGCGGACAGCAGCGGGACCTCCGCCGGCCAGTCGATGCCCAGGCCGGGGTCGAGCGGGTGGACCGCGTGTTCGGCCGCGGGGTTGTACGTCTGCGAGCAGAGGTAGGAGAGCGTGGCGTCGTCGCTCAGCGCGCAGAAGCCGTGGCCGAGGCCCTCGGGTAGGTAGACCGCTCGGCGGTCCACGTCGTCCAGCCGGACGCCTTCCCAGCGGCCGAAGGTCGGAGAGCCGACCCGCAGGTCAACGACCACGTCGAGCACGGCGCCGCGCACGCAGGTGACGTACTTGGCCTGGCCGCGCGGGACGTCGGCGAAGTGGATGCCGCGCACCACACCGCGCTGGGAGACCGAGAGGTTGGCCTGCGCCAGGTTCAGCGGGTGTCCGACGACCTCGGCGAGGCGGTCGAAGCGGTACCACTCCATGAACATGCCGCGCGGATCGCCGTGCTGCTGGGGGACGATCTCGTAGGCGCCCCGGATGTCGAGCTCGCGGAACTTCACCGGGTCGCCTCCTCTTCGAGCAGGCCCAGCAGGTAGTCCCCGTAACCGCTCTTGGTGAGCGGCTCGGCCAGCGCGCGCAGCTGCGCGGAGCCGATCAGGCCCGCGCGCCAGGCGGCCTCCTCGATGCAGCCGATCTTGAAGCCCTGCCGTTCCTCTATCACGCGTACGAATTCCGAGGCCTGGACCATCGCGACGAAGGTGCCGGTGTCCAGCCAGGCGGTGCCGCGGTCGAGGATGGTGACGTGCAGCTCGCCGGCCTGGAGGTAGGCATCGTTGACGGCGGTGATCTCCAGCTCGCCGCGGACGCTGGGTTTCAGCCCCCGGGCTATCTCCACGACCTGGTTGTCGTAGAAGTAGAGGCCCGGCACGGCGTAGCGGGACTTGGGGCTGGACGGTTTCTCCTCTATGGAGACGACCTGCCCCGTGGCGTCGAACTCGACCACCCCGTACGCCGAGGGGTCCGCCACCGGGTACGCGAAGACCCGGCCGCCCTTGGCCTCGGTGTGCTCGGCCAGGCGGGTGCCGAGCCCGCTGCCGTGGAAGATGTTGTCGCCGAGGATCAGCGCGACGGAGTCGTCGCCGATGAACTCGGCACCGAGCACGAAGGCCTGGGCGATGCCCTCGGGGCGTTCCTGGACGGCGTATTCGAGCCGGAGACCGAACTGCGAGCCGTCGCCGAGCAGCCGCTCGAACTGGTCGCGGTCGTCCGGGGTGGTGACGACGAGGATCTCGCTGATCCCGGCCATGACCAGCGTGGAGAGCGGGTAGTAGATCATCGGCTTGTCGAAGACGGGCAGCAGCTGCTTCGACACTGCCCGGGTGAGCGGCCAGAGTCGGGACCCGGTACCGCCGGCTAAGAGGATTCCTCGCATGAGGAGAACTTATGCGAGAGGCGTTCGACAGGCGGCTACTCTTCGGATTATGCGCATCCTCGTAACCGGCGGTGCCGGTTTCATAGGCTCGGAATTCGTCAGGCAGCAGTTAGACGCGACGCAGCAGTTGGGGGCGGGGGCCGCGCGGATCACGGTCTTCGACAAGCTGACCTACTCGGGCGTCGAGGCCAATCTGGCGCCGGTCGCCGGTCACCCCGGATACGCCTTCGTCAGGGGCGACATCTGCGACGCGCGGGCGGTCGACCAGGTGATGGCGGGCCACGACGTCGTCGTTCACTTCGCCGCCGAGTCCCATGTGGACCGCTCGATCGCCGGTGCGGGCCCCTTCGTGATGACCAACGTCGTGGGCACCCAGGTCCTCCTGGACGCCGCCCGCAAGCACGGAGTCGGCCGCTTCGTCCACATCTCCACCGACGAGGTGTACGGCTCGATCTCCGAGGGCTCCTGGACCGAGGAGTGGCCGCTGGCGCCCAACTCCCCGTACTCCGCCTCGAAGGCCTCCTCCGACCTGCTGGCCCTGGCGTACGCACGTACCCACGGCATGGACGTGGTCGTCACGCGCTGCTCCAACAACTACGGGCACCACCAGTTCCCGGAGAAGGTCATCCCGCTGTTCGTCTCGAACCTGATGGACGGCAGGAAGGTCCCGCTGTACGGAGACGGCGGCAACGTGCGCGACTGGCTGCACGTCTCGGACCACTGCCGCGGCATCGACCTGGTCATGCGCGGGGGCCGCGCCGGCGAGGTCTACAACATCGGCGGGGGAGTCGAGCTCACCAACAAGGAGCTCACCGGTGTCCTGCTGGAGGCCTCGGGCCTGGGCTGGGACATGGTCGAGCGGGTCGAGGACCGCAAGGGGCACGACCTCCGCTACTCCATCGACATCGGCAAGATCGGCTCCGAGCTGGGGTACGCGCCGCGGGTCACCTTCGAGGAGGGGATCGCGGCGACAGTGGACTGGTACCGGGAGAACCGCGCCTGGTGGGAGCCGCTGAAGGCGAAGGCGGAGCTGCGCAAGTGAACGCCGTGGAAGCAACCGGCGCGGAAGCAAGCGTCGTGGAAGTGGCCGGCGGCCCCGCCGGCGGGCGCTGGCTCGTCACCGGCGCCGCCGGGATGCTCGGCCGGGACGTCCTGGCCGTCCTGGAGGATGCCGGGATCGAGGCCGCTGGCCTGGGCCGGGCCGAGCTGGACATCACCAGTCCGGCGGCCGTCCGGGCCGCCGTGGAGGGCGCGGCCGTGGTCGTGAACTGCGCCGCCTGGACCGACGTGGACGGCGCCGAGACGGCCGAGGAGGCCGCCACGGCCGTCAACGGCGCCGGTGTGCGCCTCCTGGCCGGGGCCTGCGCCGCGGCCGGGGCCCGGCTGCTGCACGTCTCCACCGACTACGTGCTGCCCGGAGACGCCTCGCAGCCCTACGCCGAGGACGCCGCGACCGGCCCGGTGAACGCGTACGGCCGCTCCAAGCTGGCCGGCGAGCGGGCCGTGGCCGAGCTGCTGCCCCGGGACGGCTACGTGGTCCGCACCGCCTGGCTGTACGGAGAGCACGGGCCGAACTTCGTCGCCACCATGCTCGGGCTGGCCGCCCAGCGGGACACCCTGGACGTCGTGGACGACCAGCACGGCCAGCCCACCTGGTCCTACGCGCTGGCCCGCCGCCTCGTGGAGCTCGGCCTGGCCGCGCTGGCGGGCCGGGCCCCCGGCGGGATCTACCACGGCACCGCGAGCGGCCGGACCACCTGGTTCGGGCTGGCCCGCGAGACCTACCGGCTGAGCGGTCTGGACCCCGAGCGGATCCGGCCGACCGACTCCTCGGCGTTCGCGCGCCCCGCCGTCCGTCCGGTGTTCAGCGTCCTCGGTCACGACCGCTGGTCGGCGGCCGGACTGGAGCCGCTGGCCGAGTGGCGGGTCCAGCTCGCCGAGGCGATCACCCGGGAGGCCTTCGCCGGCCTCGGGGGAGTGCCGCCGAAAGGCTGAGGGAGAGGTCCGGGCGGGGAGAGGGCGCGCGCTGGCTTGACCACTCAGCGTGGCGGGGTATTCTCTTCGGCCCGATTGGCCAGGGACGTGTCTCGTATGGCAGACTACTCAAGTTGCTCGGCCGTGTGCCGATGCTGCGCGCCTCCCGCCGGGAGGACCGGAAGCAAGTCCCACAGTACTCGTCGCTCTATCTGCCTCTCGGGGCAGCAATGGGGCGGACGTACGGGAATCTTCTGGGAAGCGTCAGCACGGTGCCTGCCAGGTACTCGGTGGGTGTTTGCCCCCGATCTGCGGTCTTGGGACCGCGCCCCCTTGGATGAGGGAATTTCCGTATGGGAATTTTTTCTAGAGGGAGCGCGACACGCCCGACCGCGTGGGTCGGAGGAAAGCGGCGGAGTCATCCGCAGCCGGCCGAGAACCAGAGCGTTTCCACAACAGACAGGACTACGGAGTAGCCATGGCGGGACAGAAGATCCGCATCCGGCTCAAGGCCTACGACCACGAGGTCATCGATTCGTCGGCGAAGAAGATCGTCGAGACGGTGACGCGCACTGGTGCGTCGGTCGCGGGCCCGGTGCCGCTGCCCACTGAGAAGAACGTGTACTGCGTCATCAAGTCGCCGCACAAGTACAAGGACTCGCGCGAGCACTTCGAGATGCGCACTCACAAGCGCCTGATCGACATCCTCGACCCGACGCCCAAGACCGTTGACTCGCTGATGCGCCTGGACCTTCCGGCCGGCGTTGACATCGAGATCAAGCTCTGAGAGGCGCGGAAAAGATGGCAAAGCAGATCAAGGGCGTCCTGGGCGAGAAGCTCGGCATGACCCAGGTCTGGGACGAGAACAACCGTGTCGTCCCGGTGACCGTCGTCAAGGCCGGGCCCTGCGTCGTTACCCAGGTCCGTAAGAACGACATCGATGGCTACGAGTCGGTCCAGATCGCCTTCGGCGAGATTGACCCGCGCAAGGTGAACAAGCCCCTCAAGGGTCACTTCGCCAAGGCCGATGTAACCCCGCGCCGCCACCTGGTGGAGCTCCGCACCTCCGACGCCAGCGAGTACACGCTCGGCCAGGAGATCACCGCCGCTGTGTTCGAGTCCGGCGTCAAGGTTGACGTCACGGGCAACAGCAAGGGCAAGGGCTTCGCCGGTGTCATGAAGCGTCACAACTTCAAGGGCCTCGGCGCCGGCCACGGCGTGCAGCGCAAGCACCGCTCCCCCGGTTCGATCGGTGGCTGCGCCACCCCTGGGCGTGTCTTCAAGGGCATGCGCATGGCCGGTCGTATGGGTAACGAGCGTGTCACCACCCAGAACCTGACCATCCACGCGGTTGACGCGGAGAAGGGTCTGCTCCTGATCAAGGGTGCGGTCCCCGGTCCGAACGGCGGCCTCGTCCTGGTCCGTACCGCGGCCAAGGGGGCTTGAGGTAATGAGCACCATTGACATCCTTTCGCCGGCAGGCGACAAGGCCGGTACCGTCGAGCTCCCCGCGGAGATCTTCGACGCGAAGACCAGCGTTCCGCTGATCCACCAGGTCGTTGTCGCTCAGCTGGCTGCTGCCCGTCAGGGCACGCACAAGACCAAGCGTCGTGGCGAAGTCCGTGGTGGTGGCCGCAAGCCGTACCGCCAGAAGGGCACCGGCCGCGCGCGCCAGGGTTCGACCCGCGCTCCGCAGTTCGTCGGCGGTGGCGTCGTCCACGGCCCGCAGCCGCGTGACTACTCGCAGCGGACCCCGAAGAAGATGAAGGCCGCCGCCCTGCGCGGTGCCCTCTCGGACCGTGCGCGTCACTCCCGCATCCACGTCGTCACCGGCGTGGTCGAGGGTGCCGCCTCCACGAAGGCCGCCAAGACGCTGTTCGGCAAGATCTCGGAGCGCAAGAACCTGCTCCTGGTCGTCGACCGCTCCGAAGAGGCCGCGTGGCTGTCCGCCCGCAACCTGCCCCAGGTTCACATCCTGGAGCCGGGCCAGCTGAACACGTACGACGTGATCGTCTCTGACGACGTGGTCTTCACTCAGACCGCTTTCGAGTCCTTCGTGTCTGGCCCCAAGGCCGATGAGACCGAAGGGAGCGACGCCTGATGTCTGAGGCGACCGTTACCAGCAAGACCTTCACCGACCCGCGCGACCTGCTGATCAAGCCGGTTGTCTCGGAGAAGAGCTACGCGCTGCTGGACGAGAACAAGTACACGTTCATCGTCGCGCCCGGCTCCAACAAGACTCAGATCAAGCAGGCCGTCGAGGCGGTCTTCGGGGTCAAGGTCACCGGGGTCAACACGATCAACCGTCAGGGTAAGCGCAAGCGCACCAAGACCGGTTTCGGCAAGCGTGCGAACACCAAGCGCGCCATCGTGACCCTCGCTGAGGGCGACCGAATCGACATCTTCGGCGGCCAGGCCTCCTAACGGAGGTCTAGTCGTCCGGAATCGGACGAGGACTGAGAAATGGGTATCCGCAAGTACAAGCCGACGACCCCGGGCCGTCGTGGCTCCAGCGTCGCCGACTTTGTCGAGATCACGCGGTCCACGCCGGAGAAGTCGCTGGTCCGCCCCCTGCACAGCAAGGGCGGCCGTAACAACACCGGTCGGATCACGGTTCGACACCAGGGTGGCGGCCACAAGCGCGCCTACCGTGTGATCGACTTCCGTCGTCACGACAAGGACGGCGTGCCGGCGAAGGTCGCGCACATCGAGTACGACCCCAACCGCACGGCGCGCATCGCGCTCCTGCACTACGCCGACGGTGAGAAGCGCTACATCATTGCGCCGAAGAACCTGAAGCAGGGTGACCGGATTGAGAACGGCCCGACGGCCGACATCAAGCCCGGCAACAACCTGGCGCTCCGCAACATCCCGGTCGGTACCACGATCCACGCGATCGAGCTCCGTCCCGGTGGTGGCGCGAAGTTCGCCCGCTCCGCTGGTGCCTCCGTGCAGCTGCTGGCGAAGGAGGGCACCATGGCCCACCTTCGTATGCCGTCCGGTGAGATCCGTCTCGTCGACGCCCGCTGCCGCGCCACGGTCGGCGAGGTCGGCAACGCCGAGCAGTCGAACATCAACTGGGGCAAGGCCGGCCGTATGCGCTGGAAGGGCGTTCGCCCCTCCGTCCGCGGTGTCGCGATGAACCCGGTCGACCACCCGCACGGTGGTGGTGAGGGTAAGACCAGTGGTGGTCGCCACCCGGTCTCCCCGTGGGGTCAGAAGGAGGGTCGTACTCGCTCGCCGAAGAAGGCTTCGAGCAAGTACATCGTCCGCCGCCGCAAGACGAACAAGAAGCGCTAGGAGCGGGTTTAGATGCCGCGCAGTCTCAAGAAGGGACCCTTCGTCGACGGACACCTCATCAAGAAGGTGGACGTACAGAACGAAGCCGGTACCAAGAACGTCATCAAGACCTGGTCCCGTCGCTCGATGATCATCCCGGCCATGCTGGGTCACACCATCGCGGTGCACAACGGCAAGATCCACGTCCCGGTGTTCGTCACCGAGTCGATGGTCGGCCACAAGCTCGGCGAGTTCTCGCCGACTCGCACCTTCCGCGGCCACGTCAAGGACGACCGGAAGTCGAAGCGCCGCTAAAGGCGGGGTGGTTACGACTATGACTTACACCGAAGGGACAACCATGGAAGCCAGGGCCCAGGCGCGGTACATCCGCGTCACGCCCATGAAGGCCCGCCGAGTGGTGGACCTTATCCGTGGCATGGATGCCACGGAGGCTCAGGCGGTCCTGCGTTTCGCCCCGCAGGCCGCGAGCGTGCCGGTTGGCAAGGTGCTCGACAGCGCCATTGCCAACGCCGCACACAACTACAACCACCCGGACGCCTCCACGCTGGTCATCAGCGAGGCGTACGTGGACGAGGGCCCGACCCTGAAGCGGTTCCGTCCGCGTGCACAGGGCCGTGCCTACCGGATCCGCAAGCGGACCAGCCACATCACCGTGGTCGTCAGCAGCAAGGAAGGTTCCCGGTAATGGGCCAGAAGGTAAACCCGCACGGGTTCCGGCTCGGCATCACCACCGACTTCAAGTCGCGTTGGTACGCCGACAAGCTGTACAAGGACTACGTCAAGGAAGACGTCGCCATCCGCAGGATGATGACGTCCGGCATGGAGCGCGCCGGCATCTCGAAGGTTGAGATCGAGCGCACCCGTGACCGCGTGCGTGTGGACATCCACACCGCTCGTCCGGGCATCGTCATCGGCCGCCGTGGCGCCGAGGCCGACCGCATCCGCGGTGACCTCGAGAAGCTCACGGGCAAGCAGGTCCAGCTGAACATCCTCGAGGTCAAGAACCCCGAGCTCGATGCTCAGCTGGTTGCCCAGGCCGTTGCCGAGCAGCTCTCCTCCCGCGTCTCCTTCCGTCGCGCCATGCGTAAGAGCATGCAGGGCACGATGAAGGCCGGCGCCAAGGGCATCAAGATCCAGTGTGGCGGCCGTCTCGGCGGCGCCGAGATGTCCCGCTCCGAGTTCTACCGCGAAGGCCGTGTGCCGCTGCACACCCTCCGCGCGAACGTGGACTACGGCTTCTTCGAGGCCAAGACCACCTTCGGCCGTATCGGTGTGAAGGTCTGGATCTACAAGGGCGACGTCAAGAACATCGCCGAGGTTCGCGCCGAGAACGCCGCGGCCCGTGCGGGTAACCGCCCGGCCCGTGGTGCCGCAGGCGCTAGCGACCGTCCCGCCGGCCGTGGTGGCCGTGGTGGCGAGCGCGGCGGCCGTGGTGGCCGCAAGCCGCAGCAGGCTGCTGGTGTCGAGGCCCCCAAGGCCGACGCTCCCGCCGCCGCTCCGGCCGAGAGCACCGGAACGGAGGCCTGACCGACATGCTGATCCCTCGTAGGGTCAAGCACCGCAAGCAGCACCACCCGAAGCGCCGTGGTATGGCCAAGGGCGGTACTGAGGTCTCGTTCGGCGAGTACGGCATCCAGGCGCTTACCCCCGCCTACGTGACGAACCGCCAGATCGAGGCGGCTCGTATCGCGATGACCCGCCACATCAAGCGTGGCGGCAAGGTCTGGATCAACATCTACCCGGACCGTCCCCTGACGAAGAAGCCTGCCGAGACCCGCATGGGTTCCGGTAAGGGTTCTCCCGAGTGGTGGATCGCGAACGTGCACCCGGGCCGGGTCATGTTCGAGCTGTCCTACCCGAACGAGAAGATTGCTCGTGAGGCGCTCACCCGCGCTGCTCACAAGCTTCCGATGAAGTGCCGGATTGTTCGGCGCGAGGCAGGTGAGTCGTGATGGCGACGGGAACCAAGGCGTCCGAGCTGCGTGAGCTCGGCAACGAGGAGCTCGTTGGCAAGCTGCGCGAGGCCAAGGAAGAGCTGTTCAAGCTTCGCTTCCAGGCTGCCACGGGCCAGCTCGAGAACAACGGCCGGCTCCGTTCCGTCCGCAAGGACATCGCCCGGATCTACACCCTGATGCACGAGCGCGAGCTCGGCATCGAGACGGTGGAGAGCGCCTGATGAGCGAGAAGAATGTGACTGAGACCCAGGACCGCGGCTTCCGCAAGACCCGTGAGGGCCTCGTCGTCAGCGACAAGATGGACAAGACCGTCGTCGTCGCCGTCGAGGACCGCGTGAAGCACGCCCTGTACGGCAAGGTCATCCGCCGTACGAACAAGCTCAAGGCTCACGACGAGCAGAACGCTGCCGGCGTCGGCGACCGCGTCCTCATCATGGAGACGCGTCCGCTGTCGGCGAGCAAGCGCTGGCGCATCGTCGAGATCCTCGAGAAGGCCAAGTAATTATCTGAGGCCCCGGGCATCAAGCCCGGGGGCCCCTCAGGTTCGTTCCGCCAGGCTCGGTGGGGGCGGTAGCTCTTCGGAGTGATGCCCCCGCCGGGAACCGGCAGACAAACAGGAGATAGACGTGATCCAGCAGGAGTCGCGACTGCGTGTCGCCGACAACACTGGTGCCAAGGAGATCCTTTGCATCCGTGTTCTCGGTGGCTCCGGTCGCCGCTACGCGGGCATCGGTGACGTCATCGTTGCCACCGTCAAGGACGCGATCCCCGGTGGCAACGTGAAGAAGGGTGACGTCGTCAAGGCGGTCATCGTTCGCACCGTGAAGGAACGCCGCCGCCAGGACGGCTCGTACATCCGCTTCGACGAGAACGCCGCCGTCATTCTGAAGAACGACGGCGACCCTCGTGGCACCCGTATCTTCGGCCCGGTGGGCCGTGAGCTGCGCGAGAAGAAGTTCATGAAGATCATCTCGCTCGCGCCGGAGGTGCTGTAAGCATGAAGATCAAGAAGGGCGACCTGGTTCAGGTCATCACCGGTAAGGACAAGGGCAAGCAGGGCAAGGTCATTCTGGCCATCCCTACTGAGAACCGCGTTCTGGTCGAGGGTGTCAACCGGGTCAAGAAGCACACCAAGGCCGGTCAGACCGCTGGTGGTTCGCAGACCGGTGGCATCGTGATCACCGAGGCGCCGATCCACGTCAGCAACGTTCAGCTGGTTGTGGAGAAGGACGGCCAGAAGGTCGTTACCCGCGTCGGCTTCCGCTTCGACGACGAGGGCAACAAGATCCGCGTTGCCAAGCGGACGGGTGAGGACATCTGATGGCTACCACTCCGCGTCTCAAGACGAAGTACCGCGAGGACATCGCGGGCAAGCTGCGTGAAGAGTTCTCCTACGAGAACGTCATGCAGATCCCCGGCCTCGTGAAGATCGTGGTCAACATGGGTGTGGGCGACGCCGCCCGCGACTCCAAGCTGATCGACGGCGCCATCAAGGACCTGACGACGATCACCGGTCAGAAGCCGGCCGTCACGAAGGCCCGCAAGTCCATCGCGCAGTTCAAGCTGCGCGAGGGTCAGCCGATCGGCTGCCACGTCACCCTCCGCGGTGACCGCATGTGGGAGTTCCTGGACCGTACGCTGTCGCTCGCGCTGCCGCGTATCCGTGACTTCCGTGGTCTGTCGCCGAAGCAGTTCGACGGCCGTGGCAACTACACCTTCGGTCTCACGGAGCAGGTCATGTTCCACGAGATCGACCAGGACAAGATCGACCGTACCCGGGGTATGGACATCACCGTGGTCACCACGGCGACCAACGACGACGAGGGCCGCGCCCTCCTTCGTCACCTCGGCTTCCCCTTCAAGGAGGCGTAAGCGAGATGGCGAAGAAGGCTCTCATCGCGAAGGCTGCCCGCAAGCCCAAGTTCGGTGTGCGTGCGTACACCCGCTGCCAGCGCTGCGGTCGCCCCCACTCCGTGTACCGCAAGTTCGGCCTGTGCCGCGTGTGCCTTCGTGAGATGGCTCACCGTGGCGAGCTGCCGGGCGTGACCAAGAGCTCCTGGTAATTCCCTCTCGTCCGCAAGGACTTGAGCGGTACCAGGCACTCTCGGTAAGCATCTGGACGGCGGATGCCCGGCCGCGCATGCCTTAGGCTTGTGTGGTTGGGCGTCCGCCGCCCATAACGACTTACTACGCCGTAGGTCCCCGCACCGCACCCGTCCCGCCACTGAGCGGGGAGAGGGATGGCGCATACAGGAAACCCCGGCGAGAGAGGCCGAAGGCCACTTCATGACCATGACTGACCCGATCGCAGACATGCTCACGCGTCTGCGTAACGCTAACTCGGCGTACCACGACACCGTGGTGATGCCGCACAGCAAGATCAAGTCGCACATCGCAGAGATCCTCAAGCAGGAGGGTTTCATCACCGGCTGGAAGGTCGAGGACGCCGAGGTCGGCAAGAACCTCGTCCTCGAGCTGAAGTTCGGGCCGAACCGTGAGCGCTCCATTGCGGGCATCAAGCGGATCTCGAAGCCCGGTCTGCGTGTGTACGCAAAGTCCACCAACCTGCCGAAGGTGCTCGGCGGCCTGGGCGTGGCGATCATCTCCACGTCCCACGGTCTGCTCACCGGCCAGCAGGCAGGCAAGAAGGGCGTAGGTGGGGAAGTCCTCGCCTACGTCTGGTAGTCGGGAACGGAGGAAAAGCAATGTCGCGAATCGGCAAGCTCCCCATCCAGGTTCCCGCCGGTGTGGACGTCACCATCGACGGCCAGTCGGTGGCTGTGAAGGGCCCCAAGGGTTCCCTCGCGCTCACCGTCAAGGCGCCGATCGAGATCGTCAAGGGTGAGGACGGCGTTCTGAACGTCATCCGCCCCAACGACGAGCGTCAGAACAAGGCCCTCCACGGCCTGTCCCGCACGCTGGTGGCGAACATGATCACCGGCGTGACCGCGGGTTACGTGAAGGCTCTTGAGATCAGCGGTGTCGGTTACCGCGTCGCCGCGAAGGGCTCCAACCTGGAGTTCCAGCTTGGTTACAGCCACCCGATCCTGATCGAGGCGCCCGAGGGCATCTCCTTCAAGGTCGAGTCGCCCACCAAGTTCACGGTCGAGGGCATCGACAAGCAGAAGGTCGGCGAGGTCGCCGCCAACATCCGCAAGCTGCGGAAGCCCGACCCGTACAAGGCCAAGGGTGTCAAGTACGCCGGCGAAGTCATCCGCCGCAAGGTCGGAAAGGCTGGTAAGTAGCCATGGCATACGGTGTAAAGATCGCCAAGGGCGACGCGTACAAGCGTGCCGCCAAGGCCCGCCGCCACATCCGCATCCGCAAGAACGTCTCGGGTACGGCGGAGCGTCCGCGCCTCGTCGTGACGCGTTCCAACCGCAACATCGTTGCTCAGGTCATCGACGACCTCCAGGGTCACACCCTGGCGTCGGCGTCGACCCTGGACGCTTCGATCCGTGGTGGCGAAGGCGACAAGAGCTCGCAGGCCCAGGCTGTCGGCGCGCTCGTCGCCGAGCGCGCCAAGGCCGCGGGTGTCGAGACCGTCGTGTTCGACCGCGGTGGCAACCGATACGCCGGGCGCATTGCCGCTCTGGCTGACGCCGCCCGCGAAGCCGGGCTGAAGTTCTAAGCCCCGTTTTCCGGGACTCACGGACGTAACAGAGAGAGGTAATCCAATGGCTGGACCCCAGCGCCGCGGAAGCGGTGCCGGTGGCGGCGAGCGGCGGGACCGGAAGGGTCGCGACGGTGGCCCTGCCGCCGAGAAGACCGCTTACGTTGAGCGCGTTGTCGCGATCAACCGCGTCGCCAAGGTTGTCAAGGGTGGTCGCCGCTTCAGCTTCACCGCGCTGGTCGTGGTGGGCGACGGTGACGGCACTGTAGGTGTCGGTTACGGCAAGGCCAAGGAAGTTCCCGCGGCCATCGCCAAGGGTGTCGAGGAAGCCAAGAAGTCCTTCTTCAAGGTTCCGCGCATCCAGGGCACCATTCCTCACCCGATCACGGGCGAGCGCGCCGCGGGCGTCGTGCTGCTGAAGCCGGCCGCCCCTGGTACCGGTGTTATCGCCGGTGGCCCGGTGCGCGCCGTTCTGGAGTGCGCCGGCGTTCACGACATCCTGTCGAAGTCGCTCGGCTCTTCCAACGCGATCAACATCGTGCACGCGACCGTGGCGGCCCTCAAGGGCCTGCAGCGTCCCGAGGAGATCGCGGCTCGCCGTGGTCTGCCCCTCGAGGACGTCGCCCCCGCGGCTCTGCTCCGTGCGCGTGCTGGGGCGGGTGCGTAATGGCTCGCCTCAAGGTCACGCAGATCAAGTCGTACATCGGCAGCAAGCAGAACCACCGCGACACGCTGCGTTCGCTCGGGCTCAAGCGCCTGAACGACGTCGTCGTCAAGGAGGACCGCCCCGAGTTCCGCGGAATGGTTCACACCGTCCGCCACCTCGTGACGGTTGAGGAGGTTGACTAACATGGCTGAAAGCAGCCCGCTGAAGGCCCACAACCTCCGTCCCGCCCCCGGTGCCAAGACCGCGAAGACCCGTGTCGGTCGTGGTGAGGCGTCGAAGGGTAAGACGGCTGGTCGTGGTACGAAGGGCCAGAAGGCCCGTTACCAGATCCCGCAGCGCTTCGAGGGTGGGCAGATGCCCCTCCACATGCGTCTGCCGAAGCTCAAGGGCTTCAAGAACCCGTTCCGCACCGAGTTCCAGGTCGTGAACCTGGACAAGCTCGGCGCTCTCTACCCCGAGGGTGGAGAGGTCACGGTGGCCGACCTGGTCGCCAAGGGCGCGGTTCGCAAGAACAGCCTCGTCAAGGTCCTGGGCCAGGGCGAGATCTCCGTGGCGCTGCAGGTTTCGGTTGACGCCGTCTCCGGCTCCGCCAAGGAGAAGATTGCCGCCGCTGGTGGCACCGTGACCGAGCTCGTCTAAGACGAACTCAGTGACAAATAGCTAGAAACCCGACCGGGGATGCCTCACATATGGGGCATCCCCGGTTGGTCGTTCCACGGGGGGCGCAGACGCCGGTATGGTGGCCTGCACCTTTGCTTGTACGTATTCGTCGATCCCTCAGACCGTCACCTCTGACGCAGTAGCGCGGGGGTCGCAGGAGGCACCGTGCTCACCGCGTTCGCCCGGGCGTTCAAGACGCCCGACCTGCGCAAGAAGCTGCTTTTCACGCTCGGCATCATCGTGCTGTATCGGCTCGGGTCGCATATCCCCGTACCTGGTGTGAGCTACAAGAACGTTCAGATCTGTGTCGACTCGGCCGGGAGCAGCAACAGCCTCTTCGGTCTCGTCAACATGTTCAGCGGCGGTGCGCTGCTGCAGATCACGATCTTCGCGCTCGGCATCATGCCCTACATCACGGCGAGCATCATTCTGCAGCTGCTGACCGTGGTCATCCCGAAGCTGGAGAACCTCAAAAAAGAGGGTCAGGCCGGCACGTCGAAGATCACTCAGTACACGCGCTATCTGACGGTCGCGCTCGCGATCCTGCAGGGCACCGGCCTCGTCGCCACCGCCCGCAGCGGCGCCCTTTTCCAGGGCTGCGCGGTCAAGGACCAGATCGTCCCCGACCGGTCGATCTTCACCACCGTCGTCATGGTGCTCACCATGACCGCCGGTACCTGCCTCGTCATGTGGCTCGGTGAGCTCATCACCGACCGCGGTATCGGCAACGGCATGTCGATCCTGATGTTCATCTCGATCGCCGCGGGCTTCGTCGGCGCCCTCTGGCAGATCAAGCTCCAGGGCAAGATCGCGGACGGCTGGGTCGAGTTCGGCGTGGTCATCCTGGTCGGCCTCGCGATGGTGGCCCTGGTGGTCTTCGTCGAACAGGCGCAGCGCCGGATCCCGGTCCAGTACGCGAAGCGCATGATCGGCCGCCGCGCCTACGGCGGTACCTCGACGTACATCCCGCTCAAGGTGAACCAGGCCGGTGTCATCCCGGTCATCTTCGCCTCGTCGCTGCTGTACATCCCGGCACTGATCGTCCAGTTCAGCGGTTCCACCGCCGGCTGGGCCACGTGGATCCAGAAGCACTTCGTCAAGGGCGACCACCCGTACTACATCGCCGCCTACTTCCTCCTGATCGTCTTCTTCGCGTTCTTCTACGTGGCGATCTCGTTCAACCCCGAGGAAGTCGCCGACAACATGAAGAAGTATGGTGGCTTCATCCCGGGCATCCGCGCCGGTCGACCGACCGCCGAGTACCTGAGCTACGTACTCAACCGGATCACCTGGCCGGGGTCGCTGTACCTGGGTCTCATTGCTCTCGTGCCGACGATGGCGTTGGCGGGCTTCGGAGCGAACCAGAACTTCCCGTTCGGCGGGACGAGCATCCTGATCATCGTGGGTGTGGGTCTGGAAACCGTGAAGCAGATCGAGAGCCAGCTCCAGCAGCGCAATTACGAAGGGTTCCTCCGCTGATGCGAATCGTTCTCGTCGGACCGCCCGGTGCGGGCAAGGGAACGCAGGCGGCCGTGCTTGCCAAGACCCTGTCGATCCCGCACATCTCCACGGGTGACCTGTTCCGGGCCAACATCAGCCAGGGCACCGAGCTGGGCCGCCGTGCGAAGGCGTTCATGGACGCCGGCGACCTCGTCCCGGACGAGATCACCATCGGCATGGCCAAGGACCGCATGGAGCAGGCGGACGCCGCCGGCGGTTTCCTGCTCGACGGCTTCCCGCGCAACGTGTCGCAGGCCGAGGCCCTCGACGTGATGCTGAAGGCCGAGGGCATGAACCTCGACGCCGTACTCGACCTGGAGGTCGAGGAGGACGAGGTCGTCAAGCGTCTCGCCGGGCGGCGCACCTGCCGCAACGACGGCTCGCACGTGTTCCACGTCGCGTACGCCCCGCCGAAGACCGAGGGTGTCTGCGACATCTGCGGCGGCGAGCTGTACGTCCGTGAGGACCAGTCCGAGGACGCGGTCCGCAACCGCCTCGAGGTCTACCACACCCAGACCGAGCCGATCATCGACTACTACAAGGCCCAGGGCCTCGTGTCGACGATCCCGGCGCTGGGCGAGGTCAAGGACGTCACGCAGCGCGCGATGGACGCCCTCAAGAAGTAGTTCCCCAGTAGTGCAGCCACGGCCGCGGTGTCCTCAGGACGCCGCGGCCGTACTGTTGACGCGACCGTCGAACCGAAGGTGGAAGGCAATTCCCATGGTCCAGATCAAGACCCCCGAGCAGATCGCGAAGATGCGCGAGGCGGGACTGGTCGTCGCCGCGATCCACGCGGCGACCCGTGAGGCGGCCGTGCCCGGCGCCACGACGCGGGATCTGGACATGGTGGCCCGCAAGGTCATCGCGGACGCCGGCGCCAAGTCGAACTTCCTCGGCTACGGGGGCTTCCCCGCGACCATCTGCACCTCGGCCAACGAGGTCGTCGTCCACGGCATCCCGGACGACAAGACCGTCCTCAAGGACGGCGACATCATCTCGATCGACGCCGGCGCGATCGTCGACGGCTGGCACGGCGACGCCGCGTACACCGCCTTCGTGGGCACTGGGCACGCGCCTGAGCTGCTGGAGCTCTCCCGGGTGACCGAGGAGTCCATGTGGGCCGGGATCGCCGCCATGAAGCTCGGCAACCGCCTCGTGGACATCTCGAAGGCGATCGAGACGTACATCAAGCGCCAGCCCCGCCCCAGCACGGGCGAGCACAGCCTCGGCAAGTTCGGGATCATCGAGGACTACGGCGGCCACGGCATCGGTTCCGAGATGCACATGGACCCCCACCTGCTGAACTACGTCTCCCGCAAGCGCGGCAAGGGGATCAAGCTGGTCCCGGGCCTGTGCCTGGCGATCGAGCCGATGGTCTCCCTGGGCACCGCCCAGACGGAGGTCCTGGCCGACGACTGGACGGTCATCACCACGGACGGCACCTGGTCCTCGCACTGGGAGCACTCCATCGCCCTGACCGAGGAGGGCCCGATCGTGCTGACCTCCCCGGACTGCGGCAAGGCGAAGCTGGCGGAGTACGGCATCACCACCGCGCCCGACCCGCTGGGCTGAGCCGGGCGGCCGGTGGGCCCGGCCGGTCGACCCCGCTGACCAGGATTGATGATCTATCCTGTAGGGCACACTTTCCGGATTCGTCTTTCGGTGGGCCCTGACGTAGACTGACTCGTCGGCTCCTTTGCACCCGCATGTCCTCATGCGAAGGCGGGGAGCTGATCAAGGTAGCCGATTCGAAAGGCGAAGCGTGGCCAAGAAGCAAGGTGCCATCGAAATCGAGGGCACCGTGATCGAGTCCCTCCCGAACGCGATGTTCAAGGTGGAACTCCAGAACGGTCACAAGGTCCTCGCGCACATCAGCGGCAAGATGCGCATGCACTACATCCGCATCCTCCCTGATGACCGGGTCGTCGTGGAGCTGTCTCCGTACGACCTGACGCGTGGCCGGATCGTCTACCGATACAAGTAGATCTTGTCTTCACTCCCGTCCGGACGTCTTGTCCCGGCGCGGGTGGTGGCACTGACCCGGAGAACCTCACCAACATGAAGGTCAAGCCGAGCGTCAAGAAGATCTGCGACAAGTGCAAGGTGATCCGCCGTCACGGTCGGGTCATGGTCATCTGCGACAACCTGCGCCACAAGCAGCGCCAGGGCTGACGCACGCCGACCGACCTGCACTACGCAGTTCTTCGCGCGACGTAAGAAAACGTACATACGCAGAACCCGCCTAGCCCCGACCAGGGCCGGCGGCACCTCCGGCGGGGGCCGGGGACCCGGACGTACCACCACCCATCAGGTGTGGTCGGCGGCCGGGGTTCGGTTCTGCTGAAGACCCCCGAACACACAGGAGCCATTGAATGGCACGCGTTTCCGGTGTTGACATCCCGCGCGAAAAGCGTGTGGAGATCGCACTTACCTACGTCTTCGGTGTCGGTCGCACCCGGTCCAAGGAAATCCTTGCGGCCACCGGTGTGAACCCGGACACCCGCGTTCGTGACCTGGCCGAAGAGGACCTGGTCAAGATCCGCGAGTACGTGGACGCCAACCTCCGCACCGAGGGTGACCTCCGCCGCGAGATCCAGGCCGACATCCGCCGCAAGGTCGAGATCCAGTGCTACCAGGGTGTCCGTCACCGTCGCGGCCTGCCCGTGCACGGTCAGCGCACCAGCACGAACGCCCGTACCCGCAAGGGTCCGCGTCGCGCGATCGCCGGTAAGAAGAAGCCGGGCAAGAAGTAGTCCTGTTCAGCGGTCTTGCGCTGTAGGACCGACCACCTCCCGTAGGAGATTTAGATGCCCCCCAAGGGTCGTCAGGGCGCTGCCAAGAAGGTGCGCCGCAAGGAAAAGAAGAACGTCGCTCATGGGCACGCCCACATCAAGAGCACGTTCAACAACACGATCGTCTCGATCACGGACCCCGCGGGCAACGTGATCTCCTGGGCCTCCGCCGGCCACGTCGGCTTCAAGGGCTCGCGCAAGTCCACCCCCTTCGCCGCGCAGATGGCCGCCGAGTCGGCCGCCCGTCGCGCGCAGGAGCACGGCATGCGCAAGGTCGACGTCTTCGTCAAGGGTCCCGGCTCCGGCCGTGAGACCGCGATCCGCTCCCTCCAGGCCACTGGCCTTGAGGTCGGCTCGATCCAGGACGTCACCCCCACCCCGCACAACGGCTGCCGTCCGCCGAAGCGCCGCCGCGTCTGATCCGGGGCGGCGCCCCTCCCCGCCACCGCGGGGCTGAACCGCGCCGCCGCGTATGCGCAGCGGACGCACTTGTGCGTCTTTGAGTGTCCGGGCGGTACGAACCCCTCGCGGGGGACGTACCGCCCGTACCCTTGTAGTCCGCAGCGCAAGCTGCACCCGTCGGGCGTCAAATAGTGGGCGTCCACGAATGAAGGAACACAGACATGCTTATCGCTCAGCGTCCTTCGCTGACCGAAGAGGTCGTCGACGAGTACCGCTCGCGGTTCGTGATCGAGCCGCTGGAGCCGGGCTTCGGCTACACCCTCGGCAACTCGCTCCGCCGCACGCTCCTGTCCTCGATCCCGGGTGCCGCTGTCACCAGCATCCGCGTGGACGGCGTCCTGCACGAGTTCACCACCGTGCCGGGTGTCAAGGAAGACGTCACCGACATCATCCTCAACATCAAGCAGCTGGTCGTCTCCTCGGAGCACGACGAGCCGGTCGTGATGTACCTGCGCAAGCAGGGTCCCGGCCTGGTCACCGCTGCCGACATCGCGCCCCCGGCCGGTGTCGAGGTGCACAACCCGGACCTGGTCCTCGCCACGCTCAACGGCAAGGGCAAGCTGGAGATGGAGCTGACCGTCGAGCGCGGTCGCGGCTACGTCTCCGCCGTCCAGAACAAGCAGCTGGGCCAGGAGATCGGTCGCATCCCGATCGACTCCATCTACAGCCCGGTCCTCAAGGTCACCTACAAGGTCGAGGCGACCCGAGTCGAGCAGCGCACCGACTTCGACAAGCTGATCGTCGACGTCGAGACCAAGCAGGCCATGCGCCCGCGCGACGCCATGGCGTCCGCCGGTAAGACCCTGGTCGAGCTGTTCGGTCTGGCCCGCGAGCTCAACATCGACGCCGAGGGCATCGACATGGGCCCCTCGCCGACGGACGCGGCCCTGGCCGCCGATCTGGCGCTGCCGATCGAGGAGCTCGAGCTCACGGTCCGCTCGTACAACTGCCTCAAGCGCGAGGGCATCCACTCCGTGGGTGAGCTCGTCGCCCGCTCCGAGGCCGACCTGCTCGACATCCGCAACTTCGGTGCGAAGTCGATCGACGAGGTCAAGGCGAAGCTGGCCGGCATGGGCCTGGCCCTCAAGGACAGCCCGCCCGGATTCGACCCGACCGCCGCCGCCGACGCCTTCGGCGCCGACGACGACGCGGACGCCGGTTTCGTCGAGACCGAGCAGTACTAAGAAAAAGCTTGTGGGGGGGGGGGGGGGGGGTGGG
>NZ_JBHYVM010000039.1:24579-32055 GCF_042750105.1 Streptomyces sp. NPDC059443 | reverse complement strand
CCGTTATCCGCCCCGCCCGCCGCCGCCACCTCATTCGGCGCCGCCCACGACGCGTCCGCGTGTTTCTGCGAGCACGACCTTAACAACAAAAATTGTTGGGGGGGGATCATGCCCCCCACACCCCCCTCTTGCAACCGCCTGAGGGAACTGACACCGGTACCTGACACGGCCGGTGCAGATATGAAGGAGTATGACCATGCCGCGTCCCGCAAAGGGTGCCCGTCTGGGCGGCAGCGCCGCGCACGAGAAGCACCTCCTCGCGAACCTCGCGAAGGCGCTCTTCGAGCACGGCCGCATCACCACCACCGAGGCCAAGGCCCGCCGCCTGCGTCCCTACGCCGAGCGTCTGGTGACCAAGGCCAAGAAGGGCGACATCCACAACCGTCGCCTGGTGCTGCAGACGATCACGGACAAGAGCATCGTGCACACGCTGTTCACCGAGATCGCCCCGCGCTACGAGAACCGCCCCGGTGGTTACACGCGCATCACCAAGATCGGCAACCGTCGTGGCGACAACGCCCCGATGGCCGTGATCGAGCTGGTCGAGGCCCTTACGGTCGCCCAGCAGGCCACCGGTGAGGCCGAGGCCGCCACCAAGCGCGCGGTCAAGGAGGCGGAGGCTGTCGAGGCCACCGCCGAGGAGACCAAGGAGGCCTGATCCCGCAAGGGATCGAGCTCGCTTGATCGGCTCTGAACGGGTCCGCCCCCTTACCGGGGCGGGCCCGTTCTGCATTCCTGTGCTTCTGAGAGGATCTGTCACGTGAGTGACGAGGTGGAGCCCGGACACGTCCGGGTCAGGCTGGACCTGAGCTACGACGGCAAGGACTTCTCGGGCTGGGCGAAGCAGCGCGTGCTGCGGACCGTCCAGGGCGAGCTGGAATCCGCGCTGCAGACCGTGATGCGGCTCCCGGACCCGGTCGAGCTGACCGTGGCCGGGCGTACCGACGCGGGCGTGCACGCACGCGGGCAGGTCGCGCAGTTCGACGTGCGCGACGAGGTGTGGGCCGAGCACCAGGACAAGCTGCTGCGCCGGCTCGCCGGCCGGCTGCCGCACGACGTACGGGTGTGGAAGGCCGCCGAGGCCCCCGCCGGGTTCAACGCGCGGTTCTCCGCGATCTGGCGCCGCTACGCCTACCGCGTCGGCGACCACCAGGCCGGCGTCGACCCGCTGCGCCGCGGCCACGTGCTCTGGCATCAGTGGCCGCTCGACGTGGACGCGATGAACGAGGCCGCCGCCGCGCTGGTCGGGGAGCACGACTTCGCCGCGTACTGCAAGAAGCGCGAGGGGGCCACGACGATCCGTACGCTCCAGCAGCTCAGCTGGGTGCGGGACGAGGACGGGATCATCACCGCGACCGTCCGCGCCGATGCCTTCTGCCACAACATGGTCCGCTCGCTCGTCGGCGCCCTGCTGCACGTCGGTGACGGACACCGGCCGACCGACTGGCCCGGCAAGGTGCTGGGCGCGGCCGTACGGGACTCCTCGGTGCACGTGGTCAAGCCGCACGGGCTGACCCTGGAGGAGGTCGGCTACCCGGCCGACGAGCTGCTGGCCGCCCGCAGCAAGGAGGCGCGGAACCTGCGCACACTGCCGGGCAAGGGCTGCTGCTAATCAGTTTGGGTGGAACGGCGGCGGACCTGGACAATGCCCGGCATGGGACATCTTGAAGCCAGCCACCTGGAGTACTACCTTCCCGACGGGCGGGTACTGCTCCCCGACGTCTCCTTCCGGGTGGGGGAGGGGTCGGTCGTCGCCCTCGTCGGGGCGAACGGGGCCGGCAAGACCACCCTGCTGAAGATGATCTCCGGCGAGCTCCAGCCGCACGGCGGCGGTGTCACCGTCTCCGGCGGCCTCGGCGTGATGTCGCAGTTCGTGGGCTCGGTCCGGGACGAGACGACCGTACGGGACCTCCTGGTCTCGGTGGCCCAACCGCGGATCCGCGAGGCCGCGAAGGCCGTGGACCGCGCCGAGCAGCTGATCCTGACGGTGGACGACGAGGCCGCCCAGATGGCCTACGCGCAGGCGCTGAGCGACTGGGCCGACGTGCAGGGGTACGAGGCGGAGACGCTGTGGGACGTCTGCACGATGGCCGCGCTGGCGATCCCGTACGACTCGGCGCAGTTCCGCGAGGTGCGCACGCTCTCGGGCGGTGAGCAGAAGCGGCTGGTCCTGGAGGCGCTGCTGCGCGGGCCGGACGAGGTGCTGCTGCTCGACGAGCCGGACAACTACCTGGACGTCCCGGGCAAGCGGTGGCTGGAGGACCAGCTGAAGGCCACCCGCAAGACGGTGCTGTTCGTCTCGCACGACCGGGAGCTGCTGACCCAGGCCGCCGAGAAGATCATCAGCCTGGAGGCGAGCCCGACGGGCTCCGACGTCTGGGTGCACGGCTCGGGCTTCGACACGTACCACGAGGCCCGCAAGGAGCGCTTCGCGCGCTTCGAGGAGCTCAAGCGGCGCTGGGACGAGGAGCACGCCCGGCTGAAGGCCCTGGTGCTGCGGCTGCGCGGCCAGGCCGCGTCCAGCCCGGACATGGCCTCGCGCTACCGGGCGATGCAGACCCGCTTCCAGAAGTTCGAGGAGGCCGGCCCGCCCCCGGAGCCGCCCCGCGAGCAGGACATCAGGATGCGCCTCAAGGGCGGCCGTACGGGAGTGCGCGCGCTCACCGTCGAGAACCTGGAGCTCACCGGGCTGATGAAGCCCTTCTCCCTGGAGGTCTTCTACGGGGAGCGGGTCGCGGTCCTGGGCTCGAACGGCTCCGGCAAATCGCACTTCCTGCGCCTGATGGCGGGGGAGGACGTCAAGCACACGGGTACCTGGAAGCTCGGCGCCCGCGTGGTCCCCGGCCACTTCGCGCAGACCCACGCCCACCCGGAGCTGTTCGGCCGCACGCTCGTCGACATCCTGTGGACGGAGGCGGCCAAGCCCCTGGGCCAGGCGATGGGCGCGCTGCGCCGCTACGAGCTGGAGCGGCAGGGCGAGCAGCCCTTCGAGAAGCTCTCGGGCGGTCAGCAGGCGCGTTTCCAGATCCTGCTGCTGGAACTGGCGGGTACGACGGCGCTGCTCCTGGACGAGCCGACGGACAACCTGGACCTGGAATCGGCCGAGGCGCTGCAGGACGGGCTGGAGGCGTACGACGGCACTGTGTTGTGCGTCACGCACGACCGGTGGTTCGCCCGCACATTTGACCGTTATCTGGTCTTCGGTTCGGACGGTGTTGTGCGGGAGACTACGGAGCCCGTCTGGGACGAACGTAGGGTCGAGCGCAAGCGCTAGGGGGCGACGGCCCCCGATCTGGTCGAGGGGAAGTCGTCGTGGGACTGCGGCCTACTGTCTGGGTCATGAAGTGGGACACCCCGTCCTCCTGGGACCGGCGGGTGGCGTGGCTGCTGCGGCCCGCCCCCCGGTCCTGGCGGGCCGTGACCCTGGTGATCCTGCTCGCGGTCGCGGTCTCGGCGAGCCTGCGGGTGAACTGGGGCTCGGACAACGCCTTCGTCGTCAAGGCGGCGGACGCCCTGCTCACCGGGGTGTCCCCGTACGAGGACAAGCGCTTCCTCTACCTCCCCAGCGCCGTCATCATGGCGATCCCCGAGGCGCTGCTGCCGGCCCCCCTGCTGCGCTGCGTGCTGCCGCTGGGGATGACCGGGCTCGTCGGGGCCGGTTGGTGGGCCGCGCTGAAGCTGTTCTCGGTGCCGGTGCGCTCCCGGCTCGCGGTGGGCGGTTTCGGGCTGTTCGCGCTGGCCTACAAGCCGTACATCAACCTCGTGCTCATCGGGAACTGGACGGCCATCTCGGCCGCCGCCCTGCCGGTGGCGCTGCTGCTGGCGCACCGGCGGTCCTGGGGGGCCGCCGGGCTGGTGGTGGGCCTGGCCATCGCGTGCAAGCCGATGCTGGTGCCGATCGGGCTGCTCTTCGTCCTCGCGCGGCAGTGGCGGGGGTTGGCGCTCGCCGTCGGGGTGCCCGTGGGGCTGTCGCTGGCCGGGGCGCTGATGATGCCGCACCCGATGCTGTTCTTCACCAAGACGCTGCCGTTCCTGCTGCACGGCCAGGACTCCTACGCGCTGCCGTGGGACGCCTCGCCCATCGCGGCGCTGCCGCGGCTGGGGGTGCCGGAGCCGGTGGCGGTGCTGGTCGCCTTCGCGGGGGCCGGGTGCGGTCTCTGGGCGGCCTGGCGGCGCTGGCGGCGGCCGGTGGAGACGGACGGGGACCAGGGCGAGCTGAGGCTGGTGGAGACGGCCTGCATGGTGATGCTCGCCGCTTTCCTGGTGTCGCGGCCGTCCTTCGACCACTACCTGCTGGTGGTGCTTCCGCTGCTGCTGGTTTCGGGGGTGCGGGCGGGCTCGATGCCGCGCTCGCCCTGGTTCTGGCTGGCTCTGGTGCCGCAGACCGCGGGCATCCCGTGGCCGTCGGAGTTCGAGCACAAGCGCCGTGCCTTCAAGGACATGGTGACCCTGTGCTCGCTCGCCGGATTGCTGGCGCGGCGTTCTCTGCGCCGGGTTCGGGTTATGGTGGAACCCGTACGAACTGCGGGGTCCCTACCCAGGACCGAACCGGAGTGCGCCGCGACACCCGTTGAGACGGGGTCGAGGACCGCGTTTTGACCCTTCTTGGGCTTCACGGGTATCCTGCTGGTTCGTCATGCGTTTTGGCTTGCTCATTCTCACGTGAGAGGGCATTACGCCGGTCCACCGGGCCGATGACCAGCGGTTCACACGGATTGCGTCTCCGTTGTGACCAGGGCTGTCGTGATCGTCCGTGGTGACCTTGTCAGGACCCGTCCTCTGTGGCTCACGCCTCGGGGATGCCCACCACTGAAGAAGCGAAGGCATACGCGTGCGTACGTTCAGCCCCAAGCCCGGCGACATCTCGCGCCAGTGGCTCGTCATCGACGCTCAGGACGTTGTCCTCGGCCGTCTGGCGACCCAGGCCGCTGCCCTCCTGCGGGGCAAGCACAAGCCGACTTACGCCCCCCACATGGACATGGGCGACTTCGTCATCATCGTCAACGCCGACAAGGTTCACCTGTCCGGCAACAAGGCGACCCAGAAGATGGCGTACCGCCACTCCGGCTACCCGGGTGGTCTCCGCTCCGTGCGTTACGACGACCTCCTGGCGAACAACCCGGAGAAGGCCGTCGAGAAGGCCATCAAGGGCATGCTCCCCAAGAACACCCTGGGCCGTCAGATGCTCTCGAAGCTGAAGGTCTACTCGGGCGAGAACCACCCGCACGCTGCGCAGCAGCCGGTGGCGTTCGAGATCACCCAGGTCGCGCAGTAGTTCCGGCCACCCCCTAAGACGTAGAAAATTCTGAGGAGCATCGTGGCCGAGACCACCGCCGAGACTGTCATCGAAGAGTTCGAGGGCAACGTCGAGGAATACACCACCGAGTCCGCGGACGTAGTCGAGGGTGACTACACCTCGGAGTCCCTTGCCGGTCGCTTCGGCGACCCCCAGCCGGCCGCCGGCCTGGGCCGTCGCAAGAACGCCATCGCCCGCGTCCGGATCGTTCCGGGCACCGGCAAGTGGAAGATCAACGGTCGCACCCTTGAGGACTACTTCCCCAACAAGGTGCACCAGCAGGAAGTCAACGAGCCCTTCAAGCTTCTTGAGCTTGACGGCCGCTACGACGTCATCGCCCGCATCTCGGGTGGCGGCGTCTCCGGTCAGGCCGGTGCCCTGCGCCTCGGTGTCGCCCGTGCGCTGAACGAGGCCGACGTCGACAACAACCGCCCGGCGCTGAAGAAGGCCGGCTTCCTTTCCCGCGACGACCGTGCGGTCGAGCGCAAGAAGGCCGGTCTCAAGAAGGCCCGTAAGGCTCCGCAGTACAGCAAGCGTTAATCTTCGCCTGCTGTTCTGCAACGAAACCGCCCCGGCAGCACTCTCCGTGCTGCCGGGGCGGTTCGTTTACCGCCACAAGCGGCAAAGTAACTGGCAAAAGTGGTCACAAGCGAAGTGTGAACTCGGGAGGACAACAGTGGGACGACTCTTCGGGACGGACGGTGTACGAGGCGTCGCGAACGCGGATCTGACGGCCGAGCTCGCGCTTGGCCTCTCCGTCGCGGCGGCACACGTACTGGCCGAGGCGGGCACGTTCGCGGGTCATCGGGCCACCGCGGTGGTCGGCCGGGACCCCCGGGCCTCGGGTGAGTTCCTGGAGGCCGCAGTCGTCGCGGGCCTCGCGAGCGCGGGCGTGGACGTCCTGCGCGTCGGTGTGCTGCCCACCCCGGCGGTGGCGTATCTCACCGGTGCGCTGGGCGCCGACCTCGGCGTCATGCTCTCGGCCAGCCACAACGCCATGCCCGACAACGGCATCAAGTTCTTCGCGCGCGGCGGCCACAAGCTGGCCGACGAGCTGGAGGACCGCATCGAGTCGGTCTACGAGGACCACCGCACGGGCGCTCCGTGGGACCGGCCCACCGGCTCCGGCGTCGGCCGCGTCTCCGACTACACCGAGGGCTTCGACAAGTACGTCGCCCACCTCATGGGCGTCCTCCCGAACCGCCTCGACGGCCTCAAGGTCGTCCTGGACGAGGCGCACGGCGCGGCCGCCTTCGTCTCGCCCGAGGCCTTCGCCCGGGCCGGGGCGGAGATCATCACGATCGGCGCCGAGCCCGACGGCCTGAACATCAACGACGGCTGCGGCTCCACCCACCTCGGTCTGCTGAAGCGGGCCGTCGTCGAGCACGGAGCCGACCTGGGCATCGCGCACGACGGGGACGCCGACCGCTGCCTCGCCGTGGACGCGAACGGCGCCGAGATCGACGGCGACCAGATCCTCGCGGTGCTGGCGCTGGCCATGCGCGAGGCCGGTCACCTGCGCGAGGACACCGTGGTCGGCACCGTGATGTCCAACCTGGGCTTCAAGCTGGCGATGGAGGCCGAGGGCATCCACGTCGTGCAGACCGGGGTCGGCGACCGGTACGTCCTGGAGTCGATGAAGGAGCACGGCTACGCGCTGGGCGGCGAGCAGTCCGGCCACGTGATCATCCTCGACCACGCCACCACCGGCGACGGCACCCTGACCGGCCTGATGTTGGCCGCTCGGGTCTCGGCGACCGGCAAGTCCCTCGCCGAGCTGGCCGGGGTCATGAGCCGGCTGCCGCAGGTGCTGATCAACGTCCCCGACGTGGACAAGTCCCGGGTCACGACCTCGGCCGAGCTGGCCGCCGCCGTCACCGAGGCGGAGCGGGAGCTGGGCTCGACCGGGCGCGTACTGCTGCGTCCCTCGGGCACGGAGCCGCTCGTACGGGTGATGGTGGAGGCCGCCGACATCGAGCAGGCCGGCTCCGTCGCCGGCCGGCTGGCCGACGTGGTGAAGTCGGCGCTCGGCTAGAGCCCTCGCCGCCTCGAAGCCGTCTCGAAGGACCGGCCCCGGGGGGGGGGGGGGGGTGTTGCGGGGGGGGGGGGGGTGTTGGGTGGGGGGGGGGACGGGGGGGGGCCCCGGGGGGGGGCGGGGGGGGGCCCCCGCGCGATGGGCG
>NZ_JBHYVM010000039.1:17412-24569 GCF_042750105.1 Streptomyces sp. NPDC059443 | reverse complement strand
GCTCCCCGCGCCGCCGGACTCCCCCCCCCCCGCCAGCCCCCCCCACCCCAGCCCCGCCCCCCGCACCCCCGCGCCCCCCCCCGCGGGGCCGGTTTCGTTGTGCTCAGGCGTTGGACGGCGTGCGGCGCCAGTGGCCGCGCTGGGTGCGCCACAGGAGCTTCTGGCCGAGCAGGGTCAGTACGCCGGCCAGCATGATCCCGAACAGGTTCAGCAGCAGCTGCTCGGCCGAGCCCCACATCTGGGCGAAGTCCCCGTAGCCGAGCGCCACGGCCGCGTTGGCGGCCGCCGGGACGGTGGTCACCGAGATCGCCACGCCGACCAGCGCGCCGGACTTCGCCGAGGTCAGGGAGAGCACCCCGGCCACGCCGGCGAGCAGGGCCACGACGAAGGAGAACGGGTCCGGCTGCCAGATGAAGCTGGTGTTGGGGCGGGGCTTGTCCAGCATTCCCGGCTGGAACAGGCCGAGGGCGTCCATCCCCAGGCTGAAGACGGTGGTCGCCGTCATCGCGGCGGCGAAGCCGATGAGCAGGGCGGCCAGCGAGCGGGCGGCCAGCTTCGGGGCGCGCTGCACCAGGCCGGTGCAGACGCCGGCGAGCGGCCCGAACTCGGGGCCGACGGCCATCGCGCCCACGATCAGGATGGCGTTGTCGAGGACGACACCGCAGGCCGCGATCATCGTCGCGACGATCATGAAGGCGCTGTAGGTGATGGTGAGGGTGGACTCCTCGTGGGTCGCCTCGCTCAGCTGCTCCCACAGGACGGCGTCCGCCGCCTCGCCCGGGGCCTCCTCCTCGGCCCGGTCGGCGCGCTCCGAGAGGGAGAGGTCGATGTTCTCGACCGCGATCGAACCGTCCTTGTCGATGGAGAGCTTCCGCAGCTCGTGCAGGAGCTCGTCGCCCGCCTCGCGGGCCACGTCGCACATCACGATGTCGCCCGGGGGGATGCGGGCGGCGCCGGGCAGCACCACCAGATGGGTGGTGCCGACCGTGCTCTCGACGATCCGGACGACGGCGTCCGTCCGGTCGGCCGGTGTGATCATCCGTAGGTGCAGCATGGCCGCACAGTAACTTCCGGAAGCGGTCAGAGCTTGCGCAGACTCAGCTTCTGCACCTTGTGGTCGGGGCCCTTGCGCACGACGAGGGTGGCGCGGCCGCGGGTCGGGGCCACGTTCTCCAGCAGGTTGGGCCTGTTGATGGTCCGCCACATCGTCTGTGCGTACTCCAGCGCCTCCTCCTCGGAGACCTGGGTGTACTTGCGGAAGTAGGAGAAGGGGTTCTGGAACGCCGTCTCGCGCAGCTTGCGGAACCGGTTGAGGTACCAGCGCTCGATGTCCTCGGGGCGGGCGTCCACGTACACGCTGAAGTCGAAGTAGTCGGCGAGACCGACCCTGGTGCGGCCGTCGTTGCCGGGCAGCGCCGGCTGGAGGACGTTGAGCCCCTCGACGATCAGGATGTCGGGACGGCGCACGACGAGCTGTTCGCCGGGGACGATGTCGTAGATCAGGTGCGAGTAGACCGGGGCGGTGACCTCGTCCTTGCCTGCCTTGATGTCGGCGACGAAGCGGGTCAGCGCGCGGCGGTCGTAGGACTCCGGGAACCCCTTGCGGGCGGTCAGCCCGCGCCGCTGGAGCTCCTTCATCGGGTACAGGAAGCCGTCGGTGGTCACCAGCTCCACGCGCGGGTGCTCGGGCCAGCGGGCGAGCAGGGCCTGGAGGAGGCGGGCCACGGTGGACTTGCCGACCGCCACCGAGCCGGCGACCCCTATGACGAAGGGGGTGCCCTGCTGTGCGCCGTGGCCGTTGCCGGCGTCGCCGAGGAAGGTGTTGAGGGTGCCGCGGAGGTTGCTGGTGGCTCCCACGTACAGGTTCAGCAGCCGGGAGAGCGGCAGGTACACGTCGCGGACCTCGTCGAGGTCGATGACGTCGCCGAGCCCGCGCAGCCGCTCGACCTCGTCGGCCGTCAGCGGCAGCGGGGTCCGCTCGCGCAGGGCGCTCCACTCCGCGCGGGTGAGGTCGACGTAGGGGGAGGCCTCGTGGCCCCGGCGGCGCGTGGGGTGCGCGGCGGGCTCGGGGTGTGGCGGGAGCTCCGGTCCGACGGGGCGCTCCGTCGCGCTTCCGTCCGGCGTGCTTCGTGGCGGCGAAGTGATCACAGGGCCATTGTCGGGGGTCGGGGGCCGTTGTGGGTGGTGTGGTCGGTCACGTGGGGCGGGGCCTTTTGGCCCGGGGCGGGCGGGTTGTACGGGGGCGGTACCGCTCGGAGGCACTCGGGGTCTCGGTGGGATCACGATGCCCGGGGCTCGCAGGTAAATCGCGGACGGTGTCGGTGGCACCCCGTACGGTGTTGATCACCGCAGCTTTCTCAGATTCCCGTGGGGGGAAACCATCGTGCGTACCGCACTTGTCCGTCGTACCGTCCTGACCGCTTCCGCCGTGTCCCTGGCGCTGCTCGCCACCGCCTGCGGCGGCTCCGGCAAGGCCGACGCGAAGAAGGACGACGCGAAGCCCTCCGCGGCCGCCTCCTCCTCGGCGCCGGCCGTCAAGGCGAAGACGGACGCCGAGCTCGGCGGTCTGCTGGTGGTCCAGGCCGATCTGCCCGACCACGTCCTCAAGGCCGTCACGCCGGAGGAGGCCAAGGCGGGCGCCGGGGCCACCAGCGACAAGCCGGCGTGCCTCCCGCTGGTCAAGGCGCAGTCCATGACCGCGATCGGCTCCGCCGCCGGCAGCGCGCGGGTCAAGGCCGTGGCCAAGGGCAAGGCGCCGGCCGCGGACGCGAGCCCGGAGGAGAAGCTGAAGGCCGGGCTGGACGCCCTCGGCGCGACCGCCACCGCCGTCACCCTGGAGTCGTACGAGGGCAAGGGCGCGGCGGAGGCCTTCGGGTCGCTCAAGAGCGCGGGCGCGGCGTGTGCCTCCGGTTACACGGCCACCCAGGCGGGCGAAGCCGGCAAGGTCACCAAGGTCGCCGCCGGCGCCCCCGTCACGGGCGGGGACGAGGCGCTCGCCTACACCATCGCGGGCGACGCGGACGGCTCGCCGTTCACGACGGAGCTCGTGGTCGTGCGCAAGGGCAACACCCTCGCCACCTTCTCCGCCGTCAGCCTCTCGGGTACGGCCGAGCAGCCGAAGGCCGTCGTCACGGCGCAGCTGAAGAAGCTCGGCTGACGGTTCGTCCGTCGGGCTCATCCGGCGGGCTCGCGCTCGCGTACACGTACGGCAACCCCGCTCCGGCGCTTTCGCCGGGGCGGGGTTGGGCGCTGTTGGTTCTCTTGTTCACTCTTGTGAGCGATGGGGCTTTGCGGTGAGTGTCGTTACGGTCGGTATATGAACCTCAAGGAGCGGGCGAAGGCGCAGGGCGCTGGAGGCGGCGGCCGGTGATGGCTGATCGGACCAGGAAATTGCGCGCCTCCGCTCCTTCGTTCGTGGCGCTCGGTCCGTCCGGTGTGGCGGTACGCGACCGGCTCAAGGGTCTGAGTGCCGTAGATGAGAGGGTTCTCCGGCTGGTCGGCAAGCACCAGGGCACCCTGGCTTCCCGTGATCTCAAGCAGCGTTGTGCGGACGGCCCGGACCACTCCGCTGATACGTGGGCTGCTCGTAAGCGGGGGCTGACGAGGGAATCGTCTTCGCGCATCGCCGGGGCGAGCACCAAGGCCAGCCACGATCAGTGGGCGCTCGCACGCCGCTGTCAGGCCGCGCACATCCGCAACCTCGACACCGGCATCCGCGCGCTGCGCCACCGTCTGTCCCTTCCGATCGGGCAGAAGGGAACCAAACGCGCTGCGGGCGGCTACCGCTCCAGGAGCGAGTGGTTTCGCAAGTCCCGCCGTCTCGCAGCACTGGAAGCGCGCCATGCGGCTGCGGTGGCCGACTGGCAGGCTGGTCGGGTTCGGGTGGTGCGGGGTGGGAGGCGGCTGGCGAACACCCGGCACCATCTGGCCGACGCACAGCTCACCCAAGAGCAGTGGCGGGCCTGCTGGGAAGCCGAACGCTGGTTCCTCGCCGCTGACGGGGAGTCCGGGAAGCCGTTCGGGAACGAGACGATCCGCGTCACCCCCGATGGCGAGGTCAGCATCAAACTGCCCACCCCGCTCGCGCACCTGGCCAACAGCCACCATGGGCGGTACGTGTTGGCCTGCCGGATCAAGTTCGTGCACCGGGGTGCGGAATGGGCCGACCGCGTCGAAGCGAACCGGGCCGTCGCCTACCGCATCCACCTGGACGTGGAGCGCGGACGCTGGTACCTGACCGCCGCCTGGCAACACCCCGTCGTGCAGACGGTCCCGCTCGTAGCCGCTGGCGCGATGGGCATGGTTGGTGTCGATACCAACGCCGATCACTTCGCCGCTTACCGGCTCGACCCGCATGGCAATCCCGTCGGGGAGCCGCACCGGTTCCCCTATGACCTGTCCGGCACTGCGGATCACCGCGACGCGCAGATCCGGCACGCCATCACCCGGCTGCTGCACTGGGCCCGGCAGGTGGGCGTCAAGGCCATCGCGATCGAGGACCTCGACTTCACCGCCGAGAAAACCCGCGAGAAGCACGGCGGTAAGAAGCGGTTCCGGCATCTGATCTCGGGTCTCCCGACCGGCAAGCTCAAGGCCCGGCTCGTGTCGATGGCCGCCGAACAAGGTCTGTCGATCGTTGCGGTCGATCCGGCCTACACCTCCCAGTGGGGTGGTCAGCATTGGCAGAAGCCACTGACTACCCCGCGCCGAAAGATGTCCCGTCACGATGCCGCCGGCATCGCGATCGGGCGACGCGCCCTCGGACACCCGATCCGGCGTCGGACGGCACCGCCCCGTAGCGACCAGAGTGATCGCTACGGGCATCGGACCGTCCAGGCCGGACCAGGCACCCAGGGGTGTGACGGAATCCGCCCACCCGCAACGGACCGGCTCCCTGGAGAGTCGACGCCGAGCGGGAAGAGAACGCGGGGACCCAGTGCATCCAAAACCGTTCGGGATGCGCCCAGCACGCACCAGTGGGTCCAAGACCCACTCATGCCCACTGGCTAGGAACGGTTTCGTCTTGTTCAGGTACCGGGCGGTGGGCCAACTACGGCGTACCCTGCGGCTTATGTGCGGAATCGTGGGTTACGTGGGAGCGCAGTCGGCGCTCGATGTGGTCATTGCCGGACTCAAGCGGCTGGAGTACCGCGGCTACGACTCGGCGGGTGTCGCCGTGCTCGCGGACGGTGGGCTCGCTTCGGTCAAGAAGGCCGGCAAGCTGGTCAATCTGGAGAAGGAACTGGTCGGGCACCCGATGCCGGCCGGTTCCACGGGGCTGGGACACACCCGGTGGGCGACCCATGGCGGGCCCACCGACGTCAACGCCCACCCGCACCTCGACAATTCGGGGCGCGTGGCCGTCGTGCACAACGGGATCATCGAGAACTTCGCCGCGCTGCGGGCCGAGCTGGCCGGGCGCGGGCACCGGCTGGAGTCCGAGACGGACACCGAGGTCGTGGCGCACCTGCTGGCGGAGCGGTTCGCCGCCTCCGGGGAGCTCGCGGAGGCGATGCGGCAGGTGTGCCGGCTGCTGGAGGGGGCCTTCACGCTGGTCGCCGTGCACGCCGACGCTCCGGACGTGGTGGTCGGAGCGCGCCGGAACTCCCCTCTGGTCGTGGGCGTTGGAGAGGGTGAGAACTTCCTCGCCTCGGACGTGGCCGCGTTCATCGCCCACACGCGGTCCGCGATCGAGCTGGGGCAGGACCAGGTCGTCGAGCTCCGCCGCGACGGTGTCTCGGTGACCAACTTCGACGGTTCGGCCGCGAACGTGCGGGCGTACCACGTGGACTGGGACGCCTCGGCGGCCGAGAAGGGGGGTTATGACTACTTCATGCTCAAGGAGATCGCCGAGCAGCCGAAGGCTGTCGCCGACACCCTCCTGGGCAGGATCGACGCGAGCGGACTGCTGACCCTCGACGAGGTGCGCATCCCGGATTCGGTGCTGCGCGAGGTCGACAAGGTCGTCATCGTGGCGTGCGGTACGGCGTACCACGCGGGCATGATCGCGAAGCTGGCCATCGAGCACTGGACCCGCATCCCGTGCGAGACGGAGCTGGCCAGCGAGTTCCGCTACCGCGACCCGATCCTGGACCAGCGGACGCTGGTGATCGCGATCTCGCAGTCGGGCGAGACCATGGACACCCTGATGGCGCTGCGGCACGCGCGCGAGCAGGGCGCCAAGGTGCTGGCCGTCTGCAATACGAACGGCTCGACCATCCCGCGCGAGTCGGACGCCGTGCTGTACACGCACGCCGGACCCGAGGTGGCCGTCGCCTCGACCAAGGCGTTCCTGACGCAGCTGGTGGCCTGCTACCTGGTCGCCCTGTACCTCGGGCAGGTCCGGGGTACGAAGTGGGGCGACGAGATCCAGGCGGTCATCCGGGAGCTGTCGGACATCGCAGCGGCGGTGGACACCGTACTGGAGACGATGGAGCCGGTACGGGAGCTCGCTCGCTCCCTGGCCGACAAGAACACGGTGCTCTTCCTGGGCCGGCACGTCGGCTACCCGGTGGCGCTGGAGGGTGCGCTCAAGCTCAAGGAGCTGGCGTACATGCACGCCGAGGGCTTCGCGGCGGGCGAGCTCAAGCACGGGCCGATCGCGCTGATCGAGAAGGACCTGCCGGTGGTGGTGGTCGTACCGTCGCCGCGCGGGCGCTCGGTGCTGCACGACAAGATCGTGTCGAACATCCAGGAGATCCGGGCGCGCGGAGCGCGGACCATCGTGATCGCCGAGGAGGGTGACGAGGCGGTCGTCCCGTACGCCGACCACCTGATCCGCATCCCGGCCACCCCGACGCTGCTCCAGCCGCTGGTGGCGACCGTGCCGTTGCAGGTCTTCGCGTGCGAGCTGGCGACGGCGCGGGGGAACGAGGTGGACCAGCCGCGTAACCTCGCGAAGTCCGTGACCGTGGAGTAGTAGGGGTTGTTGTTGTGATCATCGGTGTGGGGATTGACGTTGCCGAGATCGAGCGGTTCGGCGCGGCACTGGAGCGGACACCGAACCTGGCCCGACGCCTCTTCGTCGAGGCCGAACTGACCCTGCCGGGGGGCGGGCGGCGCGGGGGGGGGCCCCCCGCCCCCCCCCGCCCGGGGCCCCACCTCCACGGCCACCGGCGAGCCCGACCCCCCGCGGGGGGTGTGTGCCTCCGCGCGCC
>NZ_JBHYVM010000039.1:2376-17402 GCF_042750105.1 Streptomyces sp. NPDC059443 | reverse complement strand
CACACCCACCCCGGCCGGCGCCCTGTTCGCCGCGCCCTAGCGGACCCGGCGGCGGGGGGGGCCGCGCGCCCGGGCTCCGCCCGCCCCCCGGTTCGCGGCCAAGGAAGCACTCGCCAAGGCGCTCGGCGCACCCGGCGGGCTGCTGTGGACCGACGCCGAGGTGTACGTCGAGGACAGCGGGCAGCCGCGCCTGCGGGTGTCCGGGACGGTCCGGGCACGGGCGGCGGAACTGGGCGTGCGCTCCTGGCACATCTCGCTGAGCCACGACGCGGGCATCGCCTCCGCTGTGGTGATCGCCGAGGGATAGCGGGCAGGGTGGTCCCATGCGAACTGCCTACAGCGTGGAGACCGTACGGGCCGCCGAGCGCGAGCTGATGGCCGAACTGCCCGAGGGCACCCTGATGCTGCGGGCGGCGGCCGGGCTGGCCGCCGTCTGCGCCCGGCTGCTGCCCCGGGTGTACGGGGCCCGGGTCGTCCTGCTCGTCGGCCCCGGGGACAACGGGGGCGACGCCCTGTACGCGGGCGCCCGCCTGGCCCGGCGCGGGGCCGGGGTGACGGCGGTACCGATGGATCCCGCGCGGCTGCACGCGGGCGGGCTGGCCGCGCTGCGGGCCGCCGGCGGCCGCGTGGCCGAGGAGGTGCCGCTCCGGGCGGACCTGGTCCTGGACGGGCTGGTCGGCATCGGCGGGCGCGGCGGGCTGCGCCCGGCGGCGGCCGCGCTGGTGGAGCGGATCCCGGCGGGCGCGGTGGTGGTGGCCGTGGACCTGCCGAGCGGGGTGGACGCGGACACGGGGGAGGTGGCGGGGGCGGCCGTCCGGGCCGATGTCACCGTGACCTTCGGGGCGTACAAGCCGGGACTGCTCATCGACCCGGGGGCCACCCGCGCCGGGGTGGTGCACCTGGTGGACATCGGGCTGTCCTTCCCGGCGCCGCCGGACGCGGAGGCCCTCCAGCACGCCGAGGTCGCCCGGCTGCTGCCGACGCCCACGCAGACGAGCGACAAGTACCGGCGGGGCGTGGTCGGGATCGTCGCCGGGTCGGCCCGCTACCCGGGTGCGGCGCTGCTCGCGGTGGCGGGGGCCCTGCGGGGCGGCGCGGGCGTGGTGCGGTACGTGGGACCGCCGGCGGTGGCGGACGCCGTGCTCGCGCGCTACCCCGAGACGCTGATCGGGCCCGGCCGGGTCCAGGCGTGGGTGGTCGGTCCGGGACTGGGCGAGGACCCGGCCGCGGCCGAGGTGCTGGCGCAGCCCGTGCCGGTCCTGGTGGACGCGGACGGGCTGCGCGGGCTGGACCCCCGGGCGCTGCGGGCGAGGCAGGCGGAGACGGTGCTGACCCCGCACGCGGGGGAGGCGGCCGCGCTGCTCGGGGTCGCGCGCGAGGTGGTGGAGGCGGGCCGGCTGGCGGCCGTACGGGAGCTGGCCGGGCGGTACGGGGCGACGGCGCTCCTGAAGGGCTCGACGACGCTGGTGGCCTCCGCGGGCGCACGGACGGTACGGGTGAACCCGACGGGCACGGCGTGGCTGGCCACGGCCGGGAGCGGGGACGTGCTGGCGGGCTTCGCGGGCTCGCTGCTGGCGGCCGGGCTGTCCGGGGCCGACGCGGCTTCGACGGCGGCGTACCTGCACGGCCTCGCGGGCCGCATCGCGGCGGACGGCGGCCCGCTGCTGGCCCACGACGTGGCGGCCGCCCTGCCCTCCGCCTGGCGCGACGTCGGCGCCGGCCGAGCTGCCGGCTGAGCCCCGTCCGAGCCCCCGGGGACCGCGCGCGGAGCCGTAGACGAGCGCGACGTTCGGGCTCTGAGAGACTGTGGGGGATGAACGAGACACCCACGCGCGTGTACGCCGAGATCGATCTTGACGCCGTACGGGCGAACGTGCGCGCGTTGCGCGAGCGGGCGCCCCGGGCCGAGGTGATGGCCGTAGTCAAGTCCGACGCCTACGGGCACGGCGCCGTGCCCTGCGCCCGCGCGGCCCTCGAAGCCGGTGCGACCTGGCTCGGGACCGCCACCCCCGAGGAGGCGCTCGCGCTGCGCGCCGCCGGGGTCGGCGGGCGGATCCTGTGCTGGCTGTGGACCCCCGGCGGGCCGTGGCGGGAGGCCATCGAGGCCGACGTGGACGTCGCCGTCAGCGGGATGTGGGCCCTGGAGGAAGTGCGCGCGGCCGCCCGCGCCGCCGGCCGCACGGCCCGGATCCAGCTCAAGGCCGACACCGGCCTCGGCCGCAACGGCTGCCAGCCCGCCGACTGGGCCGAGCTCGTCGGCGCGGCCGTCGCCGCCCAGGCCGAGGGCACGGTCCACGTCACCGGCCTCTGGTCGCACTTCGCCTGCGCCGACGAGCCGGGCCACCCCTCGATCGCGCTCCAGCTGAACGCCTTCCGCGACATGCTCGCGTACGCCGAGAAGGAGGGCATCGAGCCCGAGGTCCGGCACATCGCCAACTCGCCCGCGACCCTCACCCTGCCCGAGAGCCACTTCGACCTCGTCCGGTGCGGCCTCGCGGTGTACGGGGTCTCCCCGGCCCCCGAGCTCGGCACCCCCGCCCAGCTCGGGCTGCGCCCCGCCATGGCCCTGAAGGCCTTCGTGGCCCTGGTCAAGGAGGTCCCCGCCGGACACGGCGTCAGTTACGGGCACCACTACGTGACGGAGAACGAGACCCGGCTCGCGCTCATCCCGGCCGGCTACGCCGACGGCATCCCGCGGCACGCCTCCGGCCGCGGCCCCGTCCTGCTGGGGGACAAGGTGCGGTACGCCGCCGGACGCGTGGCCATGGACCAGTTCGTCGTGGACATCGGCCCCGAGGACCGGGTCCGGCCCGGCGACGAGGTGGTCATCTTCGGCGACGGCGAGCGGGGCGAGCCCACGGCCGAGGACTGGGCTCAAGCGGCGCACACGATCGCGTATGAGATCGTCACTCGTATCGGGGTCAGGGTTCCCCGGGTGTACCGCGACGGAAGTACCGCAACGGCTGAGTGAGGGCGGCGGCGTGAGCGAGAACTGGCGCAAGGCCGGCTGGGCCGGAGCGGCCATCGGCGTGATAGCCGCGGGCGCGGCGGCCGGTGTCGCGGTCGAACGGATCACCGTCGGGCGGGGCATGCGCATGAAGGCGCGCCTCGCCCTCGACGCGACCGGGGACTACGGCTCCCTGCGCGGCGCCCCCGGTCAGGCACGGGCCGAGGACGGCACCACGCTCTACTACGAGGTCGACGAACTGCCCGAGGAGGGCAAGCGGCGCCGGCTGCGCCGCAAGGCCCCGGCCCCGCCGACCGTGGTGTTCTGCCACGGCTACTGCCTCGCGCAGGACTCCTGGCACTTCCAGCGCGATGCCCTGCGCGGTGTGGTCCGCGCCGTGTACTGGGACCAGCGCAGCCACGGCCGCAGCGCCCGCGGCCTGGCCCAGGCCGAGGGCGAGCCGGTGACCTTCGAGCAGCTCGGCCGCGATCTGAAGGCCGTCATCGACGCCGCCGCACCCGAGGGCCCGCTGATCCTGGTCGGTCACTCGATGGGCGGTATGACCATCATGGGACTCGCGGACCAGTTCCCCGAGCTCATCCGGGACCGGGTGGCCGGGGTGGCCTTCGTCGGCACCTCCAGCGGCCACCTGGACCAGGTGACGTACGGGCTGCCCTCCGTGGGCTTCGGGGCGGTGCGCCGCCTGCTGCCCGGGGTGCTCAAGGCGCTCGGCTCCCAGGTGGAGCTGGTGGAGAAGGGCCGCCGCGCCACGGCGGACCTGTTCGCCGGCATGGTCAAGATGTACTCCTTCGCCTCGCCCGACGTGGACCCCGGCGTGGCCCGCTTCGCCGAGCGGCTCATCGAGGGCACCCCCATCGACGTGGTCGCCGAGTTCTACCCGGCCTTCCAGACCCACGACAAGACGGACGCGCTCCAGCGGTTCGCGGACATACCCGTCACCGTCATCGCCGGGGACCGCGACATGGTCACCCCGCCCGGCCACAGCCAGACCATCAAGGACGCGCTGCCCTCCGCCGAACTGGTCGTCCTGGAGTCCGCCGGGCACCTGATGATGCTGGAACACCCGGACACCGTGACCCGGCTGCTCACCGAGCTGCTGGCGCGCACCGGGGTGGTGTCCGCAGCGGCTAACGTTTCCGGTCATGGAAGAAGTACCGCAGGCAGCGGTTCCTGAAGCCGGAACCGAAGCGCACATCACCGTCGGCTCGCCCGACGCCATGCAGGACCTCGGCCGCCGGATCGCCGGTCTGCTGCGCCCCGGCGACCTCGTCCTGCTGACCGGGGAACTCGGCGCCGGCAAGACCACCTTGACCCGCGGCCTCGGCGAAGGCCTCGGCGTACGCGGGGCGGTGACCTCGCCGACCTTCGTGATCGCCCGGGTCCACCCGTCGCTGACCGGCGGCCCGGCACTGGTGCACGTGGACGCGTACCGGCTCGGCGGCGGGCTCGACGAGATGGAGGACCTGGACCTCGACGTCTCGCTGCCCGAGTCCGTGGTCGTCGTGGAGTGGGGCGACGGCAAGGTCGAGGAGCTGTCCGACGACCGGCTGCACGTGGTGATCCGGCGGGCGGTGGGGCACGAGGAGGTCCTGGACGACGTACGGGAGGTCGCGGTCCGGGGGATCGGCGGGCGCTGGTCGGCCGGGGCGGGTCTGGAGGCCCTCGCGGGCGTCCTCTCGGAATGAAAGTTCGCGGTTAACGTACCGACAACTCGTCGGCAAGATATTGCGCGGGCGGCAGGGCGCGTGGTCACATGGTGACGAGGGCTGGTTAGGCGTACCTAAGTACAGGCTGGCCCCGGCCAGGAGGCAGCCATGTCGGCAGCAGGAGCAGCACCACCGGGAGCGGCGGCACCGGGGGCGGGTGTCCCCCGCCCGTCCGGCGTGTCCATGGGGGCGCTGCTCGCCGCGGGCGCGGCCGCCAGCGCCGTGTCCACGCCGCCCGCGCGCGAGCGCGGCGGCGAACCGGATCCCGCCGCGGAGGCGGCCGCGGGAGAGGCGCTCGTACGGGAAGGGGCCGGGGAGGGCGAGCAGGCCGCTCCGGAGTCCGAAGCGGCCTGAAGGGTCGTCAAGGGGTGTGGAGGGCCGGGGTTGGCCTAGGCGCGTCCCCCGTTCGGGCGAACGTCAGGCGACGACGACGACCTTCGTGCCGATCGTCGCGAAGGCCCACATCGCGTCGCCGTCCGCGCGCGTCATACGGACGCCGCCGGTCTTCTTCGCCGGATCGGGCTCCGGGAGCGTGTTGTCCACGCGGGCGCTGAAACCGACCGTGATGCCCTGCGTGCTCGCGAACCGGACGACGTGCTCGATCGGCACCCCGTCCGAGCCGGTCACCGTGCCCGTGCGGTTGCCGACCGTGTAGCTGCCCGGCGCCGGGTGGACCGTGCTCGGCATCACCGTGAACGACTTCGGATCCTCACCGGTGGCGCTCACCAGCCACACCCGCTTCGCGCCGATCGAGTACACGACGCGCATCCCGGTGCCGGAACCGGCCGGGACGGCCACCGGCTTGCCCGGGTCCGCCTTCGCGGCGCCGGAAGGGCTCGGGGAGGGGGACGGGCTCTGCGCGACGGCCTTCTGAGGGTGCGCGGGAGCGGAGGCGGAGGCCTGGTAGCCGAGGAAGCCGATCGCGGCGAGTGCCGCGACGGTGAGCCCGGCCACGATTCCCGAGCTGCTGCGTGCCACCTTGGTCCACCTCTCCGCATGGTCTGGGGGGTCCCGACGCCTTGATCGGTGACACCTGGGTCGAAGGTAGCAGCCGGGCCGCTTCCAGACCGGCCGCAAGGGCCCGGGGCCCGGGAGTCGTAGGCTGTTCGCGTGCTCTTGCTCGCTGTAGATACCGCCACGCCCGCCGTCACCGTCGCCCTGCACGACGGCGAGTCCGTCCTCGCCGAGTCGAACCAGGTCGACGCCCGCCGCCACGGGGAGCTCCTGCTGCCCTCCGTCGACAAGGTCCTCGCCGAGGCGGGGGTCAAGCTCGAAGCCGTCACCGGCATCGTCGTCGGCGTCGGCCCCGGCCCCTACACCGGGCTGCGCGTCGGACTCGTCACCGCCTCCACCTTCGCCTCCGTCCTCGGCGTGCCCGTGCACGGGCTGTGCACCCTCGACGGCCTCGCCTACGCGGCCGGTGCCGCCGGGATCGAGGGCCCCTTCACCGTGGCCACCGACGCGCGGCGCAAGGAGGTCTACTGGGCCCGGTACGAGGACCCGCGCACCCGGGTCGGCGAGCCCGCGGTGGACCGGCCGGCCGACATCGCCGAGCGGGTCGCGGGACTGCCCGCCGTCGGGCAGGGCGCGCAGCTCTACCCGGAGGTCTTCACCGACGCCCGCGCCCCGGAGCACCAGAGCGCCGCCGCGCTGGCGGCCCTGGCGGTGGAACGGCTGGCGGCCGGAGAAGAGTTCCTGCCCGCGACCCCGCTCTACCTGCGCCGCCCCGACGCGCAGGTGCCCAAGAACTACAAGGTGGTCACCCCGCAGTGACCACCGCCGCCGTACTGCGCGAAATGCGCTGGTGGGACATCGAGCCGGTGCTGGAGCTGGAGCACGAGCTGTTCCCCGAGGACGCCTGGTCCGCCGGGATGTTCTGGTCCGAGCTCGCGCACGCCCGCGGCCCGGGGGCCACCCGCCGCTACGTCGTGGCCGAAGACGAAAGCGGCCGCCTGGTCGGCTACGCCGGGCTGGCCGCCGCCGGAGACCTGGGCGACGTACAGACCATCGCCGCCGCCCGCGACCAGTGGGGCACCGGGCTCGGTGCCCGGCTGCTGACCGACCTGCTGCGCGCGGCCAGCGATTTCGAGTGCGCCGAGGTGCTGCTGGAGGTGCGGGTCGACAACACCCGGGCCCAGAAGCTGTACGCGCGCTTCGGCTTCGAGCCGATCGGCTTCCGACGCGGCTACTACCAGCCCGGCAACGTGGACGCGCTCGTGATGCGCCGCATTTCCGACCCCGAACACTCCGTCCAGGCGGACGGACCCGTACAAGGTGAGACGACCCATGGCTGACGAACCGCTCGTCCTCGGCATCGAGACCTCCTGCGACGAGACCGGCGTCGGCATCGTCCGGGGCACCACCCTCCTCGCGGACTCCATCGCGTCGAGCGTCGACGAGCACGCCCGCTTCGGCGGGGTCGTGCCCGAGGTGGCCTCCCGCGCGCACCTGGAGGCGATGGTCCCCACCATCGAGCGCGCCCTGAAGACGGCCGGGGTCAGCGCCCGCGACCTCGACGGCATCGCCGTCACCGCCGGGCCCGGCCTCGCGGGGGCGCTGCTGGTGGGCGTCTCGGCCGCGAAGGCGTACGCGTACGCCCTGGGCAAGCCGCTGTACGGGGTGAACCACCTGGCCTCGCACATCTGCGTGGACCAGCTGGAGCACGGGCCGCTGCCGGAGCCGACGATGGCGCTGCTGGTCTCCGGCGGGCACTCCTCGCTGCTGCTGGCCCCCGACATCACCACCGACGTGCGCCCGCTCGGCGCGACCATCGACGACGCGGCCGGCGAGGCCTTCGACAAGATCGCGCGCGTGCTCCAGCTGGGCTTCCCCGGCGGCCCGGTCATCGACCGGCTCGCGCGCGAGGGGGACCCGAAGGCGATCAGCTTCCCGCGCGGGCTGACGGGGCCGCGCGACGCGGCGTACGACTTCTCCTTCTCCGGGCTCAAGACGGCCGTCGCCCGCTGGATCGAGGCGAAGCGGAAGGCGGGCGAGGAGGTGCCGGTGCGCGATGTGGCGGCCTCCTTCCAGGAAGCCGTGGTGGACGTGCTGACGCGCAAGGCGATCCGCGCGTGCAAGGACGAGGGCGTCGACCACCTGATGATCGGCGGCGGTGTCGCGGCCAATTCCCGGCTGCGCTCGCTCGCGCAGGAGCGCTGCGACGCCGCGGGGATCATCCTGCGGGTGCCGCGGCCGGGGCTGTGCACGGACAACGGCGCGATGGTGGCGGCGCTGGGCGCGGAGATGGTCAAGCGGAACAGGCCCGCCTCGGACTGGGACCTGTCGGCGGACTCCTCGCTGCCGGTGACGGACCCGCACGTTCCCGGCCGTTCTTCCGGCCATTCTCACGGGGAGGGCCCCGGTCACGGGCATGACCACGGCCACGACCACGGCCACGGCCACGGGGCCGGGCACGACCACGACCACGTGCACGAGCTGAGCAAGGACAACCTGTACTCGTGAGCACCGTCGCGCTGATGTGGGAGGCCCGGTCCGTGCCCGGACGGGGCAACGAGCTCCTGGAGTGGGCCCGTTCGCGGGTGCTCGCCCAAGAGCCGGTGCGGCGCGAGGTGTTCCGGGCCCCGCAGGACCGGGTGCTCGTGATCACCTGGTGGGAGACCCCCGAGGGGGTCGCCGCGGATCTGCCCGAACTCCCGGAGCCCGACGCCGACTTGATCACCCGGGCGGTGCACCGCTGGCGCTTCGAATCGGTGGAGGCCGTGGAGGGCGGCGGAGGCTGATCCTCCGGCAGGGGTCCGGCGGAGGCCGTGGTGCGTGGCGCTATGGTCATGCGCATGCCCCGCCGTGACCTGCCGCCACCGCCCCCTCCCGCGCACCTGCGCGCGTGGCTCGACGAGAAGACCGTACGGGCCGACCGCGCCCGCTTCCTGAGCGAACTCGGGCGGCGCAGCCTCGGCTTCGGGCGGCTGCTGCTCCTCTGGGCGGTCTCGGCGGTCTTCGCCCTCGGCTGGTCCTTCGTCGGCATGGCCCTGATGGCCTTCGAGACGGCCGACCCGTTCTCGTACCTCTTCGGCCTCATCTTCGCGGTGCTCGGCGTGGGCGTGCTGATACCGGCCGGGTTCTGGTTCGCCTGGGGCGCCAGGCAGGACCGGCAGATCCGCCGGCTGATGTGCGCGTGGGCGGAGCTGGGCCGGGACCCGGCCGCCGACTCCGCGGTACGCGCCCCGGGGCGGAGCCTGACCTGGCTGCTGACCTCGTTCCTGCTGGGCGCGCTCGGGCTCTGGGTGACCTTCGGGGCGGCGGTGTCGGCCCGGCCGGGCTCGGACACCTACGGCGAGGTCGCGTACACGATGGGCCTCGGCATGATCCTGTGGGTCACCGGCCTGCTGGGCCTCGGCAAGGCGGGCGCGCACTACCGCTGGGCGGTACGGGCCTTCGGCGGCGGCGACCCGGTCCACCCGGCCGCCGGCTAGCGGCCGGGGCGGCGGCCAGCGGCTACCCGGCCGTCAGGGCCTGGCCGTCGGCGAGCCGATCAGCATCGAGGGCGCCCCCGCGACCCGGGTCAGGAACACGGTCGCGGAGTTCGGCCCCTGCGGCTTCACCTTCCGGCGCAGCTCCTCCGGCTCGATCGCCGAGCCGCGCTTCTTCACCGTCAGGATGCCGACCCCGCGCTCGCGCATCAGGGCCTTGAGCTTCTTGAGGCCGAAGGGCAGTACGTCGGTGATCTCGTACGAGGTCGCGTACGGGGTCTCGCGCAGCTCGTCGGCGGTGATGTACGCGATCGTCGGGTCGATCAGCCGGCCGTCCAGCTGCTCCGCGACCTCGGCGACGAGGTGGGCCCGGATCACGGCCCCGTCGGGCTCGTAGAGGTAGCGGCCGACCGGACCGGCCTCGGGGTCGGGCAGCGGATCGGCGGTCGCCAGCGCGCGCGGGCCGGGCAGCAGGGTCGCTCGGATTTCGCCCGGAGCGGTCCCGAACCACAGGACGGCCTCCTTCACGTCCCCCTGGTCGGAGATCCACTCGGCCTCGGCCTCGGCGGGGACCGCCTCGTGGGGGATCCCGGGCGCGATCTTGATCGCGGCGAACTTCGCGGCGCGGGCGGTGGCGATCGCCCAGGACAGCGGCGGGGAGTAGGACTCGGGGTCGAAGATACGGCCGCGTCCGCCGCGCCGGGCGGGGTCGATGAACACGGCGTCGTAGCCCGCGGTGTCCACCTCCGTCACGTCCGCCTCCCGTACCTCGATCAGGTCCGCCAGCCCCAGCGCCTCGGCGTTGGCGCGCGCGACGGCGACGGTCAGCGGGTCGTGGTCCACCGCCAGTACGCGGATGCCGAGCCGGGCCAGGGCCAGGGCGTCGCCGCCGATCCCGCAGCACAGGTCCGCGAGGCTCCGTACGCCCAGGGCGGCCAGCCGCTCGGCGCGGTACGAGGCCACGGAGGCGCGGGTGGCCATCTCGCCGCCGCCGGGGGTGAAGTACATCCGGTGGGCGTCCCCGGCCCCGAACTTCGCCACCGCGCGCTGCCGCAGCCGGGCCTGGCCGAGGGCGGCGGAGACCAGTGCGGCGGGGTGCTCGCGGCGCAGCCGGGTGGCCACGGCGAGCTCCTGGGCGGGGTCGTACTCCCGGAGCGAGTCGAGGAGGGCGCTGCCCTCGGGGGTGAGGAGCGCGGCGAAGTCTTCGGGGGTCACGGGGTCCATTGTCGGCCACGGTGGGCCACTCGATGGAAGGTCGAGTTCCCATCGAGGTGTCGGGCGGCGCGCGGGCGTGACGGCTGCAAAGATGCCCAGCTATGCAGCTAGTCCGACAAAAGGAACATAAGACGCAACAGGGTCACCGGATCGCGGCAGGCGCGCGAGGCCGGTTGGGGATGGCCGCGATGGCCGCACTGCTGGTCGCCGGGTTGGCGACGGGGTGCGGATCCAGCGGCTCCGGAGCGCCGGACAAGGCCGCGAAGGCGAAGGCGGCCGCCGGCGCCGAGGGGCCCGGCGCGGCCGGTGCACTCGGCAACTACGCCGAGAAGCTGAAGGCCGCCCAGCAGGCGCGGATCGTCGCCGCGAAGAAGTGGGGCCTGGCCAAACCGCCGCTCATGGCCCCGGTGGCGCCCAAGGAGAAGCCCGAGATCACCACCCGCAAGGGCTTCGAGGTCGAGGACGGCGACAGCCTGCCGCCGGTCTTCACCACCGTCCCCACGGAGGAGAAGGTCGTCTTCCTGACGATCGACGACGGCGCCGAGAAGGACCCCGAGTTCCTGAAGATGATGCAGGAGCTCAAGCTCCCGTACACCGCGTTCCTGAGCGACTACCTGGTGCGGGACAATTACCCGTACTTCAAGGAGATGCAGGCCGCGGGCGTCACCCTGAACAACCACACGCTCAACCACCGCTACATGCCGGCGCTCTCCTACGAGAAGCAGCACCAGGAGATCTGCGGGCAGCAGGACACGATCGAGAAGCAGTTCGGCAAGCGGCCCACGCTGTTCCGCCCGCCGTACGGCAACTACAACGAGGACACGCTGCGCGCGGCCAAGTCCTGCGGGATCAAGCACGTCCCCCTCTGGAACGAGGAGGCCTTCCCGGACCGCATGGACTGGCGCGAATGGGACCGTGATCTGCATCCTGGTGACATCATCCTCACGCACTTCCGGGGCAAGGAAGACTGGAAGGGCAGCATGACTGACATGATCCGTCACGTCATGAAGACCGTCACGGACAAGGGTTATGCCGTGGGCCGCTTGGAGGATTACTTGTGAGGTACGCGCGCCGGTTGGTAGCCGGAATGCTGACGGCCGGCGCGCTGGCGCTGTCCCTGACGGGGTGCGGGAACAGCGTGGACCCCATCGAACGGCTGGGCCGCAAGTCGACGGAGGCCAGAACGTCTCCGTCGGCTTCCCCCTCGTCCTCCCCCTCGGGAGCGGCGGCCGCGGGTGACGAGGCGTACAAGAAGTGGGGCCTGAGCGCCCCCCTCCAGTACGCCCCCAAGCCGGCCGTCAAACCCCAGATCCCGCCGGCCAAGCCCGGCCGGGTCCAGGTCATCGACCGAATACCCGTCCCGGCGGACGACAAGGTCGTCTTCCTGACGTTCGACGACGGCGCGGAGAAGAACCCCGAGTTCCTGAAGATGGCGGCCGACCTGAAGCTGCCGATCAGCATGTTCCTGACGGACAACATCGCCTCGTCGGACTACGGCCACTTCGAGAAGCTCCGCGACAACGGCTCCAACAGCACGATAAACAACCACACGCTGACGCACCCGAACCTCAAGACCCTGTCCTTCGCGGCACAGAAGAAAGAGATATGCGGTCAGCAGGAACGCCTGGAGAAGCGGTTCGGCACGAAGCCGACCCGCTTCCGCCCGCCGTACGGCAACTACAACGACGACACCCTCAGGGCCGCGAACGAGTGCGGGATCTCGCAGCTCCTCCTGTGGCGCGTGTCGATGCAGATCAACAACTTCCAGTACGCCGAGGGCTCGGCCCTCAAGCCGGGCGACATCATCCTGGCCCACTTCCGCGGCCCCGCCGAGCTCAAGGGCTCGACGGAGATCGAGATGACCCAGCGGATGCTCCAGCGGATACAGGAGCAGGGGTACAAGATCGGGCGGCTGGAGGACTACCTCTAGTGCGGCGCCTGACGCGGCACTAGGAACCCGTGGGGCCCGGACCGGACACCACGGGGGTGATCGTCGTTTCCACCGGGCCCAGGGAATCCGCCTCGCGCTGGCGTTCCGCGCTGTCGGAGATCCGCAGCAGCAGGGCGATCATGACCCAGTTGGCCAGGAGCGACGAGCCGCCCGCCGCCAGGAAGGGCAGGGCCTTGCCCGTCAGGGGGATCAGCCCCGTGACTCCGCCCGCCACCACGAAGACCTGGAGGGCCAGCGCGGCGGAGAGGCCCACCGCCAGCAGCTTGCCGAACGGGTCGCGCGCGCCCAGGGCCATCCGCAGCCCCCGCTGCACGAGGAGCGCGTAGAGGATCAGGACGGCCATGACGCCGGCCAGGCCCAGCTCCTCGCCGACCGTGGTGAGGATGAAGTCGCTGCGGCCGGCGAACTTGATCAGCTCCGGGTGGCCCATGCCGAGCCCCGTGCCCGAGATGCCGCCCGTGCCGAAGCTGAACAGCGCCTGCGCCGACTGGTCCGAGACGACGCCCGGCGGCCGGTCCTTCCAGTAGTACGACAGCGGGTTCAACCAGGCGGCCACGCGGCCCTTGACGTGCGGTTCCGTGGAGCCCACGACGAAGGCGCCCGCCGCGGCCATGAGCAGGCCGCAGACGATCCAGCTGGTGCGCTCCGTGGCCACGTAGAGCATCACCACGAAGACGCCGAAGAAGATCAGCGAGGTGCCGAGGTCGCGCTCGAAGACCAGCACCAGCAGCGAGATGATCCACACCGTGATGATCGGCCCGAGCTGGCGCATCGGGGGCAGCCGCATGCCCAGGAACTTGCGGCCCGACAGGGCCAGCGCGTCGCGGTGGATGACCAGGTAGCCCGCGAAGAAGACCGAGATCATGATCTTCACGAACTCGCCCGGCTGGACCGAGAGGCCGCCGATGACGATCCAGCGCTTCGCGCCGTAGGTGTCCGCGCCGAAGAACGCCGGCGCGATCAGCAGCACCAGCGCGACGACCATCGTGATGTAGATGAACCGCTGGAGCAGCCGGTGGTCGCGCAGGACCCACAGCACGGCGATGCACGCGGCGACGCCGATCACCGACCAGAGCAGCTGGCCGGGCGCGTTCGCCGTCGACTTGTACCGCTCGATGTACCCCTGGTCGAGCCGGTGCAGCAGCACCAGCCCCAGCCCTGTCAGCAGCATGGCGAGCGGGAAGACCAGCGGATCCGCGTACGCGGCGAACCGGCGCACGGCCAGATGCCCCACCAGCGCGAGCAGCGTCATGCTGACCGTGAAGCCGGTGAGGTTGGGCGGCAGCGCGTCGTTCATCGCCAGCCCCGCGCTGGCATGGCCGGCCACGGTGATGCCGACGACCAGGACGAGCAGCAGCGCTTCGGTGCGGCGGCGCGCGCCCGCCGTCGTCAGGGGTTTCAGTCCACGCACGGGACGCCGCCGCCATCGATGGCAGGGGTTCCGCTGCTCTTCGGGGACGGAGCGGGCGCGGGGAAGGGCGACCCTGCCGGGGAGGGCGACCCTGCCGGGGAGGGAGCGGTGCCCGGTGCGCTCGGGCTCGCAGAGGCCTTGGGCCCGATCTGCTCGGCAATGAGTCGCTTTATCTTCATATCGTCTACGACGTTTATTTCAGCACCATGGTTCCTGTCGAAGCCTTCGATGGGAAGGGTCACAAACTCCACGTTGCCCCCCGACAGGTTCTTCGCCTGCTTCACGAACGACAGCAGGTCCCACCCCTGATCGGTGACCACGTCCTGTTTCGCGGTGTCGATCAGTTTGAGCAGCTTCACCGGGTCGGTGAAGGTCCCGGCCTGGTTCAGCTTGTACGTCGCCCCCGCCAGGAAGGCCTGCTGCCGCTTCGTGCGGTCCAGATCGCCCATGGTCAGCCCGTGCCGCTGCCGTACGAAGGCCAGCGACTGCTGGCCGTTCAGCGTCTGCGGTCCCGCCGGGAAGTCGGCGCCCGAGAAGCCGTCCTTCACGGGGTGCTTCAAACACACCGGTACGCCGCCCAGGGCGTCCGCCAGGTGGTAGAAACCGGCCAGGTTCAGCTCGGCGAAGTGGTCGATCGGGACGCCGAGGAACGCGCGGACCGTCTCGATCTCGGCCTTCCGCCCCGCCTCGCGCCCCTCGCGCTCCAGCTGCCGCCGGTCCTTGACCCCCTGGGCGGCGAGCTCGTCCTCGTGCTTGGCCTTCGCCCGCCCGTACGCCTCCTTGATCTTGGCCTTGCCGGTGAACTCGGGTACGCCGTGCATCTCGACGAAGTCGTCGCGCGGCACCGAGAAGGCCTTCGCCCTGCCCCCGTCGCCGGGCACGTGGAGCAGGATCAGGGTGTTGGTGTTGTAGCCGCCGATGTCGGAGCTGCCCGCGTGCAGCTTGTCGAGGACGTCCTCGGGCAGCGGCTCGCCGTTCTGGTCGCGGCGGCTGTCCAGGCCCATCAGCAGGATGTTCGTATCGCCGTACTTCGACTTCTCGGCGCCCTCCAGGGCCTTGGAGCTGCCGATGGTGGAGACGAGGTCGCGGTACAGGTACCAGGCGGTGCCCCCCGCGAGCACCACCAGTGCGCAGGTTCCGGCCAGCAGGGTCCGGGCGAGCCGCGTCCGGCGCGAAGGCCTGCGGCTGCGGGTCGCGGGGGCCTGCTGGTCCTGGGGCTTCCTGCGGTGGGCGCTCATGCATCCCGATGCTGGGGGAGCGGCGCTGAAGGAAACCTGAGGGTCCTGAAGGCGCTTTCAGGGGCCGGGTGCGGCGCCGTGGCCGGTGTGGTGGGGGTGGGTGGTGT
>NZ_JBHYVM010000039.1:0-2366 GCF_042750105.1 Streptomyces sp. NPDC059443 | reverse complement strand
GGGCTTCGTGCGGTGGGCGATCTTGCAGCCCGTTGGGGGGGGGGGGGGGGTGAAGAAACCGGGGGGGGGGTGGGGGGGGTTGCGGGGGGGGGGGGGGGGGCGGGGGCGGGGGGCGCGCCCCCCGCACCCCCGCGCCTCAAACGCCGGCGGGGCTGGACGTGCCGGCGGGGCTGGATTTGTTGGGCACGCGCAGCACGAAACGGGCGCCGGAGGCTCCGGTGGGGTTGGGGAGCGCGCGGAGGTCGCCGCCGTGCGAGCGGGCGATCTCGCGGGCGATGGCCAGGCCCAGGCCGGTGCCGCCGCTGGCCCGGCCCCGGTCCGCGTCCAGCCGTACGAAGCGTTCGAAGACCCGGTCCCGGTCCGCCTCCGGGATGCCCGGCCCGTCGTCCGTGACCTCCAGCAGCGCCCAGCCGCCGCCGCTCGCGGCCGCCCGGACGGTGACCTCGGTACGGGCGTACCGCAGGGCGTTGTCCACGAGATTGGCCAGCGCCCGCTCAAGCCGCGCCGGATCCCCGTGGGCCGGTACGGGGGCCCGCGCGTCCAGCCGTAGCGCCACCCGGGGATCCGGGCGCCGCGCCACGGCCTCGGCGGCCAGCAGCGCGAGGTCCACCGGCTCGGTGCGCGGCGCGGGCCCGCCGTCGAGCCGGGCCAGCAGGAGCAGATCGGCCGCGATGCCCTGGAGCCGCTCGGTATCGGCCAGCGCGGCCGCCACCGACTCCCGGTCGGGATCCCGCAGCGCCACCTCCAGCCGGGACCGGACGGCCGCGAGGGGGTTGCGCAGCTCGTGCGAGGCGTCGGCGGTGAACTGCCGCTGCCGGGCGTCGCTGCGCTCCAGCCGGTCCAGGGTGCCGTTGACGGTCCGGGCCAGCTGCGCGATCTCGTCCGCCCCGCCCGGGTCGGGGACCCGCCGGTCGAGCTCGCTCGCCGTGACCGCCGCCAGCTCGGTGCGGATCGCGGCCACCGGGCGCAGCGCCTGGCCCGTCACCCACCAGGCCAGGGCCGCCGAGAAGGCGATCAGCGGGGGTGCGCCGGCGAGCAGTCCCAGCGCGACGGACCGGTCGGCCGCGTCCACGTCGCCGAGGACCGTCATGGCGTACACGGTGTGCGGATCGTGCGCCCCGCGCGGACCGAGCGCCTCCACGGCGACCACCGCGCGCCGTTCCGCGCCGGGGCGCGCGGGCGGCAGCACCGCCGACCGGGAGTCGCTGCCGGGCGCGGGACGCAGCTCGCCGAGCTCGGGGGTGTCCTTCAGGTCCCCGCTGGTGGCCACGATCCGGCCGTTCGGGTCCCGTACGAGGACCAGGTCCACCCCGCCCTCCGGCGCGGGCAGCCGTCCGGAGGCCGGAAGGATCCCGCTGTCGAGCTGGGAGGCGACCTTGCGGGCGGCGAGCTCGGTGCGGCCGGTGGTGTTCTCGATCAGGTTGGCGCGCAGCACGGTGTACAGCCACAGCCCGCCGGTCGCGAGGACGGCGGCCATCGCGAGGGCGGCGGCCGCGGCGGCGCGGGCGCGCAGGCTGCCGAGGCGGGGGCGGGGGCGGGTCCGCCGGAGCCGGGTGGGCCTATCCACCGTCCGGGGCCATCCGGTAGCCGGTGCCGTGGACGGTGAGGATCGAGCGGCGGCCGAAGGGGACGTCGATCTTCCGGCGCAGGGAGGAGACGTAGACCTCGACGATGTTCGGGTCGATGCCGTGCGGGCCGTCCCAGACCTCGTCGAGGATGTCCTGCTTGGCGACGGCCCGGCCGGGCTGCTCCATCAGGCAGGCCAGTACGCCGAGCTCGCGGGCGGTCAGCTCGATCTCGTGCGGGCCTCGGCGGCAGCGGCGGCCGCGCGGGTCGAGGATCAGGTCGCCGGCCTGGAGGACGGCGGTCTGCGGGGTGCCGGCGGCGCGGCGGGTGATCGCGCGCAGGCGGGCGGCGAGGACGACGAAGGAGAACGGCTTCGTGAGGTAGTCGTCGGCGCCGGAGTCGAGCCCTTCGGCCTCGTCGTACTCCCCGTCCTTGGCGGTCAGGATGAGGACGGGGGTGGGGTCGCCGTGGGCGCGCATCCGCTTGCAGATCTCGTAGCCCGAGAGACCGGGGAGCATCAGGTCGAGCACGACGGCGTCGTACGGGCCGCCGGTCAGGGCGAGGGCGAGGCCGCGGTGTCCGTCGTGGGCCAGGTCGATCCAGTGGCCGTCGGCGGAGAGGCCGCGCCGCAGCGACTCGGCGAGCCCGGCTTCGTCTTCGACGACCAGAATGCGCATGCCCCCAGCCTCACACACCGGCCCCTTTTCCCCGGGCCGGCCGGGCCCGGTCCTCAGACGCCGGACGGGCTGCAGGGGGTCCCGGGCTCCGCCCGGCCCCCCTGGGGCTCCGCCCCAGACCCC
>NZ_JBHYVM010000038.1:56806-86936 GCF_042750105.1 Streptomyces sp. NPDC059443 | reverse complement strand
CTGCTCGTCGCCGGGGTTGCACCCGGCGGGGTGGACGGACGAGGGGAACCGCTCCCCCGCGCCCCACCCCCCCGACCCCCCGCCGCCCCAGCCCGGCGGCGCCCCGCCCCCGGGCGCGCGGCGCCGCCCCCGGGGCGCCACTGGGGCGGGCCGCCCCCGGGCCTCGTTCTGCTCGCTGTCGGGGTACTACTCCCCCTTGCCCGCGGCTGCCTTCTTCTCCTCGGCGTCCTCGATGACCGCCTCGGCAACCTGCTGCATGGACATCCGGCGGTCCATGGAGGTCTTCTGGATCCAGCGGAACGCGGCCGGCTCGGACAGCCCGTACTGCGTCTGCAGGATGCTCTTCGCCCGATCCACGAGCTTGCGGGTCTCCAAGCGCATGGAGAGGTCAGCGACCTCCTTCTCCAGCGCACGGAGCTCAGCGAACCTCGAAACGGCCATCTCGATGGCGGGTACGACGTCGCTCTTGCTGAAGGGCTTCACCAGGTACGCCATGGCCCCGGCGTCCCGCGCCCGCTCCACCAGGTCGCGCTGCGAGAACGCGGTCAGCATCAGCACGGGGGCGATGGACTCCTCCGCGATCTTCTCGGCGGCGGAGATGCCGTCCAGTACGGGCATCTTCACATCGAGGATCACCAGGTCGGGCCGGTGCTCCCGGGCCAGCTCAACGGCGGTCTGCCCGTCTCCGGCCTCGCCGACGACGGCGTAGCCCTCTTCCTCCAGCATTTCCTTGAGGTCGAGACGGATGAGCGCCTCGTCCTCGGCGATGACGACCCGGGTCGTCAGCGGCGGAACGTGCGACTGGTCGGCGTCGGGCGTGGGCGTCGACTCGTGCTCGGCGGTCACGGATGGCTCCTCTTTGCGGGGCATATCAAGCTCCCCTGAGCCTACCCACCTCCTGTATGGTGGTGTCGCGCAGGGCTCCCCCGAGCCTTCGTTTCTTAGGCCCCAGTACTCCAACCGGTTAGAGAGGCCGCTCTCAAACAGCGGACAGTGTGGGTTCGAATCCCACCTGGGGCACATAACTTCGATTCCATGGTCACGCGAGTTTCGCGTGACCATCGCTCTTTCTAGCGAAGCTTGCCAAATCCCATCATGCGGACGCATCACGTGCAGCAGCGTCGGTCACATGTACGACATCGCCACGCGCATCCGCACCCTGAGCCTGCTCGACGAGGGTCGCAGCATGAACTCGGTCAGCAAGGAAACGGGCATTTCCCGGGCCGCGATTCGCTCCTGGCAAAAGCGGCTGGACCCCCTGGTCAACCAGGCCGCATCCTGCGCTCCCCCCACCGACACGGCCTCCTACTCTTACCTACTCGGCCTCTATCTCGGCGATGGCTACATAAGCCAGCCTGCGAATCACCGCGTGCCGAGCATGAGGATCACCTGTGACGACAAGTGGCCCGGCCTCATGAACTGCGCGGAACAGTCGATGCGGCAAGTGTTCCCGTCCAATCGGGTATGCCGGGCCCGGAAGGCCGGCTGCCACGACGTCAAGGTGCACTCGAAGCACCTCACCTGCCTGTTCCCCCAGCACGGGCCCGGGAAGAAGCACGAGCGGCGGATCATCCTTGAGGACTGGCAGCAGGCCATCGTCGACGCCCACCCCTGGGAGTTCATCCGGGGGCTCATCCACTCCGACGGGTGTCGGATCACCAACTGGACCGTCCGCAACGGCAAGCGCTACGAGTACCCCCGGTACTTCTTCACCAACAAGTCCGACGACATCCGCAAGCTCTGCACGGACACCCTCGCGAAGGTCGGCGTCCAGTGGACGATCCTGGCGCGCGGCAGCGACCCCTTCAACGTGTCCATCGCCCGCAAGGCGTCCGTCGCGCTGATGGACGAGCACATCGGGCCGAAGTACTAGGTGCGCCCAGCGCCTCGGCGCCGCAGGTAGTAGGCGACGGTGACGACAAAGAGCAGCGGCCCCCACAGCAGCATCGGCACGTAGCACGCGTTCATGATCCACGCGGCTGCGCCCTGAGGGGCCTCGGATCCACCTACATCGGCGGGCGCGCCTCCCCAGAACATCTGCAAGGACAGCGCGGTGACCGCGCAAGCCCCCAGTGTCGCCGGAACGACCGCCGCCCATGTCGGGATGCGCCTGCCGGCGAGGATCGGTATCCAGCGTGGGACCGTCTCGCCCCACGGCCTGACCAGGCCGATGGTGAGGAGTGCCAGTCCTTCGGTGAAGAGGGTCAACAAGGTGATGTAGGAGGAGGTTTCGAGGCCGGGCTGCCAGTCCTTGGCCAGTTGCCCGCTGAAGCCGACGGGGATGCCGACGGCCATGGCCATGCGCCATAACCCCGACGGCAGGACGGCCACCGGTACGGCGTGGGCCATCCGGTTCGCCCAGCGCGGCACCGTGTGGGAACCGGCGTGGGGCTCGGCGGACAGGGCGTTCCCGGTAGCCATGGCGACCTCCCGATGGGCGTGTGCGTTGTCTCAAGATCCTCCGCCGCGCGCCCGGGCCGGGCGTCCTGCCAGGGTGTCGTCTTGCTGCGACCTTCGGTTGAGTCGGCCTACCTCCTGAGCATGATCCGCCGGGCGGGTCCTAGCGGGCCAGGCCGCGCAGGACGGTCGTCACGTGGGCTTCCGCGTCGGCCGGGTCCAACGGGGCGTGGGCGACCAGGAGGCGGTACCAGAAGGGGCCGAAGACCAGGTCGGTGGCGTGGGCGAGGTCGGTGGTGGCGGGGAGTTCCTCGCGGGTGATGGCGCGGGTGAGGAGGGTTGCGACGACCTCGCGGCGGGTGGCGGCCCAGGCGCGGAAGGGTTCCGCGAAGGCGGGGTCGAGTTGGGCTTCGGCCATGAGGCCGGTGAGGGCTTTGACGCGGACGGGGTCGCGGCCGATGCGGTAGAGGTCGGTGACGAAGGTGGTGAGGTCGCCGGCGAGGGTGCCGGTGTCGGGTTCGGGGACGCGGGTGGCGGTTTCGTGGGCGTAGGCGTCCATGACGAGGGCGGGCTTGGACTTCCACCAGCGGTAGACGGTGCTCTTGGCCACGTTGGCGCGCTTGGCGACGCCTTCGATGGTGAGGGCGCCGTAGCCGTTTTCCACGAGGAGTGCGGCGGTGGCTTCGAGGACGGAGTGGTGGGCGTCTTCGTTGCGGAGGCGGCCGCCGGTGCGGGGTGGGTTCCCCGAAGGAGTGATTGACACGGCTTCACGATAGCCCTACCGTTTTATCGAAACGCGGCGTCGCGTTTCGATTGATGGGTCGGGCGAGAGCAGGGGGCGGAGCCATGGGCAGGATCGTGATCGCGCACGGGTACGGGATGAGTGGCGGGGAGCACTGGTATGCGGCGACGGGTGAGGAGTTCGCTGCCGAGGGGCATGAGGTGCGGATTCCGAATTTCCCCGAGCCGTTCGCGCCGGAGGCCGATGTGTGGCTGAGGGAGCTGGAGGAGCAGACGGAGGGGGCGCCGGCGGGCGAGACCGTGCTGGTGGGTCACAGTCTGGGCGGGGTGAATGTGCTGCGGTTGCTTCAGCGGCACGACACGGAGGCCGAGGGGGCGTTCGCGGGGGTGGTGTTCGTGGCGTCGATGTCCGGGGAGGTGGGGTACGACGCGTTGGCGCCGTTCTTCACGCCGGAGTTCGACTGGCAGCGGATCCGTAAGGCGGCGCGGGAGTTCCGGGTGCTGCACGCGGCGGATGACCCGGTGACGGGTGAGGAGACCGGTGAGCATGTGTTGCGGTTCGTGCGGGAGCTGGGCGCGGAGGCGCGGGTGACCGCGTCGGGCGGGCACTTCCCGAGTGCGGGTGAGAGCCGGTTGGAGTTGCCCGACGCGGTGCGTCTTATACGTGAGGTGCTGTAGCCGGGGCCGCTGGGTGTCGGCTTCAGCGGACGGCGTCGCCGATGTGGTGGACGCGGACGAGGTTGGTGGATCCGGTGACGCCGGGGGGTGAGCCGGCGGTGATGACGACGATGTCGCCGGGTACGCAGCGGCCGATGCGCAGGAGTTCTTCTTCGACTTGGGCGACCATCGCGTCGGTGGAGTCGACGTGGGGGCCGAGGAAGGTTTCGACGCCCCAGGTGAGGTTGAGCTGGGAGCGGGTGGCGGGGTCGGGGGTGAAGGCGAGGACGGGAATGGGTGAGCGGTAGCGGGAGAGCCTGCGGACGGTGTCTCCGCTCTGGGTGAAGGCGACGAGGAATTTGGCGCCGAGGAAGTCGCCCATTTCGGCGGCGGCGCGGGCGACTGCTCCGCCTTGGGTGCGGGGCTTGTTGCGGTCAGTGAGTGGGGGGAGGCCCTTGGCGAGGATGTCTTCTTCGGCGGCTTCGATGATGCGGGCCATGGTGCGGACGGTTTCGACGGGGTATTTGCCGACGCTGGTTTCGCCGGAGAGCATGACGGCGTCGGTGCCGTCGATGACGGCGTTGGCGACGTCGGATGCTTCGGCGCGGGTGGGCCGGGAGTTGTCGATCATCGAGTCGAGCATCTGGGTGGCGACGATGACGGGTTTGGCGTTGCGCTTGGCGAGCTTGACGGCTCGCTTCTGGACGATCGGGACCTGTTCCAGGGGCATTTCGACGCCGAGGTCGCCGCGGGCGACCATGATGCCGTCGAAGGCGGCGACGATGTCGTCGATGTTTTCGACTGCTTGGGGCTTTTCGACCTTGGCGATGACGGGGAGGCGTCGGCCTTCTTCGTCCATGATGCGGTGGACGTCTTGGATGTCGTTGCCGCTGCGGACGAAGGAGAGGGCGATGACGTCGGCGCCGATGCGCAGGGCCCAGCGGAGGTCGTCGATGTCTTTTTCGGAGAGGGCGGGTACGGAGACTGCGACGCCGGGGAGGTTGAGTCCCTTGTGGTCGGAGACCATGCCGCCTTCGATGACGCGGGTGTGGACGCGGGGGCCGTCGACGGCGGTGACTTCGAGGGTGACGCGGCCGTCGTCTACGAGGATGCGTTCGCCGGTGGTGACGTCGGTGGCGAGGCCTTTGTAGGTGGTGCCGCAGGTGTGGCGGTCGCCTTCGTGGTCTTCGACGGTGATGGTGAATTCGTCGCCGCGTTCAAGGAGTACGGGTCCTTCGCGGAAGCGGCCCAGGCGGATCTTCGGGCCTTGAAGGTCTGCGAGGACGCCGACGCTGCGTCCGGTTTCGTCGGCGGCCTTGCGGACGCGCTGGTATCGCTCCTCGTGTTCGGCGTAGGTGCCGTGGCTGAGGTTGAAGCGGGCGATGTCCATTCCGGCTTCGACCAGGGCTTTGATCTGGTCGTATGAGTCGGTGGCGGGGCCCAGGGTACATACGATTTTCGCTCGGCGCATGGGGCGAGCGTATGCCCCTACCAGGCAGTAGGAAATTGGTTCCGGGTGTCCACTCAACAACCTTTAGGCAAAAGGTTGTTGACAATTGTTGAATGTGCATGGGGGTGCTCTGATGAGCACCCCCGAGGCGCCGAATGTTCGACCTGGAGAGGTGTTTCAGAGCTGGGGAGGGGTCATGGTGAAGCGGGCGTTGACCTGCGCGTAGACGGTCTGGCGCTGGGGTTCGAGGTCGAGTGCGGGGGCGGTGTCCTCGGTGGCGCTGAAGGCCATGGTGCGCATGCCGGCGCCGGGGGCGCCGGCCCGGAAGGGGGCGGGGGCGTTCTCGGCTCCGAGGTCGGCGAGTTCGACGAGGGCGGCGAGGTTGGCTCCGAGGGCGGCGGCGTATTCGCGGGCGCGCTGGACGGCTTCGAGTACGGCTTGGCGGCGGGCTTCGCCGTGGGCGGGCGAGGTGGGGCGCAGGGCCCACCAGGGGCCGTCGACCTGGGTGAGTTCGAGGTCGGCGAGGCGGGTGGTGAGTTCGCCGAGGGTGGTGAAGTCGTTGAGTTCGGCGGTGAGGTGGACGCGTCCGTGGTAGGCGCGGATGCGTTCGCCGCGGCCGTGGCGGGTGAGTTCGGGGGTGATGGAGAAGGCGCCGGTTTCGAGTTTTTCGACGGGGTCGCCGTAGCTTTTGACGAGGTCGAGGACGGCGTTGTTGCGGCGGGTGAGGTCTTCGAGGGCGGTGCGCCGGTCGGTGCCGCGGGCGCTGACGGTGATGCCGATGCGGGCGATCTCGGGGTCGACTTCGAGGGTGGCTTCGCCGCGGACTGCGACGCGGGGGACTTCGGGGGTTCCGTAGGGCTGGTGCGATGCGTCCTGGGTCATGGTTTCACTCTCGCACTGCCGCTCGTATGAGTGTGGTCATCGGATCGAAACCTGTTGGGGGTGTTGCGTCTTCTTACTGCTGCGTCAGAATCTACGCGCGTTGCCTACATGTACACACGCACCTCACAAGGGGAGATGGCATGGCGTTCGACCGCAGGACTTTTCTGGGTACTTCGGCTGCGACGGGTGCGGCTGTGGCGTTGGCGGGGGCCACGAGCACCCCGGCCGTCGCGGCCGACGGGGCTGCCGGGGCGGCTTCGGCCGCGGGGCCGAGGACGTACGCGTTCACGGTGATGGGGACGACGGACCTGCACGGGAACGTCTTCAACTGGGACTACTTCACGGACAAGGAGTTCGACGACAAGGCGCACAACGATGTGGGTCTGGCGAAGATCTCCACGTTGGTGAACCAGGTGCGGGCGGAGAAGGGGCGGCGCAACACGCTGTTGATCGACGCCGGTGACACCATTCAGGGCACGCAGTTGTCGTACTACTACGCGAAGGTGGATCCGATCACCGCGCGGCGTGGTCCGGTGCATCCGATGGCGCAGGCGATGAACGCGATCGGGTACGACGCGGCGGCGTTGGGGAACCACGAGTTCAACTACGGCATTCCGGTGCTGCGCAAGTTCGAGGAGCAGTGTGATTTCCCGCTGCTGGGGGCGAACGCGCTGGATGCGAAGACGTTGCGGCCGGCGTTCCCTCCGTACAGCATGCACCGGCTGCGCACTCCGCACGGGCGGGATGTGAAGGTGGCGGTGCTGGGTCTGACGAATCCGGGGATCGCGATCTGGGACAAGGCGAACGTGCAGGGGAAGATGACGTTCCCGGGCCTTGAGGAGCAGGCGGCGAAGTACGTGCCGCGGCTGCGGTCGCTGGGTGCGGATGTGGTGATCGTGTCGGCGCATTCGGGTTCGAGCGGTACGTCTTCGTACGGTGACCAGTTGCCGTACATCGAGAACGCGGCGGGTCTGGTGGCGGAGCAGGTGCCGGGGATCGACGCGATCCTGGTGGGGCACGCGCACACGGAGATCCCGGAGTACCGGGTGAAGAACAAGGCGACCGGCAAGGACGTGGTGCTGTCGGAGCCGCTGAAGTGGGGCAGCGGCTGACGCTGTTCGACTTCGAGCTGACCTGGGCGAAGGGCTGCTGGTCGGTGGCGAAGGTGTCGGCGCGGGTGCTGAATTCGAATACGGCGGTGGAGGACCCGAAGATAGTCCGGCTGCTGTCGGACGAGCACCGCAAGGTGGTGGACTACGTCAATCAGGTGATCGGTACGTCCACGCAGGCGATGTCCTCGGCGGACGGTCCGGTCAAGGACGTGGCCATCATCGACCTGATCAGCCATGTGCAGGCCGAGACGGTGAAGGCGGCGCTGGCGGGTACGGAGTGGGCGGCGCTGCCGGTGCTGTCGCAGGCTTCGTGTTTCTCCCGGACGGCGGCAATCCCGGCGGGTCAGGTGACCATCAAGGACGCGGCGGGTCTGTATCCGTTCGAGAACACCTTGGAGGCGCGGCTGATGACGGGTGCGCAGATGAAGGCGTATCTGGAGTATTCGGCGAAGTACTACGTGCGGACGGCGCCGGGCGAGGTGGTGGATCCGGCGAAGCTGACGAACTCGGAGAGCACGCCGGACTACAACTACGACGCCGTGTACGGGTTGACGTACGACATCGACGTGTCCGAGCCGGTGGGTTCGCGGATCACGGGGCTGTCTTTCCAGGGCAAGCCGGTGGATCCGGCGGCGCAGTTCGTGCTGGCGGTGAACAACTACCGCGCTTCTGGTGGCGGCAACTTCCCGCACGTGCCGAAGGCCAAGCAGTTGTGGGCGAATTCGGATGAGATCCGTAACACGATCATCCAGTGGGTGAAGGCGAAGGGGACGGTGGACCCGGCGCAGTTCGCATCCGTGGACTGGCGTCTGACCCGGGCCGGCATACCCGTCTTCTAAGGACTGATCCTCTTAACGTTTCTTCTTATGGGTGCTCGACCAGTGGGAGCAGTTCCCCCGCGGGCTGTGGGCGGGAGTGCTCCCGCTGTTCGAGGCCGAAGGTGGTGAAGGCGGTGCGGGTGGGCTGCGGGTAGGGCTCCTTGCCCGTCAGGGTGTTCAGGATGGCGGCGCTTCGCCAGGCGGCGAGGCCGAGGTCGGGGGCTCCGACGCCGTGGGTGTGGCGTTCGCCGTTCTGGACGAAGACGCTGCCTGTGACGGAGGGGTCGAGGATCATCCGGTAGCGGTCGTCGATGCGGGGGCGGCCGGAGGAGTCCTTGCGCATGTAGGGGTCGAGTCCGGCGAGGAGGCTGGTGAAGGAGCGTTCGCGGTAGCCGGTGGCGAGGACGACGGCGTCGGTGGTGAGGCGGGACCGGGTGCCTTGGTCCGTGTGTTCGAGGTGGAGTTCGACCTTGGTGGTGGCGACGCGGCCGGCGGTGCGGACGCTGACTCCGGGGGTGAGGACGGCGTCGGGCCAGCCTCCGTCGAGGGTGCGGCGGTAGAGCTCCTCGTGGATGGCGGCGATGGTGTCGGCGTCGATGCCCTTGTGGAGTTGCCACTGGGCGGGGACGAGGCGGTCGCGGACCTGTTCGGGGAGGGCGTGGAAGTAGCGGGTGTAGTCGGGGGTGAAGTGTTCCAGGCCGAGCTTGGAGTACTCCATGGGGGCGAAGGAGGGGGTGCGGGCGAGCCAGGTGAGGCGCTCGCGGCCTGCGGGGCGGGAGCGCAGGAGGTCGAGGAAGACCTCGGCTCCGGACTGGCCCGATCCGATGACGGTGACGTGGTCCGCGCCGAGGATGCGCTGCCGGTTGTCGAGGTATTCGGAGGAGTGGATCACCGGGACGGTGGGGGCTTCGGCGAGGGGGCGCAGCGGTTCGGGGACGTAGGGGGCGGTGCCGATGCCGAGGGCGAGGTTGCGGGTGTAGGTGCGGCCGAGGGCTTCGGCTTCTCCGTCGGCGTCGAGTTGGGTGAAGTCGACTTCGAAGAGGTCGCGTTCGGGGTTCCAGCGGACGGCGTCGACCTGGTGGCCGAAGTGGAGTCCGGGGAGGCGGCCGGCGACCCAGCGGCAGTAGGCGTCGTATTCGGCGCGCTGGATGTGGAAGCGCTCGGCGAAGTAGAAGGGGAAGAGTCGTTCCTTGTGCTTGAGGTAGCTGAGGAATGACCAGGGGCTGGCGGGGTCGGCGAGGGTGACGAGGTCGGCGAGGAAGGGGACTTGGAGGGTGGCTCCGTCGATGAGGAGTCCGGGGTGCCAGCGGAAGTCGCGGCGCTGGTCGTAGAAGGCGGTGGCGAGTTCGCCGGCGCCTTGGTGGGGCAGGCCGTGGGCGAGGGCGGCGAGGGAGAGGTTGAAGGGGCCGATGCCGATTCCGACGAGGTCGTGGGGTGCATCGAGCTGGGCGGTCATCGCTGGGTGCTGCCTTCCAGGAGGTTCACGAGGGTGTCCAGGTCCCCTGCGGTGGTGTGGGGGTTGAGCAGGGTGGCTTTGAGCCACAGGCGGCCGTCCGCGGTGGCGCGGCCCAGGACGGCGGTGCCGTCGAGGAGGAGGGTGCGGCGCAGGGCGGCGAGCCGGGTGTCGTCGGCCTGGGTGGGCCGGAAGAGGACGGTGCTGATGGTGGGCGCCGCGTGGAGTTCGAAGGCGGGGTGTGCTTCGAGGAGCCGGGCGAGGTGTTCGGCGAGTGCGCAGGTGCGGTCGATGAGGTGGGTGAGGCCGTCGCGGCCGAGGGAGCGCAGGGTGGCGGCGATTTTGAAGGCGTCTGCGCGGCGGGTGGTGCGCAGGGAGCGGCCGAGGAGGTCGGGCAGGCCGGCTTCGGTGTCGTCTTCGGCGTTGAGGTAGTCGGCCTGGTGGGCGAGGGGGGCCAGCAGGGCGGTGTCGGGGACGGTGAGGAGTCCGGCGGCGACGGGTTGCCAGCCGAGTTTGTGGAGGTCGAGGGTGATCGACCGGGCGCGGTGGAGGCCTGCGAGTTTGGGGCGGTGGCGGGGGCTGAGGGCGAGGAGGCCGCCGTACGCGGCGTCGATGTGGAGGTCGGCGCGGTGCTGGCCTGCGCGGTGTTGGTCGCAGAGGTCGGCGAGGGGGCCGAGGGGGTCGATGAGGCCGGCGTCGGTGGTGCCGGCGGTGGCGGTGACGAGGACGGGGCCGGTGGTGTCGGCGAGGGCTTCGGCGAGGGTGGCCGGGTCGAGGGTCCCGTTGGGGGTGGGGAGGGCGCGGGCGGGGGGCAGGCCGAGGAGCCAGGCGGCGCGCGGGATGGAGTGGTGGGCGTTGGCGCCGTGCAGGACGGTGAGGCGGGGTCCGTGGCGTTCGCGGGCGAGGAGGACGGCCAGTTGGTTGGCTTCGGTGCCGCCGGTGGTGAGGACCGCGTCGGGGTGCGGGGTGTCGTAGAACTCGGCGGCGAGGGTGCGGGTGAGGAGGGCTTCGATCGCGGAGGCGGCGGGGGCCTGGTCCCAGGAGTCGAGGGAGGGGTTGAGGGCGCTGGCGGCGAGGTCGGCGGCGGCCGCGACGGCGAGGGGCGGGCAGTGCAGGTGGGCGGCGCACAGGGGGTCGGCGGGGTCGGCGGCGCCTGCGGCGAGGGTGTGCACGAGGGTCCGTAGCGCTTCGTGATCGCCGTGCCCGTGGTCGGGGAGTAGGTCGCCCAGTGCGGCTTCGACGCGGGCGGTCACGGCTTCGGGTCCGCCTGCGGGGAGCGGGCCGCCGCGGGCGCGGGCTCCGGTGGCGAGGGCGTCGAGGACGGTGTCGAGGAGGGGCCGCAGGGCGTCGGCGCCGTGGGCTCCGCCGGCGAGCGGGGCGGTGCCTCTGCCTGTGCCGGGGGGCGCTGTCATGCGGTTGTGTCCTCACGGGAAAGGATCGTCGGCGGGTGTTGCCCCGTCGAGGGGGCCGGGCACCCGGGCGGTACAACGATCAGACCCGAATGGGGTAACCGTCGGGGGTGCGGCGGGGGCGGTTTTCGGCTGTCCGGCCGGTACGGCCGTTCGGGGCGGGACTGGCCGGCGGTGGGGTGGCGGTGAGGTGGGGATGGCCGGATCGGGATGGGGAAATCTTGGGAATCCGGGCTCTGGGACGCAGGTCGCGGTGGCATTACAGTGCCCTCGGCACGGGGCGCGCGTGCTCTGCGGGAGGGGACCCGATGGCTGGATCCGGAGTGTTGGCGAAGGTGGCCGGCGCGATCGGCGGTAAGACGGTGGCGATGGTCGCCGCGGGGGCCGTGGTGGTCGCGGGTGCGGCCGGTGCGGGTGTGTGGTGGACGTCGCAGGGGCCCGAGCCGGTGGTGGTGGTCCAGCGCAGTACGTCGGTGTCGGTGCCGGCGGGCGGGGAGCAGTTGACGGTCGCGGGGTGTCTGGCGCACGAGACGGCGCTGGGCGGCGGGTATGCGATCGCCGGGTCGGGTTTCGCGACGAACAGCCATTTCATCGGGGGTGCGTGGCTGGCTTCGGCGTTCAACCCGGGTGATGCTCCGTCGACGTTGACCTCGTACGCGCTGTGTGTGAACGCGAAGCCGGAGATCGAGGGCAACCTCGATTTCCAGTTTCCCGCGTACGCGTTCCTGGACAGGGGGAACAAGCTCGCCGCGCCGGGGGGCAGCATTCACGACGTGACGACCGACGGCCCGTTCGCGGGGGCGCCGACCACGACGATGGCCAGACCGAGCTGCGCGGACGGATTCACCATGGTGGGCGCCGAGTTCAAGGCCGACCGGGTCCGGCCGGGGCGGCCGGTGGCGCCGGTTCCGCTGGACCGGCTGACGCCGCAGACGGCGATACCCGGTCCGGCCGGGGCCACTGCCCCTGCCCCCGCGGCTGCCGGTGCGAGTAATTTCATCGCGAGGCTGAACCCGGGTACGGAGTTGAGCTCCCGTCCGTTCCCGCTGCGGGATTCCACGGACGTGCTGCGCATGACGCTGCTCCTGGCTCCTCAGCCGCCGCAGGCGAACTTCGCGGTGGGGGTGCGGCCGGTCTGCGTGAAGCTGAAGAGCGTCTCGGTGGTGACGGCCCAGGTGGCGGTCGCGGCGGGCGGCAGCGCGCAGGCGACGGTGACCTGCCCCAAGAACCGGCTGCTGCTGGGTGGCGGTTTCATTTTCCCGACGCCGAACGAGGAGGGGGCGCTGGAGGCCCCGCAGCGGTATTTCGGGGACGGCTGGCTGTTCGCGGGGACGAACGGGCCCGCGGTGGCGGGTACGCCGTCGGGCAGCCGGGTGAGGGACTGGCACGTCACGGGGGTGAACCAGCAGAAGCGTGACGGGCTGTACCACGATTCGGCGTGGGTCGAGCACAGTGACGCCGAGACCTCGACGGGCAACGTCTACCTCGACGCGGACGCGCATGGCGGGGACGACCAGAGGCTGCGTGTCTCCCCGATACCGGACGCGCAGCCGATGATCGCCAGCGCGGTGTGTGCGACGGTCGACGCGAAGGCCACCTCGCCCGCGAAGGGGCCCTCGCCGACGTCGGTGGGGCGGCCCGACCTGCCTTCGGTGCCGGGGGCGTTGGATCCTTCCGTTCCGGCTTCGGGGTCGCCGTCGGTGTCCCCGTCCGCGTCCGCGTCGCCGTCGGTGTCCCCGTCCGCGTCGCCGTCGCAGTCCCCGGGGCGCAGTGCCCCGCCCTCGTCCGGTACGCCGAACTCTCCCGGGGCCTCCCCCGGCCGGCCCACCAACGGCGGGAACCCGCAGCCGTCGACGAGCGCACCGCAGCAGCCGCAGAAACCGGCGGTGGCCATTTCGCAGCCGGGCGACGGCGGGAAGCTGCGGCGCGGCTGCGAGGAGCACTTCGCCGGTTCGGCGCGGACCCGGCCGGGTGACCGGGCCATCACCGATCCGCAGTACACGGCCTGGCAGCTGAAGGGACCGAACGGGCCGGTGGCGCTGGGGGCGGGCCCGTCGGGCAGCTTCGTGGTTCCGCTGCTGCCCGACGGGACGTATCCGCTGGTGTTCACCGCGACCGACCCGGGCAGCGGCCTGACGGCCAGTGCCCAGGTGTCGGTGCAGATCGTCGGCTGTATCCGTTAGGCCGGCTGGGCCGTCTCTTTCGGACGTTGCCGGTCGGGCCCGCGTCGTCCGGTGAGAGACGGCCTACGCCCCGCGTACCCGCAGGGTGCGGGCGAGGTCGTCGAGCTGGTCGACGAGCACGCGGCGCAGCATCGGGATGATCTCCGGGTCCTCCAGGGCGGCGTGGCCGGCCTGGAGGTTGGCCTCGTCGGCGTGGTGGGCGGGGAAGGCCCAGCGGCCGGCGGCCTCGCCGATGGCCGGGCCGCGGCGGGCTCCGACGCCGATGGCCTCGGGGTAGTAGCGGGCGACGTAGTCCCGTACGAGGTCGGTCTGTTCGGGCTGCCAGAAGCCCTGGGCGGTGGCGGTGAAGAGGTAGTTGGACAGGGTGTCGTCGTGGAAGAGCCGGTCCCAGGCGGCGGCCTTCGCCTCGGGGGTGGGCAGGGCGGCGCGGCAGCGGGCGGCGCCTTCCTGGCCGGTGGCGCTGGGGTCCGCGGTGAGGGCCGCGTCGATGTCCTGGCCGTCGACCGCGCCGAGTACGGACAGCCGGGCCAGGATGCGCCAGCGCAGTTCGGGGTCGAGTTCGGGGCCGCCGGGGACGGTGCCTTCGGCGAGCCAGGCGGCCACGGTGTCGGGCTGGGTCGCGCTGTCGATGAAGGCGCGGACGGCGACGAGCCGCAGGCCGGGGTCGGAGCCGTCCTCGGTGCGCCGCAGCAGGGCGCGGGTGAGGGAGGTGAGGGTGGCGAGGGCTGCGGTGCGGTGTTCGGGGGCTAGGTAGCGGTCGGCGATCTGGTTGCGGGCGAAGCCGAGTACGTTCTGGACGATCTCCAGGTTGGTTTCCGCGGGTACGTGGGCTTCGGCGGTCGCCAGGTAGTCGGCGGCGGCGAGTTCGCCGTCGCGGACCATGTCGCGCAGGGAGTTCCAGACGACGGCGCGGGTGAGGGCGTCGGGGATGCGGGAGATGCCGCGCAGGGCGGTTTCCAGCGAGGTCCCGTCGAGGCGGACCTTGGCGTAGGTGAGGTCGCCGTCGTTGAGAACGAGGAGGGCGGGGCGCGGGCCGCCGACGGAGAGGATCTCGTCGGACGGTACGTCGAGGGCGAGGATCTCCCGGCGTTCGACGGCTCCGTCGGGGGCCTGGTCGTAGAGGCCGGCCGCGATGTGGTGGGTGCGGCCGCCGGTGCGGTCGACGGTGAGGGTCCAGCCGCCGTGGTTCTCCTCGATGCGCGGTGTGAGGGTGTCGACTCCCGTAGTGCGCAGCCAGGTTTCGGCCCAGGCGTGGACGTCGCGGTCGGTGTGGGCGGCGAGGGAGTCCACGAAGTCGGCGAGGGAGGCGTTGGCGAACTTGTGGCGGGCGAAGTGGGTGTTGATGCCGGCCAGGAAGTCCTTCTCGCCGAGCCAGGCGACGAGTTGGCGGAGCGCGGAGGCGCCCTTGGCGTAGGAGATGCCGTCGAAGTTGAGGAGGGCGGAGGCGGTGTCGGGGACGGAGGCGGCGTCCGGGGCGACGGGGTGGGTGGAGGGGCGCTGGTCGGCGTCGTAGCCCCAGGGCTTGCGTTCCATGCCGAATCCGGTCCAGGGCTCGGTGAAGCGGGTGGCTTCGACGAGGGTCTGGTAGCCCATGTATTCGGCGAAGGACTCGTTGAGCCAGATGTCGTCCCACCAGCTGAGGGTGACGAGGTCGCCGAACCACATGTGGGCCATCTCGTGGGCGATGGTCACGGCGCGCCGCTGCCGTTCGTTGTCGGTGACGGCGGAGCGGAAGACGAACTCGTCCCGGAAGGTGACCAGGCCCGGGTTCTCCATGGCGCCCGCGTTGAACTCCGGTACGAAGGCCTGGTCGTAGGAGTCGAAGGGGTAGGGCTCGGTGAACTTCTCGTGGAAGCGGTCGTAGCAGTCGGTGGTGAGGGAGAAGATCTCCTCCGCGTCCGCGTCGAGGTACGGGGCGAGGGAGCGGCGGCAGTGGAGGCCGAAGGGGATTCCCGCGTGCTCGGTGCGGATGCTGTGCCAGGGGCCTGCGGCGACGGCGGCGAGGTAGGTGGAGATGACGGGGGTCGGGGCGGACTTCCAGATTCCGGCGCCGGTGCCGTCGCTGGCGCCGTCGCCGTTGCCCTCGCCCTCTCCCTCGCCTTCGCGGTCGCCGATGCGCGTGGTGATGCCGTTGGTGAGGACGGTCCACTGCGCGGGGGCGGTGACGGTGAACTCGAAGACGGCCTTCAGATCGGGCTGGTCGAAGGCCGCGAAGACCCGCTGGACGTCGTCGAGGAACATCTGGGTGTAGACGTACGCCTCCCCGTCCACGGGGTCGGTGAAGCGGTGGAGGCCTTCGCCGGTGCGGGAGTAGCGCATGCGGGCTTCGATGCGGAGCTCGTGGGGGCCTTCGGCGAGGCCGGTGAGCGGGAGGCGGCCGTCGGTGAGGGCGGCGGGGTCCAGGGGGTGTCCGTCGAGCTCTACGGAGTGCAGTTCGTCCGGTTTCAGCTCGACGAAGGTGTCTCCGGCGGTGCGGGCGGAGAACCGGATGACGGTACGGGACTCGAAGGTCTCGTCGCCGGTGGTCAGGTCGAGGGCGACCTCGTAGTGGCGGACGTCGAGGAGCTGGGCTCGGAGCTGCGCTTCGTTGCGCGTCAATGCGGACATGGGGCCCATGCTGCCGGATAACGGCGCCGGGCCCCAGGGCCCCGGGCGGCTACTCCTCGCCCGCGGCGATCGTCTCGTGGTGGCGGATGACCTCGGCGATGATGAAGTTGAGGAGCTTCTCGGCGAAGGCCGGGTCCAGCTTGGCGTTCTCGGCGAGCTGGCGCAGCCGGGCGATCTGGCTGGCCTCGCGGCCCGGGTCGGCCGGGGGCAGCTGGTGGCGGGCCTTGAGGTGGCCGACCTGCTGGGTGCACTTGAAGCGCTCGGCGAGCATGTGCACCACGGCCGCGTCGATGTTGTCGATGCTGTCCCTCAGGCGGGCCAGTTCTGCGGTGACGGTCTCGTCGATGTCGCTGGTGTTCATGGTTCCCGAGAATACGTGGCGGGCGCGTCCGGTTCCTCGGCCAGTCGGCCAGTGAGACGGCGGGGGTACGAACCCACGTGGATCATCCGAGACCGGCCGGAGACGGCCTAGGAGAGCGGTAGGACCGCTGTGACGAGCCAGCCGCCTTCGGGGGCGGGGCCGGCGGTGAGGGAGCCGCCGAGGGCCTCGGCCCGTTCGGCCATGCCGACGAGGCCGTAGCCGCCGCCCCGGGCGTTCTCGGAGAGCCGCAGGGGGCGGCCGCCGCCGTCGGCGATGCGGACCTCCAGGCCGGCCGGGACGGTGCGCAGGCCGATCCGGACGGCGGTGGCGGTCGCGGCGTGCTTGCCGATGTTGGTGAGGGCTTCGAGGACGATGCGGTGGGCGGTGGCGGCGACGTCGGCGGGGAGCCTGGTCTCCAGGCCGTCCTCGATGTAGAGGACCAGGGGCGGGCCGGTGGCGGTGAACCGTTCCGCCAGTTCGCGGATCTCGCGGAGGCCGGCTACGGGGGCGGTGCCCGTGCCCGTGCCGGGGGCTTGTCCGGGGGCCGGTCCGGGGCCGCCCGCGCCCGTGTCTTCGGCGCCTTCGCGGAGGATCTTGACGAGGCGGCGCATGGAGCCGAGGGCCTCGTCCCCGGCGGACTCGATGCGGCCGAAGATCTCGCCGGCGCGTTCGGCGGAGACGTTGGTGAACCGGGCGGCCCGTGCCTCGACGACGATGCCGGTCACGTGGTGGGCGACCAGGTCGTGGAGCTCGCGCGCCAGTTCCAGGCGTTCCGCGCTGCGTACGGCGCGCAGCTCGCGGACGCGCTGGACGGACTGCAGGCGCAGGAGCAGCGAGTAGGCGCCGACGACCACGGCGAGCACGGAGAAGAGCAGGGTGAACCGGCCCGGGTCGGTGTCCCGGACGGGCACCGCCATGCAGCCGAGCCCGAGGAGCGGGCCGAGTACGGCGGCGGTGCGGGCGGGGGCGCGGAGCAGGATCTGGGTGAGGAGGACGAGGAGCGCGATGGCTTCGCCGCCGCCCCAGACGACGACGGGGTGGTTGCCGAAGATCAGGAGGAGCGTGACGGTCCAGGTGACGGTGGCGGCGAACCAGGCGCGTGCGATGAGCGGCATGCCGGGCCAGGGCGCGGCGCTGAGGCAGACGAGGATGCCGGATACCCAGACGGCGGCGTGGGGGGCGCTGGGCTGGCGGGCGAGGACGACGCCCTCGAAGCTGACGAGGGCGAGGAGGGTGACGGAGAGGATGATCCGGATCCAGTCCGCGATGTAGGGGTGGCGGCGGGCCCATGGGCCCAGGGGGCTCATCGGTTGCCTCCGGCTCCGCGGGTCGCGTGGGTACGGGTGCGGGTACGAGTACCGGTGCGCGGGGCGGTGGGGGCCGGGCCCGTGGGGGTGGACGTCGTGGGGGACGCTGCGCGCCGCCTTCCTGGGGCGCCGCCCCAGACCCCGCTCCTCAAACGCCGGAGGGGCTGGATTTGGGTCACGCCGGAGTGCCTGCCAGGCCGCTTTCCCAGGCCCAGGCGGCGATTTCGACGCGGTTGCGGGCGTCGAGTTTGGTCTGGACGTTGGCCAGGTGGGTCTTGACCGTGGAGAGGGAGACGTAGAGCTCGGCCGCGATCTCCGCGTTGGTCAGGCCGCGCGCGAGGCAGCGTACGACTTCGCGTTCCCGGTCGGTCAGGGGCTCCGCCGGGCGGCGGGCGGCCACGGAGGCGGGGGTGCGGAGGGCCATTTCGCGGAGCAGGCGGACGGTGATGGCGGGTGAGACGAGGGAGTCTCCGACGGCTGCGGCCCGGACCGCTTCAACCAGCATGGCCGGGCTCGCGTCCTTGAGGAGGAAGCCGGAGGCTCCGCCGTGGAGCGCCGCGTGGACGTACTCGTCGAGGTCGAAGGTGGTGACGATGACGATGCGGGGGCGGTCGCTGCCGGAGAGGCGGCGGGTGACTTCGAGCCCGTCGAGGCGTGGCATGCGGATGTCGAGGAGCAGGACGTCGGGGCGGTGCAGGGCGACGGCCGCGAGGGCGGCTTCGCCGTCGACGACGTCGGCGACCACTTCGATGTCCGGCTGGCTTTCGAGGATCATCCGGAATCCGGTCCTGACCATCTCCTGGTCGTCCGCGATGATCACTCTGATCGTCATGCGCCGCCTGCCCCACTGTCGCCCGCTGACTGTGCTTGCCCACCTGGTGGGTTCTCCCCAGGGGTCTTCCCATGGGAACCGCGGGCGCTCCGGCCCGCAACCGCACGGCGGAGCGCCGGCAGGGGTCCGCGGGGCCGGGGCAGCGGTGTCCCAGCCTCGCGGTACTGCGGACGACGTTACGTACATTTGGTGCATCGCGCCTCGTCCTTCCGGCCCCGTGGGCATGGGCCGGAAGGACGAGAAGAACGACGCGAAGAACGACGGGAGGGCCGGGTCAGAGCGTGGCGGCCGCGTTCTTGATGTCCGTGGCGAAGGTGGAGACCTCGGTGTAGACGCCGGGGTAGTCGGGCCGGGCGCAGCCCTCGCCCCAGCTGACTATGCCGACCTGGATCCAGGCGTTCGCGCTGTCCCGGCGGAACATGGGGCCGCCCGAGTCGCCCTGGCAGGTGTCGACTCCGCCCTGGGCGAAGCCGGCGCAGATTTCCTCGGCGGGTACGAGGGAGCTGCCGTAGGAGGCCTGGCAGGAGGCGTCGGAGACGAAGGGGACGGTGGCCTTCCGCAGGTAGCGCTGCTGGCCGCCGCCTTCTCGGGTGGCGCCCCAGCCGGCGATGGTGAAGGTGCCGTTGTCGTAGTCCTTGGTGTCGGCGATCTTGAGGGTCGGCAGGTCGATGGGTTTGGCGAGCTTGATGAGGGCCCAGTCCTTGCCGCTGCCGTTGTAGCCGGGGGCCTGGAGCACCTTGGTGGACTTGACCTTGATGGCGCTGGAGCTGTTGAGGTCGACGACTCCGGCGGTGGCGGTGATGGAGGTGTTGTTCCCGGATCCGTCCACGCAGTGGGCCGCGGTGAGGACGATCTGCTGGGTGTAGAGGGCGCCGCCGCAGCCCATGGAGAGGCGGACCATGAAGGGGAACTCGCCTTGGGCGGCGCGCGTTCCGCCGACGACGGGGGCCGTGGAGGCGGTGGCGGAGCCGGGCTGGAGGCTGACGACCGCGAGGGCGACGGCCCCTGTGGCGAGGGTGCGCTTGAGGTACCGGACGGAGGTTCGGGCAAGGGTGGACACAGTCGACACGCTGCCTTTCGTGGGGGGTTGGGCCTTGCGCGTCATCGGGTGCACGACGGACGTCCGTGGGGCGGGTGCCCGCACGGCGAGCGTCCACATGACGGGTTCATGACAGACTCCATGACACATCGCACGCACGATCGGCTTCAAGAACGCGTTTTCGGACAATGTGCGGCGCGGGAGGCCCCATGACGCGGAAGAGCAGGCACAGCAGCCCGGTTGAGCACGGATTTCCGCATCTGGACACGGTCCGCCGGGCCATCACCGCACTGTTCCGGCGGCTCTCCGGCGACGGGGTCCGCTCCTACGACACCGCCTTCGCCCCCGCCGACGCCGCCTTCGGCCCGGCCGACGACCTGTACCTCGGCGCGCACCGAGTGGCTTCCGCGATGGTCCGGGCGCTGCGGCTGCCCGACGCGCGCATGGTGGTGAGCTTCCGCGCGATGGAGGAGGCGGCCACCGTGGAGCTGACGGCCGGTCCGGAATACTTCGTCGAGGTCAACGACCGGTTCCGCGTCCATCGCCGCGATCTGGCGGCGGCCCTCGCCCACGAGGTGACGCACGTCCTGCTGCACCGCCTCGACCTGCGGTTCCCCTCCACCGAGGCCAACGAGATCCTCACGGACACCGCCGCCGCGTACCTCGGCGCCGGCTGGCTGCTGCTCGACGCCTACCGCGAGGACGAGCTCACCCACCAGAAGCTCGGCTACCTCACGCCGGAGGAGTTCGGCTACGTCCTCGCCAAGCGCGGCCGGCTGCTGGGCGGCGAGGACCTCTCCACGTGGTTCACCAGCCCGCAGGCCTACGAGGCGTACGTGCGCGGTCGCGCGCTGGCCGACCAGGACCTGCGCCGGGCCCCCCTGGCGGCCGCGGGCCGCCCCGAGCGGCGGCGGTACGTCCGGGACCGCGCGGCGGGCGGGAGCGCCCCGGGGCAGGGGGCGGCGTACCGCTTCGAGGAGCACGCGGGCGGGCTGCGGGTGAGCTTCCCGTGCCCGGTGTGCGAGCAGCGGCTGCGGCTGCCCGCCCACGGCGGACCGGTCCGGGCCCGCTGCGGGCTGTGCCACACGGTCCTGGAGTGCGACACCTAGGCCACGGGCCGGCACGGTCCATGACGGGGGTTCACCCGCCGGTCATGAAAAGTTACTTACCGGCCAGTAGACATGGGGGCGACGGCCGTCCAGCCTGGTCCCGTACATGTCAATGCGTGACCGAGGAGCGTCCCCCATGCGCAGCACCCGTACCACCGCCGCCGCCGCAGTGGCCGTAGCCGCCGCCGTACTGGCCTTGGTTCCGGCCGCCGCCGCCCAGGCGGCCCCCGCCCGGGCGGCCGCCCCGGCCGTCAGCGCCGCCACCGCCTCCGCGCCCGGCGGCAACGCGGTGTTCCTCGGCCTGGACTACGCCACCTGGCAGCGGGACGTCGCCGCCGTCATCGACGCGGCCCGCCCCGGGATCGAGGAGCGCATCGCCGCATCGCCCGCCGGTGAGAAGCCGGCGATCGTCCTCGACATCGACAACTCCTCGCTGGAGACGGACTTCCACTGGTTCTGGACCTCCCCGACACCCGCGATCGCCAAGGTCCGTGACCTGACCCGGTACGCGAACGACCACGGGGTCGCCATCTTCTTCGTCACCGCCCGCCCCGGCATCGTGTACTCCCTGACCGAGCGCAACCTCAAGGCGGTCGGCTACCCGGTCTCGGGCCTCTACGTCCGCGATCTGCCCGCACTGTTCAGCGAGGTCAGCGCGTACAAGACGGCCAAGCGGGCCGAGATCGAGGCGCGCGGCTACACGATCATCGCCAACATCGGCAACAACCAGAGCGACCTGGTCGGCGGCCACGCCGAGCGCACCGTCAAGCTGCCGGACTACGGCGGCAAGCTCTCCTAGGCGCTGTCGCCGTCCAGCTGGGCGGCGATCGCGTTGACGGCCGCCCAGCCGAAGGCCATCGCGGGGCCGATCGTGGCGCCCGGCCCCGGGTAGGTCTCCCCCATCACCGCCGCCGAGCAGTTGCCCGAGGCGTAGAGGCCGGCGATCGCTGTGGAGTCCTCGCGGAGCACCCGGCCGTCGGTGTCGGTGACCAGTCCGCCCTTGGTGCCGATGTCCCCCGGGTGCACGGGGACCGCGTAGAAGGGGCCCTTCTCGATCGGCGCCAGGTTCGGATTGGGGAGCGTCGGGTCGCCGTAGTAGCGGTCGTAGACGCTCTCGCCCCGACCGAAGTCCTCGTCCACGCCCGCCCGCGCGAAGCCGTTGAAGCGGCTGATCGCGGCGGGCAGGCCGGGGGCGGCGGTCTGCCGGGCCAGCTCCTCCAGGGTGTCGGCCTTCTTCAGGAAGCCGCTCTCCAGCCACTTCCTGGGGAAGGGCTGGCCGGGGAAGAGCCCGGCGAAGATGTACCGGGCCTTGGAGCGGGCGTCGAGGATCAGCCAGGACGGCACGGTCGTCGCCTCCGGCCGGTCGGCGGCGTACATCCGGTCCACGAACGCGTGGTAGGGCAGGGCCTCGTTGGCGTACCGCTCCCCCGCCTCGTTGACGATGACCATGCCCGGGATGCCCCGGTCGGCGACGAGGAAGAACGGCTTCTCCCCCGGCGGGCACACGGACGGCGCGCCCCACACCTTGTCCAGCAGGTCGGTGGCGGCCCCCAGTTCCTCTCCGATCCTGAGGGCGTCGCCGCTCTGGCCTTCGGAGGCGTGCGTCCAGGCCGTGGAGGTGGGCGCGGGCAGGTGCTTCTCGCGCAGCGCCTGGTCGTGCGAGAACCCGCCGGAGGCCAGCACCACCCCGCCCCGCGCCGCTACGGTCACTTCGCGGCCGCCGCGCAGGACCCGTACGCCCGTCACCCGCCCGGCCGGGTCGGTGACCAGGCCGGTCAGCGGCGCCGACAGCCACAGGTCGCCGCCGAGCCGGTCCAGGGAGAGCCGCATGCGGGCGACGAGCGCCTCCCCGAGGGAGAGGAGCTTGCGGCCGGTGGCCAGCGCCCCCAGCGCGCGCAGGCCGACCTTGACTGAGGTCTTCTTGCCCGCCCAGGTCCGGCTGACCATGTTGAGGAAGCGGAAGTCGTACGAGGTCATGGTCAGCCCGTAGGTGGGCAGTCCGGCCCGGCGCATGGTGGCGCCCAGCTCGCCGAGCCGTTTGAGGTCGACGATGCACGGTTCGATGGAGCGGCCCTGCGCCATGCCACCCTGGGCCTCGGGGAAGTAGTCCGAGTAGCCGGGGGTGTACATGAAGCGGATCTCGGTGCGGTCGTGGAACTCCTCGACCATGCGCGGCCCGTGGGCGAGGTACGCGTCCTTGCGCGCGGCCGGGACCCGGTCGCCGACGGTGGCATCGAGGTAGGCACGGGCCTTCTCGCGGGTGTCGGCGAGGCCGGCCCGGTCGAGGTGGAAGTTGCCGGGGACCCAGATCGCGCCGCCGGACAGGGCGGTGGAGCCGCCGTACTTGTCGGTCTTCTCCACGACGAGGACGCTCAGGCCGCGCAGCCGGGCGGTGACGGCGGCGGCGAGACCGGCGGCGCCGGACCCGACGACCACCACGTCGTATGCACAGTCGGTCGAGGAGGTCATCCGAAGGCTCCCGTGGCGTAGGCGCTGCGGTAGTACAGCAGGGGTGAGCCGCCGTCGCGGGTGGTCAGTTCGAGGACCCGGGCGGTGACGAGGTAGTGGTCGCCGGCCTCGTGGACGGCTTCGAGGGCGCAGTCGACGGTGGCGAGGGCGCCGGTGATGCGGACGGCTCCGTGGGCGGAGGGTTCCCAGTCGACGCCCGCGAACTTCTCCTCGCCCGGCCGGCCGAGGGCCTCGCACACGGAGCGCTGCTCCTCGGCGAGGATGCTGACCCCGAACCGGCCGGCGGCCCGGACCTTGGGCCAGCTGGAGGAGCCCTTGCCGACGCAGAGCAGGACCAGCGGCGGGTCGAGGGAGAGGGAGGCGAAGGACTGGCAGGCCAGCCCCGCCGGGCGGCCGCCGTCGGCGACGGCCGCGACGACGGTGATGCCGGAGGCGAAGGCTCCGAGGACCTCGCGGAAGGCGGCGGGGTCCACGGAGCGGGAGCGGGCGTCCCCCTCGGCGGGTGGGGTCAGCCGTTCCACTGGTGGCCCCAGAAGCTGTCCGAGGTGATCTCCTTCGCGGTCCAGGTGGCGGGGTCGACGACCAGGCCGTCCCAGCCGTACTCGACCTGGAAGCCGCCGGGGGCCTGGGCGTAGAAGGAGACCATGTGGTCGTTGGAGTGCCGGCCGAGGGTGGAGGCGATGGGGATGCCGGCCTTGTTCATGCGGTCGAGGCAGTAGCCGACGTCGTCCAGGGTCTCCAGTTCGACCATGAAGTGGACGATGCCGGGCGGCAGCGCGCCCGGGTAGAGGCCGAGGCTGTGGTGGCGGCGGTTGGGGCTGAGGAAGTGCATCCAGTGGAACTCCCGGCCGGGCTTGCCGGTGGGGACGGCGACCGGGGGCAGCTTCATGGAGTCGCGGAGCTGGAAGCCGAGGAGGTTCTCGTAGAAGTCGAGGGTGACCTCGGTGTCGGCGGCGGGCAGGACGACGTGGCCGAGCCCGAGGCTGCCCTCGCGGCCGCCGGTGACGAAGCGGTTGCCGTACGGGGTCCCGAGCGGGCTGTGGTCCTGGGCCTGGCCCCAGTAGATCTCCAGGGGGTTGCCGCTGGGGTCCTCGCAGTGGATCAGGCCCTGGACGCGGCGGTCGGCGAGGGTGGCCCCGTCGCCCTGCTTGACGGTGTGGCCGGCGCTCTCCAGTTCGGCGGCGGCGTCCTCCAGGGCGCGGGCGTTCGCGACCTCGAACCCGGCGGCGAGCAGCCGGTCCTGGGTTCCGGCGACGAACTGGAAGCGGTGGACGCGATCATCGATGCGGACGTTCAGGAGGGTGTCCGTGGTGCCTTGGGCTTCGGCCATGCCGAGGATGTCGAGGACGTAGGTGCGCCAGGCGGCGAGGTCGGCGGTCTCGATGCGGAGGTATCCGAGTGCGCGGATGTCCATGGGGGAACTCCTCGGTGGGATCAGGGGGTTCAGTGGAGGAAGAAGTCGGTGGCGAGGCGGTTGAACTCGTCGGCGGCCTCGGTCTGCGCCCAGTGCCCGCAGTGCGGGAAGACGTGCAGGCGGGCGTCGGGGATGGTCTTCAGGGCGAGGAAGGCCCCGTCGACGGGGTTGACCCGGTCCTCGCGGCCCCAGGTCAGCAGCACCGGACGGCTGATCCGGTGGGCTTCGCGCCAGAGCATGGCGGCCTCGGGCCACTTGGCGAAGGAGGCGCCCATGCGGGCGTTTCCGAGCCTGGCTTCGGGGTCGGTGGCCTGGGCGTAGCGCTCCTCGACGAGGGCGTCGGTGACGATCGCCGGGTCGTGGGCGAGGGTGGTGAGGAAGGTCCGCATCTGTGCGCGGGTGGGCTCGGGGGCGAGGCTGAACTCGAAGAGCCGCTTGATGCCTTCGGTGGGGTCGGCGGAGAAGAGGTTGAGCGAGATGCCGCCGGGGCCCATGAGCAGGAGCTTGTCGACGCGGCCGGGGTGGTCGAGGACCAGGCGGGTGGCGGCTCCGCCGCCGAGGGAGTTCCCGATGAAGTGGGCCCGCTCGATGCCGAGTGCGTCCATGAGGGCGATGACGGCGTTGGCGCTGAAGCTGAAGTAGTCGCGGTCGGGTTCGGGTTTGTCGGAGCGGCCGTAGCAGGGCTGGTCGACGAGCAGGGTGCGGAAGCGTTCGGCGAAGTGGGGCAGGTTGCCGCCGAAGTTGGACCAGCCGGAGGCTCCGGGGCCGCCGCCGTGCAGCATGATCACGACGGGGGCGTCGGGGGTGTCCCGGGGGCCGGCCTCGTGGTAGTGCAGGGTCAGGGCGCCGGCCTCGGCGGTGCGGGAGGTGTTCTCGCACGTCAGTGCCCGCGCGCTCATAGCATCGTGTCCTGGATGTCGAGGCCGAGGGCGCCCTGGCCGAAGAGGACCAACGCCCGCTCGGGGTCGTTGGCGGCGTGGCCCCGGCCGGTGTGGACGTCGCGCCAGGCGCGCTGGACGGGGTTGGCGCCGGTGCGCATGGCGCTGCCGCCCGCGTTCTCCATCAGGAGGTCGACGGCGGCGACGCTGCGTTCGGTGGCGAGGACCTGGTCGCGGCGGGCGCGGGTGCGCAGCGGCATCGGGAGTTCCTCGCCGCGTTCGGCCAGCGCGTAGAGCTCGCCGATGTTGCGCTGGAGCTGGAGCCAGGAGGCGTCGATGTCGCTGGCGGCGCGGGCGATCCGGACCTGGGCGAAGGGGTCTTCGGCGACCTGCTGGCCGTAGGAGACGCGGAAGCGTTCGCGGGTCGCGGCGACGTAGCCCTCGTAGGCGCCTTCGGCGATGCCGACGATGGGGGTGGAGATGGTGGTGGTGAAGACGGAGGCGTACGGGAGCCGGTAGAGCGGCTCGGGGTTGAGCCGGTGGCCGGGGACCTGGAGGGCGGTGACGGGGCCGAAGCTCAGCGCGCGGTGTTCGGGGACGAAGACGTCTTCGACGAGGATGTCGTTGGAGCCGGAGCCGCGCAGGCCGACGGTGTCCCAGACCTCGTCGATGCGGTACTGGGCGCGGGGGATCAGGAAGGTCCGCATGTCGACGGGGCGGCCGTCGGCGTCGGTGACGAGTCCGCCGAGCAGGGCCCAGTCGGCGTGGTCGCAGCCGGAGGAGAAGTGCCAGCGGCCGCTGACGGTGAATCCTCCGTCCACGACGGTGACCTTGCCGGTGGGGGCGTAGGAGGAGCAGATCCGCGTGTCGCGGTCCTGGCCCCAGACCTCTTCCTGGGCGCGGGGGTCGTAGAGGGCCACGTGCCAGGGGTGGACGCCGAGGACGGAGGAGACCCAGCCGGTGGAGCCGCAGGCCTTGGCGATCTCCTTCACGGCGGCGTAGAAGAGCGCCGGGTTCGCGGCGCGGCCGCCGTGGGCCTTGGGCTGGAGCAGGCGGAAGAAGCCGGTGGCGGCCAGTTCCTTGATGCTCGCCTCGGGGACCTTGCGCTGCGCTTCGGCCTCCGCACCGCGCTCGCGGAGGGCGGGGGCGAGTGCGCGGACTGCTGCGAGGACCTCTTCGTCACTCATGGTGTCCCCTTCTCGGATCATCTCGGATCAACTCGGATCAAGGATCTTCGGGTGTTCTGGATCGATGGCGAGGAACGTACGCCGGGGGGTCCGGGCGCGGAACGAGGTGTTCCCGCTGAGCGGGAAGCCCGCCGGAACTACTACTCGAAGTATTACTGAATGAAATAACCCCCTCCCGGTGCTTCCCCTCCGGCCAGGAGCCGTGGCAGGGTCGCCCCAACGCCTCACGCAGGGGGTTTTCTCGTGCTTGACCAGGTCTTGGAGACCGAGCTCGCACCGCTGTCGCTGCTGGAGAAGGCCGCGAGGGTGCTGGGCGCCTTCGAGGGTCCACAGCCGCGGCTGTCGCTCACCGAGGTCGTGCGCCGCTCCGGAATCCCGCGTTCTTCCGCCCATCGGATCCTCGACCAGCTGGTGCGGTTGCGCTGGCTGGACCGCGAGGGCCGCGACTACCGCATGGGCATGCGCATGCTGGAGCTCGGCGCGCTCGCCTCCCACCACAACCGGCTGCGCCGGGCCGCCCTGCCGCTGCTGCACGCGCTGCACGAGCAGACGGGCCGGGTGGTGCACCTGTCGGTGCTCGACGGGGCCGAGGTGGTGTGCCTGGAGCGGATCGGAGGCTCGGAGGCCACCACCGTGCCCTCGCGGGTCGGCGGCCGGATGCCCGCGTACTGCACGGCCACCGGCAAGGCGATCCTCGCGTTCAGCGACCCGTCGGCGGTGGAGCACGTCCTCGCCCAGGGCCTGCGGCCGCGCACCGCCCGCACCCTGATCCGGCCGCTGGCGCTGCGCTCCGAGCTCGCGGCGATCCGCGAGCGGGGGGTGGCGTACGACCGGGAGGAGAGCTTCCGCGGGATCTCCTGCGTGGCTGCGCCGCTGCGGGGGGCCGGGCGGGCCGTGGCCGCCGTGTCGGTGTCCTCCGGCCGCGGGGACCGGGAGCCGTCCCGGCTGGCGCCGGCGGTACTGGCCTGCGCGCGGTCGGTGTGGCGGGAGCTGTACGGGCCCGGCCGCGCGGGCCGGGCCGGGTCCGCACCGGCTCCGGACCTGGAACCGGCCGTCTCCGCGCAGGCGATGGACAACATGATGGGGTGGCTGCGGTTCAGCGAGTGGATGTAGTGGGTAGTGGTATCCCATCGCGCGAATGAAGGACCGGGCCCGACCCCTCGCCAGGGGGCCGGGCCCGTTCCGTTCAGCCGTCGTAGGTGACGCGGACCCGGTCGCCGAGCGGCAGCGCCTGGCAGGCCAGGAGGTAGCCGTCGGCCACGTCCTCGCGGTCCAGGACCTCGTTGCGGACCATCTTCGCCCCGCCCTCCAACACCCGGCAGCAGCAGGCGCTGCACGCGCCCTCGCGGCAGGAGTACGGGGCGGGGACGCCCGCGGCGAGCAGCGCGTCGAGGAGCGGGGTCCCGGCCGGCCAGGGCACGGTGTGCACGGCCCCGTCCAACTCCACCTCGGCGGTGGCGCCTCCCCCGGCCTCCGGGGCCGGGGACGGGGCCAGGGGCGCGAAGACGTCGCCGCTCAGGGAGAAGTACCGCTCGCGGTGGACGGATCCGTCCGGGGCGCCGGACGACCGCAGGGCCGCCTGGGCCGCGTCCATCAGCGGGACGGGCCCGCACAGGTAGGCCTCGCGGCCGGCGTACGGGGCCACGAGCGGGCCCAGGTGCGCGGCGCCCGGCAGTCCCTGGAGGCTCTCCAGCCAGTGCACGACGGTGAGCCTGCCGGGGTGTTCCTCGGCAAGCCCCCACAGCTCGTCGCGGAAGATCACCGAGCCGGGGTCCCGGTTGGCGTACACCAGCGCGACGTGGCCCCGGCCGGCCGCGAGCGCCGACTTGGCGATGGAGAACACCGGGGTGATCCCGCTGCCGCCCGCCACCAGGAGGAGGTCCCGGTCCAGGTCGGCCGGGGTGAAGGTGCCCGCGGGCGGCAGGATCTCCAGCTCGTCGCCGACGGCCGCGCTCTGGCAGAGCCAACCGGATCCGGCGCCGCCGGGGACCCGCTTGACGGTGATGCGCAGCGGGTCCCCGGTGTGGGGGGAGCCCGCCAGGGAGTAACAGCGGGCTTCGCCGCCCGCTCCGCTCGACGGGGGCAGCCGGAGCGTGAGGAACTGGCCCGGGCGGTACGGGAGTTCCGCGTCGAGTACGAGGGAGACCGCGTCGGCGGTCTCCTGGATCCGCTCGGTGACGCGGACCAGCAGCCTGCCGGGTGCTCCGCCCGGGGCCGGAGCCGGGGCCGCGCTCCGGGCCTCCGCCGCGCGGGGCGGCGTAACCGCTCTGTCGGTGTCGGTGTCAGGCATCGGCCGCCACCTCCAGACGGCCCTCCAGGACGGCCGCCTCGATGCTCGCGCGCAGGGCTCCGCAGGAGCGGACGCGGGCGCCGAGCCCGCCCGCCGCGACCTCGGCGGCGATGCGCGGGCATCCCCCCGGAAGCACGGCGGCCTCCTCGGTCCACTGGATCTGGGTGTGGGCGGGGCTGAACTTCTCGCACAGCACCCGGGCTCCGCACTCCCCGCACGCGACCGGGGTCATCACGGGGCCCCGGCCGCGCGGCGGGCGAGGTTCCCGGCGACCTCGGCCTTCCAGGCGGCGGTGGCGCGGGTGGTGTCGATCTCGAACTCGAAGCGGCGCACCATCTCGTCCTTGACGTCGGCGCGGTCCACGTAGAACTGCTCGTACCAGCGGCGGAGCTGGTAGACGGGGCCGTCCTCCTCCGTCAGGAGCGGGTTGTCGATGCGGGTCTTGTTCTTCCAGATCTCGACGTCCTGCTCGAATCCGACGGCGAGGCCCTCGGAGGTCAGGCGGGCGGCGTCGGCGGCCTGTTCGTCGGTCATGCCGGGGAGCTTCCTGACGATCGTCCCGTACATGAGCATGAAGCTGTTCTCGTCGATGGGGTAATGGCAGTTGATGAGGACCGATTCGAGCTCGACGCCGCCGCCGATGTCGCTCCACAGCTTGTCGATCATGTACGAGGGGCCGTGGTACGAGGCGTCCGAGCGCAGGCCGCCGCCGGTGGAGAGGGTGCCGAGGTCCACGTCTCCGCGCGGGGTGGACTCCATGTACTGGGTGGCGACGTGGCCGTCGAAGACGTTCTTGAAGTAGGTCGGGAAGGCGTAGTGCACGTAGTAGAAGTGCGCCATGTCCACGACGTTGTCGACGATCTCGCGGCAGTTGGAGTTCTCCACGCGCAGGGAGTTCCAGCTCCAGTCGCTCCACTCGGGGTCGCCGACGCCCTCGATGACGGGGATCGTGACCTCGGGCTGCGGCGGGTTCCCCTCCGGGTCGTGCCAGACGTAGAGCTGGCCGTTGCGTTCCAGGGAGGTCCAGGCGCGGGTCCGCGCGCGCGGCGGGACGCGGCGGGCGTAGGGGATGGCGGCGCAGTGTCCGTCGCCGGACCAGCGCCAGTCGTGGAAGGGGCATGCGACGGTGTCGCCCTTGACGGTGCCGTGGGCGAGGTTGCCGCCCATGTGGGGGCAGTAGGCGTTGAGGACGCTCAGCTCGCCGGTGTCTTGGCCCTGGAAGACGACGAGTCGGGTGCCGAAGGCTTCGATCTCGTGCGGGGTTCCGTCCCGGAACGGGGCGGCGAGTCCGAGGCAGTGCCAGCCTCTCGCGAATCTCGCGGGCACGGGGGCAGCCTCTATGACGCGGGGCGCTTCGTCGGCTGCGGTCGTTTCGGCCATGGGTGGCCCTCCACTTCGTTGTGGTTCGGTTCGTGGTGCGGCAGGCCGCCGTCTCGGGGGGGGGGGGGGGGGGGCGGCCCCCCCCCCCCCGCGGCGCCGGCGCCGGGGACGGGCGGGGCCCCCGGCGCCGCGGCGCGGGGGGGCGGGCGCGGGCG
>NZ_JBHYVM010000038.1:0-56796 GCF_042750105.1 Streptomyces sp. NPDC059443 | reverse complement strand
CACATGTGTCTTGCGCGGTGGGCTCCCGCGCCCCGCCCAGACCGCTCCCCCCCCACCCCCCCCACACCCCCCCCCCCCCCCGCGGGCCGCCCCCCCCCCCCCCCCCCCGGGGCCGGATTGGCAGGCAGGGCCGGATTGGCAGGCGAGGCCTGATTTGGCCAGCGAGGCCGGATGTGGCCGGCGTCGGCCCGTGCCTCAGAGGCCGGCGGGGCTGGAATTGGCCAGTTCCACCGCGATGTCGATGAGCTGGTCCTCCTGGCCGCCGACTAGGCGGCGTTCGCCCGCGCGCAGGAGGATCTGGGCGCCGGGGACCCCGTAGCGCTCGGCCTGGCGGTAGGCGTGCTTGAGGAAGCTGGAGTAGACGCCGGCGTGGCCCATGAGGAGGGCCATCCGGTCGAGCCGGCACTCCTCGTCCATGACGGGGCGGACCACGTCCTCGGCGGCGTCGATGATCTTCAGTACGTCGATGCCGGTGCGGATGCCCATCTTCTGGCAGACGGCGGCGAAGGCCTCGACGGGCGTGTTGCCCGCGCCCGCGCCGAGGCGGCGGGTGGAACCGTCGATCTGGAGCGCCCCGGCGCGGACGGCGGCGACGGAGTTGCCCACGCCCAGCCCGAGGTTCTCGTGACCGTGGAAGCCGACCTGGGCGTCCGGGCCGAGCTCGGCGACGAGCGCCGCCACCCGGTCGGTGACCTCGTCCATGACCATGGCGCCGGCGGAGTCGACCACGTACACGCACTGGCAGCCGGCGTCGGCCATGACGCGGGCCTGCCGGGCCAGGTTCTCGGGGGTGGTGGAGTGGGCCATCATCAGGAATCCGACGGTCTCCAGGCCCATCTCGCGGGCGAGCCCGAAGTGCTGGACGGAGATGTCGGCCTCGGTGCAGTGGGTGGCGATCCGGCAGATCGCGCCGCCGTTGCCGTGCGCGGCGCGGATGTCGTCCTTCACGCCGAGCCCCGGCAGCATCAGGAAGGCGATCTTCGCGTTCCGGGCGGTGTCCGCGGCGATCTTGATGAGCTCCTGCTCGGGGGTCTTCGAGAAGCCGTAGTTGAAGGAGGACCCGCCGAGTCCGTCCCCGTGGGTGACCTCGATGACGGGGACCCCGGCGCCGTCCAGGGCGGTCACGATCGAGCGCACGTCCTCGCCCGTGAACTGGTGGCGCTTGGCGTGCGAGCCGTCGCGCAGGGAGGAGTCGGTGATCCGGATGTCGAGGGTGTCGGAGTAGGTGGTCACTGAACGGGTGGTCACTTCGTCATCCCCTTGGCGAACTCCTCGCCGACCTTGGTGGCGGCGGCGGTCATGATGTCGAGGTTTCCGGCGTAGGGCGGCAGGTAGTCGCCGGCGCCCTCCACCTCCAGGAAGATCGCGACCCGGGCCATCCCGCCGTTGAGCGGGGAGGGATCGTCGAACTGCGGCTCGGTGCGCAGCCGGTAGCCGGGTACGTACGCGGCCACGTCCTCGGCGACCTGCTTGACGGAGGCGGCGATGGCCTCGCGGTCGGCATCGGCCGGGATCGCGCAGAAGACGGTGTCGCGCATGATGACCGGAGGATCGGCCGGGTTGAGGATGATGATGGCCTTGCCGCGTCCGGCGCCGCCGATCTCCTCGATGCCCCGGGAGGTGGTGCGGGTGAACTCGTCGATGTTGGCGCGGGTGCCCGGGCCGGCCGAGACGGAGGCCACCGAGGCCACGATCTCGGCGTAGGCGACGGGGACCACGCGGGAGACGGCGTACACCATGGGGATGGTGGCCTGGCCGCCGCAGGTGATCATGTTGACGTTGTCCCGGTCGAGGTGGGCGGTCAGGTTCGCGGGCGGTACGACGGCGGGGCCGACGGCGGCCGGTGTCAGGTCGATCGCCTTGATGCCGAGTTCGGCGTAGCGCGGGGCGTTGGCCCGGTGCACGGAGGCGGAGGTGGCCTCGAAGACCAGGTCCGGCAGCTCGTCCTGGGCGAGCAACCAGTCCACTCCCCCGTGGGAAGCGTCGAGTCCGAAGCGGCGGGCACGGGCCAGGCCCTCGCTGGCGGGGTCCACGCCGATCATCCAGCGGGGCTCGATGTACGGGGAGCGGCGGAGCTTGTAGAGGAGGTCGGTTCCGATGTTCCCGGAGCCGACGATGGCGGCGGTCGCTTTCCCTGTGTTCGTCATGGCACCTCAGATGAAGGAGAGGGACACCGGGCCGAGCCCGGTGAACTCGGCGGTGTAGGTCCGCCCGGCGGCCACGTCCACGGCGCGGGTGCAGGACCCGGGCAGGATCAGGTGGCCCTTGCGCAGCGGTACTCCGAAGCGGGCCACGGTCCGCGCCAGCCAGGCCACGGACTCGGCGGGATCCCCGAGCACGGCGTCGCCGCGCCCGCTCGCGAGGAGCTCGCCGCCGCTGGTCAGGGTGGCTTCGACGGCCCTGAGGTCCATTTCGCGCGGGTCGGCGCCCTCCCCGATCGCGTATCCGGCGGAGGAGGCGTTGTCGGCGATGGTGTCCGCGATGGAGATCCGCCAGTCGGCGATCCGGCTGTCGATGAGTTCCAGGGCCGGGACGACCCGCTCGGTCGCCGCGAGCACGTCGTCCGCGGTGCAGCCCTCGCCGGGCAGGTCGGCGCCGAGCACGAAGCCGATCTCGACCTCCACGCGGGGCGCGCAGTAGGCGGCCGCGGGGACCGGGGTGTCCTCGCGCAGCTCCATCGCGTCGAGCAGGTGCCCGTAGTCGGGCTCGTCGACGCCCATCATGGCCTGCATGACGGGGGACGACAGCCCGACCTTGTGCCCGGTGACGCGGGCGCCGTCGCCCCGCACGCGGTGGCGGATGTTGATGAGCTGTATCTCGTACGCGTCCTGCGCGCCGATCCCCTCGAACGTCTCGCTCAGCGGCCGCACGGGCCTGCGCCGCGCCTGCGCCGTGCGCAGCACCTCGGCGGCCTCGCGCCGGCGCCGGTCGTTCAGCATGGGTCCTCCCGGCTGCGGTGGTGTGTTGGTGCGCCAGACGGTAGGCGCGGCCCGGCCGGGGGCGGGAGGGGGTGTTCCCGCTGAGCGGGAAAGGCGGCGGGGGCGGGGCCGGTCGCACGTCGGCCCCGCCCCCTCCTTCGTATCGGCCGCTACGACTTGTGCGGCGGGCAGGTCTGCCAGGCGAGGTGGTAGAGGGTGTTCACGCTCGCGTCGGTGGAGTCCATGGCCATGAAGCTGAGGGCCTGCGGGCCGGAGGTGCCGGCGTTCACCCGCAGCTCGGTGTTGATGTTGAAGTTGCGTTCCTCGCCGCACGGGGCCCAGACGAGGTCGGCGTATTCGGTCTTGTCGGTCGACTGCCAGTTGTCGTTGAAGGGGCCGTTGAACTGGTGGGTGCGCTGGGCCGTCTGCGACATCCCCTGGAAGTAGTAGTTCGCGCGTTCCTGTCCCCATGCGCCGCGCTGGAGGCTGCCGAAGCCCCGGTAGTCCGCCTGGACGATCGCGTAGGTGAAGCCGCTCGGGACGTGGACGCGCAGGTTGAGCTGGCAGTTCTTGCGGAAGGCGGTGGGCGGGGCGCCGGAGCCGACCTGGGCGAGGTACTCGCTGTAGGTGACCGTGAAGGCCGTGTTGTCGGGGGAGACGGCGACGGCGGCGGTGCCCTCGCGGCAGCCGGAGCCGTTGACGGTGGCGAGTTCGATCACGATCTTGTCGGGCGGGACGGTGATGGGGGCCGCCTGGGCGGGGGCCCCGGTGGCGATCAGGGCGGCGGCCGCGCCGCCGATGAGCAGGGTGCGGGACAAGGGAAGGGACATCGTTGTCACTCCTTCTGCGTACGCGCTGTCGGCGGTCAGGCGGTGGCCGGACATTCCTTCCATTCGAAGTGGTAGACGGTGCTGACGCTGCCGTCCGTCGAGTCCATGCTCATGAAGCTGAGCGCCTGGGGGCTCGACGAGCCCGCGTAGACGCGCAGTTCGGTGTTGACGTTGAGGTTGCGCGCCTCTCCGCAGGGGGCGAAGACCAGGTCCTGGTATCCGGTCTCGTCGCTCGCCTGCCAGTTGTCGGCGTAGGCGCCGTTGAACTGGTGGACCGTACGGGCGGTCTGTGTGGCGCCCTGGAAGTAGTAGCCGGCCCGCTGCTGGCCGAAGGCGCCGCGCTGGAGGCTGGCGAAGCCGCGGTAGTCGGCGCGGGCGATGGCGTACGTGAACCCCTGGGGTACGTGGACGCGCAGGGCGAGCTGGCAGTTCTTGCGGAACTCGGTGCCGCCGGAGCCGGCGCCGGTCTGGGCGAGGTAGTCGCTGTAGGTGACGGTGAAGGCGGTGTTGTCGGGGGCCGCCGCCACCTGTGTGGTCCCGGCGGGGCAGCCGGAGCCGTTGGCCCCGACCACCTCCACGGTGATCCGGCCGGGCGGTATTGAGGTGGTGTCGGCCTGGGCGGGGGCGGCCAGGGCCACCAGGGTGAGGGAGGCGGCCCCGAGGGCCAGTCTGCGCAGGGGCATGTCCGGATGCTCCGTCCGTCGCGGGAATGCCAGATTCGGCATGGACATGCCACCATGCGCCGTCGGGCCGGGTAAGGACCCGATACGGACAACGCCTCCGCCCCCGCGCGGCCTGGCCGGAACCCACGAGTCCGCATCCCCGGCCGACCCGCCCCCATCAGCCCGCCTCCCCCACCCCCGTCGGCCACCGACCCGCCCCGGGCCCCGAGGATGTCCGGAACCCGGGCGGATCCTGCCGGCCGGGCGGATCCTGACGGCCAGGCGGATCCTGACAGCCCGGCGGGCCCTACCGCGCCCCGTACACCGGCTGCGGCGGCTCCGCGGCCGCCAGCAGCTTCGCCGCCGCCTCGCCCGCCGCCGCCGGGGTCCACCGGGCGCCGCGGTCGGCCGTGGGGCCCGGCCGCCAGCCCTCCATCACCGTGATGCGGCCGCCCTCCGTTTCGAAGACCCGGCCCGTGACCCCGGCCGAGGCGTCGGAGCCCAGCCACACCACCAGCGGGGAGACGTTCTCCGGGGCCATCGCGTCGAAGCCCCCTTCCCCCGGGGCGGCCATGGTCTCCGCGAACGTCTGCTCCGTCATCCGGGTCCGGGCGGCCGGCGCGATCGCGTTGACCTGGACCCCGTACCGGCCCATCTCCGCCGCCGACACCAGGGTCAGGCCCAGGATGCCCGCCTTGGCCGCGCTGTAGTTGCCCTGCCCGACCGAGCCCAGCAGCCCGGCTCCCGAGGAGGTGTTGACGACCCGCGCGGCCACCTCGCGCCCCTCCTTCGCCTCCGCCCGCCAGTGCGCCGCCGCGTACTTCAGCGGGAGGAAGTGGCCTTTGAGGTGCACCCGCATCACCGCGTCCCAGTCGTCCTCGTCCAGGTTCACGAGCATCCGGTCGCGCAGGAACCCCGCGTTGTTGACGAGGGTGTCCAGCCGTCCGAAGGTCGAGACGGCCGTCTCGACCAGCGAGGCGGCGCCCTCCGGCGTGGCGATGTCCCCGCCGTGCGCGACCGCTTCCCCGCCCAGCGCCCGGATCTCCGCGACCACCTGGGCCGCCGGGCTGTCCGCCCCGGGCAGTCCGTCCAGGCCGACGCCCAGGTCGTTCACCACGATCCGCGCCCCCTCCGCCGCGAAGGCCAGCGCGTGGGCCCGGCCCAGCCCCCGCCCCGCGCCGGTCACGATGACCACACGGCCCTCGGCAAGTCCCATGTCACATCTCCTTGTTCGCAGTTGCCGCATCCAGAAACGCCGGGCGCTCGCCGCCCCCGTGCACGAGCAGGCTCGCCCCGCTCACGTACCCCGCCCGGTCGGAGGCCAGGAACACCGCCGCCTCCCCCACGTCCGAGGGTTCGGCCAGCCGCCCCAGCGGGACGGTCGCGCCGACCGCCGCGATGCCCGCCTCGTCGCCGTAGTGCAGGTGCGCGAGCTCGGTCCGCACCATGCCCAGGACCAGCGAGTTGACCCGTACCTCGGGGGCCCATTCGACGGCCATCGAGCGGGCCAGGTTCTCCAGGCCCGCCTTCGCGGCCCCGTAGGCCGCCGTCCCCGGCGAGGGCCGGGTCCCGCTGACGCTGCCGATCATCACCACCGAGCCCCGCGACTCCCGCAGCAACGGGTACGCGGCCAGCGAGGCGGTCATCGGGGCGGTCAGGTTCAGCTCCAGCACCCTCGCGTGGCGCTCCGCCTCGCCCTCGCCGAGCAGTCGGTACGGGGTCCCGCCGGCGTTGTTGACCAGGCAGTCCAGGCGCCCGTGGTGCTCGCCGACCGAGGCGAAGAAGCCCCGTACGGCGGCGGGATCGCGCAGGTCCAGGGCGGTGAACTCCGCCTCGCGGCCGCCCTGCGCCACCGGTTCCTCCGGCGGGCGCCGCGCGCAGACGAGGACGTGCGCCCCCGCCGCGAGGAACGACCGCGCGATCCCGGCGCCGACGCCCCGGGTTCCGCCGGTGACGACGACAACCCTCCCGTTGAGCTCCATCGGCTGCTACCTTCCTCACCTAACAAATGTTTGGTGGAAAGGTAGCTGATCCGCTCATGGGTGTCTCCACCTCAAGCCCCGACAAGGGCATCGCACTCGTCACAGTCGACTTCCCGCCCGTCAACGCACTGCCCGTGCAGGGCTGGTACGACCTCGCCGACGCCCTGCGCGCGGCCGGCCGCGACCCGGAGGTCCGGTGCGTCGTGCTCGCCGCCGAGGGCCGCGGCTTCAACGCCGGAGTCGACATCAAGGAGATGCAGCGCGACACCGGCCACGCCTCGCTCATCGGCGCCAACCGGGGCTGCTACGAGGCCTTCGCCGCCGTGTACGAGTGCGAGGTCCCGGTCGTCGCGGCCGTGAACGGCTTCTGCCTCGGCGGCGGGATCGGCCTGGTCGGCAACGCCGACGCCATCGTCGCCTCCGACGACGCGACCTTCGGACTGCCGGAGCTGGACCGGGGCGCCCTCGGGGCCGCAACCCACCTGGCCCGGCTCGTCCCGCAGCACATGATGCGCACCCTCTACTACACCTCGCGCACCGCGACCGCCGCAGAACTGCACGCGCACGGCTCGGTGTGGAAGGTCGTACCGCGGGGCGAACTGCGGGCGGCCGCCCTGGAGCTGGCCGCCGAGATCGCGAAGAAGGACGGCTATCTGCTACGGCTGGCCAAGGCCGCCATCAACGGCATCGACCCGGTGGACGTGCGCCGCAGCTACCGCTTCGAGCAGGGCTTCACCTTCGAGGCCAACCTCAGCGGGGTCGCCGACCGGGTCCGCGACACCTTCGGGAAGGGACAGGGACACAGCGCATGACGGACAAGACCATGACCCCGGACGAGGTCGTCGGGCGGTTGCGAAGCGGGATGACCATCGGGATCGGCGGCTGGGGGTCGCGGCGCAAGCCCATGGCCCTGGTGCGTGCACTGCTCCGTTCCGAGATCACCGATCTCACCGTGATCTCGTACGGCGGCCCCGACGTCGGGCTGCTCGCCGCCGCCGGGAAGATCGGCAAGCTGATCGCCCCCTTCGCGACCCTCGACTCGATCCCGCTGGAGCCGCACTTCCGGGCCGCCCGCGAGCGTGCCGCCTTCCCCCTCACCGAGCTCGACGAGGCCATGTTCATGTGGGGCCTGCACGCCGCCGCCAACCGGCTGCCCTTCCTCCCCGTCCGCGCCGCCCTCGGCTCCGACGTCATGCGGGTCAACCCCGAGCTGCGGACGGTCACCTCGCCCTATGCCGACGGCGAGGAGTTCGTCGCCGTCCCCGCCCTGCGCATGGACGCGGCCCTGGTCCACCTCAACCGCGCCGACCGCCTCGGCAACGCCCAGTACCTGGGACCGGACCCGTACTTCGACGACCTCTTCTGCGAGGCCGCCGACGCCGCGTACGTCTCCTGCGAGCAGATCGTCGAGACCGCGGAGCTCTCCAAGGCCGGCCCCCCGCAGTCCCTCCTCGTCAGCCGCCACTCGGTCACCGGGGTCGTGGAGACCCCGGGCGGGGCGCACTTCACCTCCTGCGTCCCCGACTACGACCGCGACGAGGCCTTCCAGAAGCTGTACGCCACCACCCCCTGGCCCGAGTTCGCCGAGCGCTTCCTCTCCGGCGACAGCGAGCACGCCTACCGGTCCGCCGTCCAGGCCTGGCACGAGGAGCAGAAGTGAGCAGCCCGACCACCACCACCGCCACGGTCACCCGCGCCGAGTACTGCGTGATCGCCTGCGCCGAGGCCTGGCGCGACAACGGCGAGGTGCTGGCCAGCCCCATGGGTCTGGTGCCGTCCTTCGGGGCCCGGCTCGCGAAGCGGACCTTCTCCCCCGACCTCCTGCTCACCGACGGCGAGGCCATGCTGGTCGGTCTCGACGGCACGGCCGAGGGCTGGCTCCCGTACCGCCGCCACCTGACCATGGTCACCGGTGGGCGCCGCCACGTGATGATGGGCGCCAGTCAGATCGACCGGTTCGGCAACCAGAACATCTCCTGCATCGGCGACTGGGAGCGGCCGGCCCGCCAGCTCCTGGGGGTGCGCGGTGCTCCGGTGAACACCCTGAACAACCCGGTGAGCTACTGGATCCCCAAGCACTCCGCGCGGGTGTTCGTCGAGCGCGTCGACATGGTGAGCGGGGTGGGCTACGACCGCGCGCAGGCGGCCGGGGTCACCCGCTTCCACCGGCTGCCGCGCGTGGTGAGCGATCTCGGAGTCTTCGACTTCACCGGCCCGGACCACTCGATGCGCCTCGTCTCGGTGCATCCGGGCGTCACGGTGGAGCAGGTGGCGGCGGCCACCGGCTTCGAGCTGGCCATCGCGGACGAGGTCCCGTACACCCGGGAGCCGACCGCCGGCGAACTGCGGCTGATCCGCGAGGTCATCGACCCCAAGGGCCTGCGCGACCGGGAAGTACGGGTCTGATCCGATGGGGGCGAAGCGGCCGATGGAGACGGCATTCACCAAACTGGTCGGGGTCGAGCACCCGATCGTGCAGACGGGCATGGGCTGGGTGGCGGGCCCGCGCCTAGTGTCGGGGGCGGCCAATGCGGGCGCCCTCGGGATCCTGGCCTCGGCGACGATGACGCTGGAGCAGCTGCGGGCCGCGGTCCACGAGGTCAAATCCCGTACGGACGCCCCCTTCGGGGTCAATCTGCGGGCGGACGCCGGGGACGCGGCCGAGCGCGCCCAGCTGATCATCGACGAGGGCGTCCGGGTGGCGTCCTTCGCGCTCGCCCCGTCCAGGGAGCTGATCTCCCGGCTCAAGGACGCGGGGGTGATCGTGATCCCCTCCATCGGGGCCCGCCGGCACGCCGAGAAGGTCGCGGCGTGGGGCGCGGACGCGGTGATCGTGCAGGGCGGCGAGGGCGGCGGGCACACCGGTGACGTGGCCACGACCGTGCTGCTGCCCCAGGTGGTGGACGCGGTCGGCATCCCGGTGATCGCGGCGGGCGGTTTCAGCGACGGCCGCGGGCTGGTCGCCGCGCTGTCCTACGGGGCCGCCGGCATCGCCATGGGCACCCGGTTCCTGCTGACCTCCGACTCCACCGTCCCGGACGCGGTCAAGGCGGAGTACCTGAAGGCGGGGGTCAAGGACATCACCGTCACCACGGCCGTCGACGGCCTCCCGCACCGGATGCTCCGCAGCGAGCTGGTCGTGTCCCTGGAGCGGGCGGGCCGCACGAAGGCGCTGGCCAAGGCCGTGCGCCACGCGGCCGGCTTCAAGAAGATCTCGGGCCTGTCCTGGTCGCAGATGGTCCGCGACGGCCTCGCGATGAAACACGGCAAGGACCTGTCCTGGAGCCAGGTGCTGCTCGCCGCGAACACCCCCATGCTCCTCAAGGCGTCCATGGTCGAGGGCCGTACGGACCTCGGTGTCATGGCATCGGGCCAGGTCGCGGGCGTGATCGAGGACCTTCCGTCCTGTGCGGAGCTCGTCGACCGCGTCATGGCCGAGGCACACGCCGTGCTGGAACGACTGCACGGCCTCACTCCCCCCCACGCACCGCCCCCGTACGAACTCCCCCCGCGCGAAGTACCCGACTAGCTCGGCACCCTGCCACCACCAGGGTGATTCCCTTCTCCGTTACAGGAGTTGCCCCAGATGAGCCGTGCCCGAATCCGCCTGGCGACCGCGGTGTTCGTCTCCGCCCTCGCCATCGGGACCCTGCCCGCCGCCGCGTACGCCGCGCCGGTGAACCGTGCCACCGGCGCCACCAGCGCCTCCCGGCACCACCTGCTGCCGACGGAAACGATTCGCCAGATCCCCCTCCAGGGCGCGGTCAACGTCCGCGACCTCGGCGGCTACCGCACCTGGACCGGCGGCCAGGTCCGCCAGGGACTGGTATACCGTTCCGACGCGCTCGGCAAGCTGACCGCCGCCGACGTCACCAACGTCTCCGGTCTCGGCCTCACGAAGGTCGTCGATTTCCGCATCCCCATGGAGGTCCAGTACGACGGCGCCGACAAGCTGCCCGCCGGGCTGACCTCCACCTCCCGCTCGGTCAGCGACCTCGGCCTGTACGGGACCCTGGTCTCCGCGATAGGCAGCGGTGACCCCGTGAAGCAGGAGCAGATGCTCGGCGGCGGCCGCGCCGAGGCGTACATGCGCGACATCTACCGCACGTTCGTGACCAACCCCGACAGCCGGGCGCAGTTCGCGACCACCCTCCGCGAGATCGCCGACGGCAACCAGGGCCCGATGCTGTACCACTGCTCCTCCGGCAAGGACCGGACGGGCTGGATGAGCTACGTACTGCTGCGCGCGCTGGCCGTCCCACAGGACGCCGCCGAGCGCGACTACCTGGCCTCGAACACCCTCCGCGGCGCGTACGACGCCCAGGTGCGGGCGGGCCTCAAGCAGTCCGGCCGGATGCAGAACCCCGATCTGCTGATCCCGCTCCAGGAGGTCCGCCAGGACTACCTGGACGCGGCGACCACGCAGATGGAGGCCGACTACGGCAGCTTCTACGGGTACCTCACCCAGGGCCTCGGCCTGGACGTGAAGACCCTGGCCAAGCTCCAGGCCAAGATGGTCCACTAGCCGCCGGTCCGCCGGCCGCCGCGCACAGCACTGAGCCGGGCAGCACGTCAGGTGCTGCCCGGCTCGGTGGTTCGTATCTACGTCGCTACGCCGTCACAGGTCAGGCGGAACGGCGACGGGCCTGGCCCGCGCCACCGACCCGGCTGCGGGCCGAAGCGGCGGCGGCGCCGCCGCCGGAGGGGGCACCTCCGGTACGCCGGCCGCGCTCGCCGGAGCCACCGGTACCGGTACCGGCGCCCTGGCCGCCCTGGCCGCGACGGGCCTGGCCGGACCCGGAGGCCGGAGCCTGGCCCGCGGCGCCACCGCCGCCGGAGCGACGGCCGCGGCCACCGCCGGCCGGAGCGGCGCCCGTGCCGGAGCCCGTACGGGCGCCACCGGAACGGCGGCGCGCGCCGGAGCCCGAGTCGCCGCCGGACCGCTGGCGCGGCGGGGTCGCCTGCGGCACGTCCAGCACCACGGGGATGCCCGAGGGCTCCTTGGCGCCGGTGAGGCGGGCGAGCTCCTCGTCGGAGGACTTGATCTGGGCGGTCCGCGGGGAGATCCCGGCGTCCGACATCAGACGGGTCATGTCGCGCTTCTGGTCCGGCAGGACCAGGGTGACGACGCTGCCGGACTCGCCGGCGCGGGCGGTACGGCCGCCGCGGTGCAGGTAGTCCTTGTGGTCGGTCGGCGGGTCCACGTTGACGACGAGGTCGAGGTCGTCGATGTGGATGCCGCGCGCGGCCACGTTGGTGGCGACCAGCGCGGTGACCTCGCCCGTCTTGAACCAGTCGAGGGTCCGGTTGCGCTGCGGCTGCGAGCGGCCGCCGTGCAGGCCGGAGGCGCGGACACCGTCGGCGAGGAGCTTCTTGACCATGCGGTCGACCCCGCGCTTGGTGTCGACGAACATGATCACCCGGCCGTCGCGAGCGGCTATGCGCGTGGCCACGGCCTTCTTGTCGGTCTCGTCCATGACGTACAGGACGTGGTGCTCCATCGTGCTGACCGCACCGGCGGACGGGTCGACGGAGAACGCGACCGGGTCGTGCAGGAACATCTTGACGAGCTTGTCGATGTTCTTGTCGAGGGTCGCCGAGAACAGCATGGTCTGGCCCTCGGGCTCGACCTGCTTGAGCAGGGCGGTGACCTGCGGCATGAAGCCCATGTCGGTCATCTGGTCGGCCTCGTCGAGGACGGTGATGGAGACCTGGGAGAGGTCGGCGTCACCGCGGTCGATGAGGTCCTTCAGGCGGCCGGGGGTGGCGACGAGCACCTCGGAGCCGCGGCGCAGGGCGCCGGACTGCCGGTTGATCGACATGCCGCCGACGACGGTCGCGATGCGCAGGTTGACGGCCGTGGCGTACGGGGCCAGGGCGTCGGTGACCTGCTGCGCGAGCTCGCGGGTGGGTACGAGGACCAGCGCGAGCGGCTGCTTCGGCTGCGCGCGGCGGCCCGCGGTGCGGGCCAGCAGCGCCAGGCCGAAGGCCAGCGTCTTGCCGGAGCCGGTACGGCCGCGGCCGAGCAGGTCACGGCCGGCCAGCGAGTTCGGCAGCGTCGCGGCCTGGATCGGGAACGGCTCGGTGACGCCCTGGGCCGCGAGGGTCTTCAGCAGCGCCTCGGGCATGTCCATGTCCCCGAACGCTTCCACCGGCGGCAGGGCCGGGGTCAGCGGTTCGGGCATGGTGAATTCTTGGGGCCTGGCTACGGGGGCGGACTTCTGCCGTCCCGCGCCAGCCTTCGGACGTCCCTGGGCCGCACCTCGACCCCGGGTGGGGCGGCGGCTGGGTCGTGCGGAGCTGGAGCTGGTCATGCGAGAAAGCCCTCCTGAAACCGGCAGGCACTACATAAAGGCACTGCAACAAAGGTCGAAACAGCAGACAAGCCGGGGCCCGCACCTCACGGTGCGGACCCCGGCATGCTGAAGGAATTAGGCGGGGAGGATGTTCTCCGCCTGGGGGCCCTTCTGGCCCTGGGTGACGTCGAAGGACACGCGCTGGCCCTCGTTGAGCTCACGGAAGCCCTGGGTGGCGATGTTCGAGTAGTGGGCGAAGACGTCCGGGCCGCCACCGTCCTGCTCGATGAAGCCGAAGCCCTTTTCCGAGTTGAACCACTTCACGGTGCCAAGTGCCATTTTTGAATCTCCTGAATAGGCGGCAAAGGGCCCCATCCGGAGATTCCGGCAAAACAATAAAAGCGCCTGTCGGAGCATTCCCGTCAGGCGCACATAAAGTTCATGGGTACCACAACTGCAACGAGCTCTAAGCTAGCACACGTCGGTCGGGGAGTGTCGCGGCGAGCATGTGACCTCCGTCCCGCGTGTCCCCCGTACGGAGCCTTCCGCCCACCTCCGCGAGGGCCGCCCGGAGCCCCGGAATCCCCATCCCGCCTGAGTCGAGGACGATCCGCTCCCCCTCCGGGGCGGTGTTCACGACGTCGAGGCGGACCTCCCCGTCCTCGGCGTAAAGATTCATCCGGACGGCGGAGCCGGGGGCGTACTTCGCCGCGTTGGTGAGCCCCTCGCGGGCGATCCGCAGCAGCAGCCGCCCGTCGGCCGCCGGGAAGTCGCCGAGGCCGGGCTGGGTGTGGTGGGTGATCTCCATGCCCGTGGCCCGCATGTTCCGGGCCAGGGAGCCGAGGAACCGGCCGACGTCCACGGGCGAGGTGTACGCGCGGCTGCCGGCGGGATCGTTCAGCATGTCCAGCACCTCCCTGACCTCGGTCATCGCGGCCCGGGCCGATTCCTCCACGGCCGCGGCCCCCTCCCGTACGCGGGGGTCGGCCCCGGCGTCCAGGCGCAGGGCGGCGGCCTGCATCGTGAGGGCGGTGAGCCGGTGGCCCAGACCGTCGTGGGTGCGCTGGGCCAAACGGGTGCGTTCCTGTACGACGGCCAGGTCGGCCGCCTGGTCCACGGCGGCGTGCGCCTGGCGGGCCCGTTCGCGCAGCGCGGACATGACCCCGCGGTTGCGGCGCACGGTCTCCCCGTACAGGGCGGGCACGACGATGCTGCCGAGGACGAAGGAGGCGGGGTCGCGGCCCGCGTACCCGAGGGGCAGGAAGAGGTCGCGGGTGCCGACGTAGAAGAGGGCCATCAGCAGGATCCCGCCCCAGCGGTGGGTGCGGCCGTACGCGGCCAGGGCGTAGGCGCCGAAGACCAGGGGGCCCCGGTCGTCGGAGACGAGGGTGGCGAAGGTGGCGGCGAGGGCCGGCACCCAGGCGCGGGAGCGGCGCCAGAGCAGGGTGGCGGCGGCGAACAGGCCGGCGGCGAGGCTGAGCGGGTAGTTGGTGACGAGGCCGAAGCGGTGGACGTCCTGGAGGTTGAGGGTGGTGAGCAGCGCGCAGAGGGCGGCGAGCCACATGTCGGCGCGGCGGGCCCGTACCGGGTCGGGCGCTCCGGAGCTCTCACCGGTCAGGGCGCGCAGCCCGCGCTCCAGGAGTCGTCCGGCGCGACCGGGCACAGCCTGCATGAATCCCCCACCCCCATAGGCGCTAAAGTGCACAGAACATGGCAAAACGTCCCCCCAGGTTGCCCGCCTTCCGCCGAAGGGGCATCCCGGGGGGACGCGTTATGGGTGACGACTCGTTACGAGGACTCGTTGCGGCGACTCGTCAGAGGGAGACGCCGAGGCCGTTCAGCCAGGTGACCGGGTTGATGTCGGCGCCGTAGGTGTTGCTGGAGCGGACCTCGAAGTGGAGGTGCGGGCCGGTGGAGTTGCCGGTGCTGCCGGAGAGGCCGATCTGCTCGCCCGCGGAGACGCGCTCGCCTTCGGAGGCGGTCGCCGAGGACAGGTGGGCGGAGAGGGTGTAGCGGCCGTCGTCGTGCTTGATGACGACGGCGTTGCCGTACGCGCCCTGCCAGCCGGAGGAGACCACGGTGCCGGCCGCGGCGGCCTTGACCGGGGTTCCGGTGCCCACCGCGAAGTCGATGCCGGTGTGGTAGCCGGCGGCCCAGCCGCCCGCCTGGTGGTAGCGCGCAGAGATGGAGGCGCCGGAGACGGGCAGGACGCCCTCGACGCTGCTGCTGGAGCTGCTGGAATTGCCGGAGCTGTCCTCATTGTCGGAGGAGTCGGAGGAATCGGAGGAGCCGGAGGACTTCGAGGACTGCGACTCGGCGGGGGCGCTGCTGCCGGAACCGGAACCCGAGCCGGAACCGTACGCGAGGCGCTGACCCGGCAGGATCATGTCCGGGTCGGACCCGATGACCGAGCGGTTGTCGGAGTAGAGCTTCTGCCAGCCGACACCGAGCTCGGAGCCGATGGTGCCGAGGGTGTCGCCGCTGACGACGGTGTAGGTGCCGTCGCTCCGGCCGGACTTCGCGGCGGCCGGCGCGGACTGGGCGGCCGGCTCCTCGGCGTTCTTCTCGGCGGCCGGGGCCTCGGGGGCCGGGCCGCCGCGCTGCAGCCCGGCGAGCTTGCCGCAGGAGGGCCAGGCGCCGGGGCCCTGGGCCGCGAGGACCTTCTCGGCGATCGCGATCTGCTGCGCCTTGGTGGCCTGGTTGGCCTGCGGCGCGTACTGGGTGCCGCCGAACTCCGCCCAGGTACTGGGGGTGAACTGGAGGCCGCCGTAGAAGCCGTTGCCAGTGCTGATGCTCCAGTCGTTGGTGGACTCGCACTCCGCGACCTTGTCCCACGTGCCGACCGACGCGGCGGACGCGGGCTGTGCCAGAAGACCCATGGCGGCGGGTGCGGCGATGCCGGCGACAACGAGACCGGCGAGGGTACGAGCAGAGGGGAAAGACATGCGGAGTTCCTGACTTCGGGGACATGTACGGAGGCCGGTGGTGCGGGTGGAGCGGGTGAAGCGGTGGTGCGTTCGGCCTCGGTAACCACCGTCCGGGAAGGCGGGGGGTCCCCGAAGTCCCCTAAAGAGGACAAGCGGGAGGGCAAAAGGGGACTGGGAAGGGAGAGTTAGAGGGACTTAAGTCCAGGTATGCCGGTAATGTCCGCAATAAGACGGGGCTTCAGGGGGAGGTGGGTCACATGGCGATCCGGGTGATGGTGGTCGACGACCAGAGCCTCATACGGTCGGGACTGGTCACCCTGCTCGCGAGCGCGCCCGACATGGAGGTGGTCGCGGAGGCCGCCGACGGGGCCGAGGCGGTGCCGCTGGCGCGCACGCACCGGCCGGACGTGGTGCTGATGGACCTGGTCATGCCGAAGGTCGACGGTTTCGAGGCGACCTTGCGGCTGCTGCGGCTGCCGGACCCGCCGCGCGTCCTCGTACTCACCGGCTACACGGCGGACGACCTGGTCCTGGACGCGCTGCGGGCCGGGGCGGCCGGGTTCCTGCTGAAGGACCTGCGGCCGGAGGAGCTCTTCGCCGGCATCCGCACGGTCGCTGCGGGCGGCAGCGCGCTGGCCCCGGGGGTGATGCGGGCACTGCTGGAACGGGCGGACACCCGCACCGGGGCCCCCGACCACGCGGAGCAGCTCTCCACCCTCTCCCCCGGCGAACGGGACGTCCTCGCGCTGGTCGGGGAGGGCCGGACGAACCAGCAGATAGCGGAGGCGCTGCACCTGTCCCCGGCGAGCGTGAAGACGTACGTGTCGCGGATCCTGACGCAGCTTGACCTCACGAACCGGACCCAGGCCGCGATCCTGGCCTACGAGGCGGGGCTGGTCCGCGCCGCGTAGCCGCCGCCCCGAGCCCGCGCGACTCCCGCGCGACTCCTGCGCAAAGGCTGGTCCAGCCGGGCGTGATCGAAAACAATGGCGCCATGACGACGACTCCCCGCTCCCGGGCGCGGTCCTTCGACACCGCCGCCGCTCTCTACGGCCGGCACCGGCCCGGCTACCCCGAGGCGCTGTACGACACGGTCGAGGAGCTGGCCGGGCGCCGGTTCGCGGGGGCGCGGGTGGCGGACGTGGGGGCGGGGACCGGGATCGGGACGGCGCCGATGCGCGCCCGGGGGGCCGAGGTGGTGGCCGTGGAGCCCGGGGACGGGATGGCGGCCGAGTTCCGGCGCACCCGCCCGGACATCCCGATCGTGCGCGGGGACGGGAACCGGCTGCCGCTGGCGAGCGGCGCCTTCGACTTCCTCACCTACGCCCAGGCCTGGCACTGGACCGATCCCGTCCTGGCCGTGCCCGAGGCCCGGCGGGTGCTGAAGCCGGGTGGCGCGCTCGCGATCTGGTGGAACGACCTGGACGAGTCGGCCGGCTGGGTGGCCGGGCAGAGCGAGCGGATCCGCGCGTTCTTCGCGGCCCGCGGCCCGGACGCGCCGGACGGCGGCTCCGGGGGCTTCCGCCACCTCCCGCGCCACCTCGGCTCCGCTTTCACCACCCGGACCGTCTCCTGGTCCCGGCGGATCCCCCTGGACGCGCATCTGGCGAACCTCTCCAGCCACTCCGCCTTCCTGCTGCTGGGCGAGGCCGGCACCGCGGAGTTCCTCGACGCCGAGCGGGCGCGGCTGGATCCGGTCTTCCCGGACGGAGTGGTGGAGGAGCCCTACGTGGTGAGCGTCAGCGTGGCCGTCATATGAGCCGTCTGCCTGCTTCCGTCCGAGCGTTCTTCCTGGTCAACGAGGCTCTCGCCTTCCTCCTGGAGGTCGTGGCCCTCGGCCTGCTCGCCTGGTGGGGTTTCACCCGTGACATCGGGATCGTGGGGGCCGTCGCCCTCGCGGTGGCCGCGCCGCTCGCCGCCGCCGTGCTCTGGGGGCTCTTCGCCGCGCCCAAGGCCCGGATCGCCATCCCGTACGCCGCGCAGCTCGGGGTGAAGGCCGTGGTGTTCGGCGCCGCCGCCCTCGCGCTCCTGGCGCTCGGGCAGCGGTCGACCTTCCTCTGGTTCACGGTGGTCGTGGTCGTGAACACCACGCTCGCCTCCTACTACCGGAACCGCCCCTGACCGGCACTCAGCGCTCCACGCCGAGCACCGCCGCCCGGCACTGCGAGGGCGTCCCCCAGGCGTCGCGCAGCGGGCGGGCCTTGCGCAGCCACAGCGAGAGGTCGAGCTCCTCGGTGTAGCCCACGGCTCCGTGCAGCTGGAGCGCGGTCATGGCCGCCGCGTACGCCGCCTCGCCTGCGGTCAGCTTCGCCGCCGCGACCTCCCCGGGCGCCAGGGACAGCGCCGCCGCCCAGAGCAGCGGCCGGGCGAACTCCAGGCCGAGCAGGGTGTCCGCGAGCCGGTGCTTCACCGCCTGGAAGCCGCCGATCGGCGTGCCGAACTGGGTGCGCTGCTTCGCGTACTCCACGGTGCGGGCGAGGAGCGCCTCGCCGACTCCGAGGCACTGGGCGGCCGTGAGCAGCCGTGCCCAGTGCCCGGCGTTCCGGGCCGCCGCGAGGACCGCCGGGCCGGAGGCCAGGAGTTCGCCGCCGTCCCGCGGGAGCGAGAGCCGGCGGGAGGGGTCGGTCGAGGTCCGGGGCGGGGCGGTGGCGGTGGCCAGGCGCAGCTCCCCGGCCCGCGACACCGTGAGGAGGTGCGTGGCGGCGTCGGCGTCCAGGGCGTACGGGCTGCCGCCGGGCAGGGTCAGGGTGGCGGAGGTCTCCCCCGCCACGAGCCCCGGGAGGAACCGCTTCGCCAGGGCCTCGTCGCCGAGGTGCGTGAGGAGTGCGCAGGCGGCCGCCGTCTCCACCACCGGGCCCGGTACCCCGGCCCGGCCCAGCTCCACGAAGCCGAGGGCCTGCTCCAGCGGCAGCAGGCCCGTGCCGTCGTATGCCTCGTCGGCGGCGAGGGCGAACAGGCCGGTGCCGGCGAGCCGGGCCCGCAGGGTCAGCCCGGGGGCGTGGTCTGCTGCGCCCCAGGCCCGTACCGCCGCCGGGACCTCCGAGGCCGCGAGGAGGTCGCGGAGCGTGCGGGCGAAGTCCGACTGCTCTTCGGTCGGCAGGAAGCGCATCAGCGGCGGCCCTTCGGGAGGCCGAGCAGCCGCTCGGCGATGATGTCGCGCTGGATCTCGTTGGTCCCGGCGTAGATGGGTCCGGCCAGCGAGAAGATCCACGGCTCGGCCCATGGCCCGTCGGCGAGTTCCGCGTCGGGGCCGAGCAGGTCGAGGGCCGTTTCGTGCAGGGCGATGTCGTACTGGGACCAGAACACCTTGTTCAGGCTGGACTCGGCGCCGATGGTCTCGCCGGCGGCGAAGCGGGAGGCGTTGGCCCAGGTGAACAGCTGGTAGGCGCGCGCTCCGACCACGGCGTCCGCGACCCGGTCGCGCAGCGCGGTGTCGGTCGGGTCCCCGTCTCCGTGCCACAGCTCTACGAGGCGGTCGGCGGCGGCGAGGAACCGGCCCGGGGCGCGCAGGGTGAGCCCGCGCTCGTCGCCGGTGGTGGACATGGCGATCCGCCAGCCCTGGCCGGGCTCCCCGATGACGTCCGCGTCGGGCACGAAGACCTCGTCGAGGAAGAGCTCCGCGAAGGCGGGCTTGCCGTCGAGGCGGCCGATGGGCCGCACGGTGACCCCGGGGGCACGCAGGTCGAACATCAGGTAGGTGAGTCCCTGGTGCGGTTTCGGGGCGTCCGGGTCGGTGCGGAAGATGCCGAAGGCGCGGTCGGCGAAGGCGGCCCGTGAGGACCAGGTCTTCTGCCCGGACAGCAGCCAGCCGCCTTCGGTGCGCACGGCCCGGGATTTCAGGGAGGCGAGGTCGGAGCCGGATTCGGGCTCGGACCAGGCCTGGGCCCAGATCACCTCGCCGCTGCCCATGGAGGGCAGGACGCGGGCGCGCTGCTCCTCGGTGGCGTGGTCGAAGAGGGTGGGGGCGAGGAGGTTGATGCCGTTCTGGGAGACCCGGCCGGGCGCGCCGGCGGCCCAGTACTCCTCTTCGAAGACCAGCCACCGCTCGATGTCCGCGCCCCGGCCGCCGTACTCCTCGGGCCAGGAGACCACCGACCAGCGGTGTGCGTGCAGGAGGGCTTCCCACTCGCGGTGGGCGGCGAAGCCCTCCTCGGTCTCCAGGGACGGGAGGGGGGCAGTCGGTACGTGTTCGGCCAGCCAGGTGCGCGCCTCGGCCCGGAAGGCCTCCACGTCCGCCGCATGGTTCAGGTCCATCAGGTGTTCGCCTCCTTCATGGCGGCGGTCTTCATGGCGAATACGTCCATGCCGCCGAGCGGGTCCGCCGCCGTCTCGGCGTTGTGGGCGTGCGCGAGGTGGTGCAGGCCGAAGACGGAGTCCATGCCGGTGTGCAGGCCCTGGAGGTCCTCGGCCTGGTTGACGGCCCGCTTGGTCAGGGCCAGTCCGAAGCCGGGCATCTCGGCGATGCGCAGGGCGAGGCGGGCGGTCTCCGCGGCCAGGTCGGCGCGTTCGACGACACGGTTGACCATGCCGATCTCGTAGGCCCGGCGGGCGGGCATCCGGTCGCCGGTGTAGAGGAATTCCCTGGCGATGCGCGGGGGCATGGCCCAGGGGTGGGCGAAGTACTCGACGCCGGGGATGCCCATGCGTACGACGGGGTCCGCGAAGAAGGCGTCTTCGCTGGCCACGATGAGGTCGCAGACCCAGGCGAGCATGAGCCCGCCGGCCACGCAGGCCCCGTGGACGGAGGCGATGACGGGCTTGGGCAGCTCGCGCCAGCGCCGGCACATGCCGAGGTAGACCTCGGATTCGCGGGCGAAGCGGGATTCGGCGCCGGAGCGCTGGGAGTGGTCCCACCAGAGGCCGGCCCGGCGTTCGAAGGGCAGGTGCGCGTCGCGCTCGGGGGTGCCGATGTCGTGGCCCGCCGAGAAGTGCTCACCGGCCCCGCCCAGGACGATCACCTTCACCTCGGGTTCGTCGGCGGCGCGATAGAAGGCGTCGTCGAGGGCGTACGTCATCGCGCTGTTCTGCGCGTTGCGGTAGCGGGGGCGGTTCATGGTCACGTACGCGACCGGGCCGCGGCGCTCGTAGAGCACGGGGGTGTCGCGGGTGTCGTCGGGCATCCCTGGATCCTTCCCTAACAAGTGTTTGGTAGGTTAACGTACGGCCATGAGCAGCGTCGAGGAGTTCCGCACCGAGGTTCGGAGTTGGCTGAAGGCCCACCTCACCGGCGAGTTCGCCGCCCTCAAGGGCCGCGGCGGACCGGGCCGGGAGCACGAGGCCTTCGCCGAACGCCTCGCCTGGGAGCGGCACATGGCGGCCCACGGCTGGACCTGCGTCGGCTGGCCCGTCGAGTACGGCGGCCGCGGCGCGAGCACCGGGCAGCAGATCGCCTTCCACGAGGAGTACGCCCTAGCCGACGCCCCCGCGCGCGTGAACCACATCGGCGAGCAGCTCCTCGGCCCCACCCTGATCGCCCACGGCACCGAGGAGCAGCGGCGCCGCTTCCTGCCGCCCATCCGGGCCGTGGAGGAACTGTGGTGCCAGGGCTACAGCGAGCCCGACGCCGGATCGGACCTGGCGGGCGTCCGCACCCGGGCGGCCCTGGTCGACGGCGCCTGGGTGGTGGAGGGCCAGAAGATCTGGACCTCCCTCGCCCACGAGTCCCAGTGGTGCTTCGTCCTCGCCCGCACCGAACCGGGCTCCCGCCGCCACGCCGGGCTGTCCTACCTCCTCGTCCCGATGGACCAGGAAGGGGTGGAGGTCCGGCCCATCACGCAGCTGACCGGCACCTCCGAGTTCAACGAGGTCTTCTTCGACGGAGCCCGCACCGACGCCTCCCACATCGTCGGCGCGCCCGGCGAGGGCTGGGCCGTCGCCATGGCCACCCTCGGCTTCGAACGCGGTGTCTCCACCCTCGGCCAGCAGGTCGGCTTCCGCCGCGAGCTCGAAACCCTGGCCGAGGTGGCGAAGCGGAACGGCGCCATGGCCGATCCGCTGATCCGCGACCGGCTCGTCCGAGCCTGGATCGGCCTGGAGACCATGCGCGCCTCCGCGCAGCGGCCCGGCGTCGCCCCCTCCACGGCCAAGCTGTACTGGGCCCGCTGGCACCGGGACCTGGGCGAACTGGCCATGGACGTGTGCGGCGCGGCCTCGCTCCTCGCAGCCGGCGCGCACGGGGACCCGTACGACCTCGACGACTGGCAGCGGCTCTTCCTCTTCTCCCGCTCCGACACCATCTACGCGGGCTCGGACGAGATCCAGCGCAACATCGTCGCCGAGCGGATCCTCGGCCTTCCCAAGGAGGTACGGGCATGAACACCCCCACCTACGTCCCCGGCCACGGTCTGCTGAGCGGCCGCTCCGCCGTCATCACCGCGGCCGCCGGGGCCGGGATCGGCGGGGCCACCGCCCGCCGGTTCCTGGAGGAGGGCGCGCGCATCGTCATCAGCGACGCGCACGCGCGGCGGCTGAAGGAGAGCGAGGAGGCGCTGGCCGCGGAGTTCGGGGCCGACCGCGTCGCCTCTCTTCCGTGCGACGTCACCGATGAGGACCAGGTCCTGTCCCTCTTCGCGCTCGCCGAGCAGACGCACGGCGGGCTCGACATCGTCGTCAACAACGCCGGCCTCGGCGGGACCGCGAACCTCGTCGACATGACCGACGAGCAGTGGTCCCGGGTCCTCGACGTCACGCTGAACGGCACCTTCCGGTGCACCCGCGCCGCGATGCGGTCGTTCCAGGCCGCGGGCGACGGAGGCGGGGTCATCGTCAACAACGCCTCCGTCATCGGCTGGCGCGCCCAGACCGGGCAGGCCCACTACGCGGCCGCCAAGGCCGGGGTGATGGCGCTGACCCGCTGCGCGGCGCTGGAGGCGGCCGAGTTCGGCGTACGGATCAACGCGGTCGCGCCGAGCCTGGCCATGCATCCGCACCTGGTGAAGGTCACCAGCGAGGAACTGCTGCGCGAGCTGACGGCCCGGGAGGCCTTCGGCCGGTACGCCGAGCCGTGGGAGGTCGCCAACGTCGTCGTCTTCCTGGCCAGCGGGTACTCCTCGTACATGACGGGCGAGACCGTGTCGGTCAGCAGTCAGCACGCGTAGGACCAGAATGGGCCCGTGCCAACGAACAAGAAGAAGCAGCAGGTGACGGCGTCGCCCGAGCGCCGGCGTGAACTCCTCGACATCGCCGCCGAGGTGTTCGCCGCGCAGGGCTACAACGCCACCACCGTCCGGAAGATCGCCGACGCCGCCGGGATGCTGGCGGGCAGCCTCTACTACCACTTCGATTCCAAGGAATCGATGCTCGACGAGATCCTCTCCGCCTTCCTGACCGAGCTGTGGGAGGGGTACGACACCGTCCTCGCCGCCGGTCTCGGACCCAGGGAGACCATCGAGGCCCTCGTCACCGAATCGTTCCGGGAGATCGACCGGCACCGCGCCGCCGTCGCCATCTACCAGAAGGAATCCCGGCACCTGTCGGTCCAGCCCCGCTTCCACTACCTCTCCGACTCGCAGGTCAAGTTCGAGAAGGCATGGCTGGGGACGCTGGAACGCGGGGTCGCCGCCGAGGTCTTCCGCGCCGACCTGGACATCCGCCTCACCTACCGCTTCGTGCGCGACACGGTGTGGGTGGCGGCGTCCTGGTACCGGCCGGGCGGCCAGCACAGCCCCGAGGAGATCGCCCGCCAGTACCTGTCGATGGTGCTGGACGGGATCGCCACCCGTACCTGACCACTCGATAGAGGAGTTCCGATGCCCGAGGCCTACATAGTCGAAGCGGTGCGCACCCCCGTGGGGCGGCGCAAGGGGGGCCTGTCCGAGGTCCACCCGGCCGACCTGGGGGCGCACGTCCTGAAGGCGCTCGTCGAACGGTCCGGGATCGACCCGGCGGCCGTGGAGGACGTGGTGTTCGGCTGCCTCGACACGGTGGGCCCCCAGGCGGGGGACATCGCCCGGACGGCCTGGCTGGCGGCGGGGCTCCCCGAGGAGGTCCCGGGCGTCACCATCGACCGGCAGTGCGGATCCTCGCAGCAGGCCGTGCACTTCGCGGCCCAGGGGGTCATGTCGGGAACCCAGGACCTGGTGGTCGCGGGCGGTACCCAGAACATGTCGATGATCCCGATCGCCTTCGCCTCGCGGCAGGCGGCGGAGCCGCTCGGCTTCACGGAGGGCCCGTACCTGGGCTCGGCGGGGTGGCGGGCCCGGTACGGGGACTCCCCCGTCAACCAGTTCCACGGCGCGCAGCTCATCGCCGAGAAGTGGGGGATCTCGCGGGAGGACATGGAGCGGTTCGCCCTCGGGTCCCACGAACGCGCTCTGCGCGCCATCGACGAGGGCCGCTTCGAGCGGGAGATCGTGCCGTTCGGCTCCGTCTCGGTGGACGAGGGCCCGCGGCGGGACACGACCCTGGAGAAGATGGCGGGCCTGAAGCCGGTCATGGAGGGCGGCACGATCACGGCGGCGGTCTCCTCCCAGGTCTCGGACGGGGCGGCGGCGATGCTGCTGGCCTCCGAGCGGGCGGTACGGGAACACGGTCTGCGCCCGCGCGCCCGCATCCACCACCTGTCGGTGCGCGGCGAGGACCCGATCCGGATGCTGTCGGCTCCGATCCCGGCGACGGCCTACGCCCTGAAGAAGACCGGCATGTCCCTCTCGGACATCGACCTGGTCGAGATCAACGAGGCCTTCGCGCCGGTGGTGCTGGCCTGGCTGAAGGAAACGGGCGCGGACCCGGCGCGGGTGAACGTCAACGGTGGCGCGATCGCCCTGGGCCACCCCCTGGGCGCGACGGGCGTGAAGCTGATGACCACGCTCCTGCACGAACTGGAACGCACGGGCGGCCGCTTCGGCCTCCAGACGATGTGCGAGGGCGGCGGCCAGGCGAACGTGACGATCATCGAGCGGCTCTAGGCGCGTCCCCGCTCGTCTCGCCATACGAAATAGATCGTCTCGCAGACCGATACGATCATTAGAGTGCGGACATGAACGAGGAGCGGATACCCCGCAGTTGGCTGATGCTCGCCCTGGGCACCGGCGGCCAGACCGCCAGTACGACGGTGCTCTACGGGCTGCCCTACCTGCTCCCCGCGTTCCAGCGCGAGCTCGGGCTGTCGCTGGTGGGCGCCGGGGTCCTCGTCTCCTGCCCGATCGTCGGGATCCTGCTCGGCCTGATCGGCTGGGGCGTGGTCGCGGACCGGTACGGGGAGCGGCTGGCGCTGTCGGCCGGACTGCTGGGCGCCGCCGGGGCGATGGCCCTGGCGGCGGCCGCACCCGGGGTCCGATCGCTGGGCGCACTACTGGTACTGGCCGGGGCGGCGGGCTCCTCCGTCAACTCGGCCTCGGGACGGCTGGTCATCGGCTGGTTCCCGCCGAGTCGGCGGGGCGTCGCGATGGGGGTGCGCCAGGCCTCGCAGCCGCTGGGCATCGCGCTGGCCGCCGCCGTCCTGCCCCCGGTCGCCCGGCACGCCGGCCTGTCGGCGGCCTTCGGGCTCTGCGCCGCGCTGTGCGGGGGCGCGGGGGTGGCGATCGCCCTGTTCGCCACCGACCCGCCGCGTCCCGGGCGGGCGGACGGTGAACGGGCGGACGGTGAGCCGACGGTCGGTGAGCCGACGGCGCCCGGCCCATACCGGGGCGGCTACCTGTGGCGGCTGCACGCGGTCGCCGCGGTGTTGTGCGTACCGCAGTTCGTGGTGACCGGGTTCTCCCTGCTCTTCCTGACCGAGGTGCGCGGATGGTCCGCCGCCACCGCCGGCACGGTGCTGGCCGTGGCCGGCCTGGCCGGTGCGGGCGTGCGGCTGCTGGCGGGTTGGTGGTCCGACACGCTGGCCAGCCGGGTCCGGCCGATGCGGGTGCTGGCCGTGGCCACCGCGGCGGACCTGGCGCTGCTCACCGTCGGCGCCGCCTGGCACTCGCCGGTCGCCGTGGTGGCCCTGCTGCTGGCCTCGGGCCTGACGGTCAGCACCAACGGCCTGCACAACACGGCGGTCGCCGAGTACGCCGGCCCCGACTGGGCGGGCCGCGCCCTCGGGGTGCACGGGATGGGGCAGCACGCCGCAGTGGTCCTCGTCCCGCCGCTGGCCGGAGCCCTGATCGCGGGCCACGGCTACCCGGCGCTGTTCGCCGTGGCGGCGGTCTTCACCGTGCCGGCCATCGCCTTGCTGCCGCGGGCCGACCGGACCGCGGCCCGGGCCGCGCCGCCGGTCAAGGTCTGAAGCCCACCGCGGGCGCGCGGGGCCCCGTACGCCGACCGCTCACGCTCACGCGTGGAACTCGCGCACCACCTCGATGCGGCCCACGATGTGCGCGTTGAACTCGTCCAGCTCCTCCGCCGGGACCCACAGCTCCAGGATCGTCTCCCCGCCCGCCTGCTGGACCGGGTAGCGCTCCAGGAAGGCCGAGTCCACCTCGAACCGCGTCACGTAGCCGGCGCCGTCGTGCTTGACGTTCCAGCGGATTCAGCGGCGGGACAGCCTGGTCAGGGAGATCGTCTGGGTCAGGGCGAGGGCGCCCGTCGCGGCCTCCCAGAACACCTCCGCCCGGCCGTCGGCGCGCAGCGCATGGTCGTCCCAGGCGTAGCTGCCGCACAGCGCGATCAGCACCGCGCCGCTCGCGAGCAGGATCCGCGGGACGAACTCGGCTTCGGTGCCGTGCGGCAGCCCCGACACGAAGGCGAACAGGGCCAGCATGACCGGAATCCAGTGGGGCGCGGGGCCGCGCATCAGCAGGACGGCGGCGAACTCCGCGGCGAGGGCAAGGGAGTTGCGCACCACGGCTCCCCGTATAGATATGGGCATGCGCACATCATGCAGGGGATGTCCGCGTGCGCACCCGTCCGGGGCCCGGCTAGGCCGGTGTATCCGCCAGCCATGCCCCCGCCGCCGCCAGTGCCGTCGCCGCGGCCGGGAGCGGCAGGCCGAGGAAGCCGTGGAAGACCCCGGGGACGAGGTGGACGGCGCAGTCCACGCCCGCTTCGCCCAGCCGGCGCCCGTACGTCAGGCCCTCGTCCCGCAGCACGTCGCAGTCCGCGAGGATCAGGAGGGTGCGGGGCAGAGCGGAGACGTCGGGGGCCCGGAGCGGGGAGACGTGCGGGTGGGCCGGGTCGCCGCCGTACTGGTCCCAGTACCAGGCCATGTGGGCCGCCGTGTGGAAGTACCCCTCCGCGAACTCGGATGTCGAGGGGGACTCCATCGAGGCGTCCAGGGGCGGGTAGAAGAGGAGTTGGCCCGCGAGCAGTTCAGAGGCCCGCAGGGCCGTCACGGCCGCGAGGTTGCCTCCGCTGGAGTCCCCCGCGACGACCAGACGGGCCGGGTCGCAGCCCAGTTCGGCCGCCCCCGCGCGGGCCCACAGCAGGACCGTCAGTGCGTCGTCGGGCGCCGCCGGCCAGGGGTGTTCGGGGGCCAGGCGGTAGTCCACGGAGACCACCACCGCTCCCGAGGCGGCGGCCAGGGTCCGGCACAGGGCGTCGTGGGTGTCCAGGCCGCACAACACCCAGCCGCCGCCGTGGAAGTACACGGCCAGCGGACGGCCCGAAGCGCCCGGCGCCGGGTCGTAGATCCGGACCGGGACTCCGTCCGCGACCGCGTCCCGTACCGAGGCCACCTCCACGCCTCCTGGCGTGCCGGTCGCCGCCGCCCGCAGGGCCGCCGGGTCCCCCGGCCCGGGGAAGACGGCCGACATCGCGTCGCACAGCCGGCGCGCCTCAGGGGAAAGGGCCGCACGGGAAAGGGCCGCCCGGGAAAGGGAGTCGCTCATCGTGTCGTCATCCCGCCGTCGATGGTGAATTCCGTGCCCGTGATGTACGAGGACGCGTCCGAGCAGAGGAAGAGGACCAGCTCCCCGACCTCCTCCGGCCGCCCGATCCGGCCCAGCGGCACGTGCGACCAGTCCCGGCCCGCGACCGCCTCGCTGACCATCGGGGTGTCGATCGCCCCCGGGTGGACCGAGTTGATCCTGATGCCGTCCCCCGCCAGGTCCAGCGCCGCCGACCTCGTCAGCCCGCGCAGTCCGAACTTGGTCGATCCGTACGCCGCGTGGCCGGGGATGCCGACCAGGCCGGCGGTGGAGGAGACGTTGACGATCGAGCCGCCTCCGCCGGCGCGCAGGACCGGGGCCACCGCCTGGATGCCGAGGAAGGGCCCGAGCAGGTTGACCCGTAGCAGCGCTTCGAAACCGGCGAGGGTCTGCTCCTCCACGTGGGCCGTGCGCCACAGGGCCGCGTTGTTGACCAGGGCCGAGACCGTGCCGAAGGCGCGTACGGCCTCCCGGACGACCTCCGCCCAGCTGTCGGCTTCGGCCACGTCGTGCCGTACGTAGAGCCCCTGGTCGCCGAGGGCGGAGGCGACCGAGCGGCCCTCCTCCTCGCGGATGTCGGTGACGACCACCCGCGCCCCGGCCTCGGCGCAGAGCCGGGCCTCGGCCGCGCCCTGGCCGCGGCCGGCTCCGGTGATGACGACGACCTTGCCGTCCAGCGAGACGGGCACGGCTCAGCCCTCCAGCGCGCGGAAGTGCGGGATGACCGTCTCGCCCCACTGGCGGATGGTCTCCATGCAGGCCTCTTGCGGGACGGTGCCCATCTGGATCAGGCACATGACCTCGTCCACGCCGATCGCGCGCAGCTGCTCGACGTAGGCGATGGCGGTGCGGGCGTCGCCGTAGGCGTGCTCGGCGTTGTAGGTGCCCGTGTCCACGGGGCGGGCCGGGATGTTCGCCTCGTGGAGTCTGGCCACGAGCTCGCCCCGGCTCTTGTCCAGCGCCGCCACGTGGTCCTCGGCGGTCTCTTCGTCGGAGTAGCCGGTGGGCTCGGGAGCGTTGCCGTACCAGTGGGCGATGGACTCGGCGAAGAAGCGCTGGCCGCGCGTGCCGAGGCGCAGGGCGCGTTCGGCGTCGTCGAGGACGATGGTGGGGCAGAGGGCGGAGAGGTGGTCGTTGACCTCGCTCGACACCAGGCGGTCGCCGGTGCGGGTGGCGATGGCCTCGTCGTAGACCTTGCGCATCTCGCGGACGTCGTCGGCGCCGGCGAAGCCCATCACGAGGGCTCCGATGCCCAGTTCGGCGGCGAGTTTGAGGGTGTCGTGCTTGGAGCAGGCCATGAAGAGCGGCGGGTGCGGGTCCTGGACCGGGCGGGGCAGGATCGCGCCGGGGCCGATGTCGATCGAGCCGTGCCACTCGAACTTCTCCTCGCGCCAGGCCGAGGAGAAGATCCGCAGGGCCTCCTCCATCTGCGGGTAGGTGTCCTCGGGCCTGACCCCGTACATGGACATCTCCTGGCGGGTGGCGCCGCGCCCGGCGCCGATGTCCACGCGGCCGCCGGAGAGCACGTCGAGCATGGCGGCGCGCTCGGCGACGCGTACGGGGTGCTGGTAGCCGAAGGGCATGGTGACCACTCCGTGGCCGATGCGGATCTTCTTGGTCCGGGCGGCGACCCAGGTCAGGAAGATCTCGGAGGCGCTCATGTGGGCGTACTGGGTGAGGGCGTGGTGTTCGACCGCCCAGATCCGGTCGAAGCCCATCTCCTCGGCGAACACGGCCTGTTCGACGCAGTCGTGGATGACCTGGCGTTCGCGTTCGGGGGTGGGGTCGACGAGCTGCGCTTCGAAGATCATCGAGAACTTCACGGTACCTCCGTTATTTCGAATAGGAATACTTCTAGCAGGCATACCCCTCCGGAGGAAGAGGCACCACGAAGAGCGGTCGTAGACTGCGCTGCGTGGCAGAACAGGCGGCAGACGAGACGAACAAGCGCACGCTCCCCGCGACCAGCTGGGCGGTGCTCGGGCTGCTCTCCTTCGGGGAGGAGCTCTCCGGTTACGACCTGAAGAAGTGGTCGGACTGGTCGCTGCGCTTCTTCTACTGGAGCCCGTCCTTCAGCCAGATCTACAGCGAGCTCAAGCGACTGGAGAAGGCCGGGTACGCCTCCTCGCGGATGGTCGCCCAGGAGACCGGAACCCGCGACAAGCGCGTGTACCGGATCACCGACGAGGGCATGGCGGCCGTACGGGAATGGGCGCGCGAGGCCCCCGTCGACCCGCCGGTGCTCAAGCACGGGCCGATGCTGCGGCTGTGGCTCGGCCACCTGCTGGAGCCGGAGCAGATGCGCGAAGTCCTGACGCAGCACCAGGAGTTCGCGGAGAAGATGCGGCGGCGCGCGGTGGCCGACGCGGACGGGGCGAAGGAGGAGGCGTCCTGGGCGTACCCGACGCTCACCCTCAAGTGGGCGGAGCGGTACTACGCCTCCGAGCGCGACCTCGCCGCCGCCATGCTCGACGACATCGCGGAGCTGGAGAGCCGGCGCGCGGCCGCCCCGGCGGAACCCGCCCCGGCACCCGCCCCGGCAGAACCCGGCACCTCCGCGGCGGAACCCAGCACCTCCGCCGCGCCCGGCAAGCGCCCGTAGGCGCGCCGGAAGTAGAGCAGCGGCGCACCCTCACGGTGTGCGGTCAGGGCGGTGACCCTGCCCAGCGCGATGGCGTGGTCGCCGCCGTCCAGGACAGCCTCCAGATCGCATTCGACGGTGGCCAGGGCTCCGTCCAGCAGCGGCGCGCCGTTGCCGCCGGAACTCCAGTCGACCCCGCCGAACTTGTCCCCGCCCGTGACGGCGAACCGGCGGCACAGGTCCTGCTGGTCGGCGGCGAGGATGTTGACGGCGAAGGCCCCGGCGGCCTGGATCCTCGGCCAGGTGGTGGACGTACGCGCCGGGCAGAAGCAGACGAGCGGCGGGTCCAGGGACACGGAGGAGAAGGACTGCACGGCCATTCCGACCGGACGGCCGTCGGCTCGGCGCGCCGTGATGACGGCCACGCCGGTGCAGAAGCTGGACAGGACCGACTTCATGTCGGGCATGAGAACCTCCCCGATTATTCCTACTAGGTATATGCCTAACCGAAACACCTGTGATTGGATACCGCCCACGCTCGCTCGTCAAGTAGGGAGGGTCCGATGCCACCACCACCCCCGCCGCAGTCACCCGCCACGCTCGCCCAGCTCCCCGCGTACGCCGCCGCCGCGTACGGGGACCGCGAGGCCCTCGCCGACGGCGAGGTCCGCTGGACGTTCGCCCGCCTCGCCGAGGAGATCGGCGCCTCCGCCCGCGCCGCCCTCGCCCACGGCATCCGGCCCGGCGACCGGGTCGCGGTCTGGGCTCCCAACAGCCGCCAGTGGATCACCGCGGCGCTCGGCGCGGTGGGCATCGGCGCCGTCCTCGTTCCGGTCAACACCCGCTACAAGCCCGCCGAAGCCGCCGACATCATCCGGCGCAGCGGCGCTCGCGTGCTGTTCACCGAGCGCGGATTCCTCGGCACCGACTACGCCCGTGACCTGCACGCCTCCGGCGAGGACCTGGGCTCGCTCGCCTCCACCGTGATCCTGCGGGGCGGCGACACCCGTGATCCCGGCGACGGCCCCGGCGTCCCCGGAGCCCCGCCCGGCGCCCCGGCCGTCACGGCCTGGGACGCGTACCTGCGCGCCGGGGAGTCCGTCCCCGACGCCGAGCGGGCCGCGCGCGCGGCCGCCGTACGCCCCGAGGACATCGCCGACATCCTCTACACCTCCGGCACCACCGGCCGCTCCAAGGGGGTCATGACCACCCACGGACAGACCGTCCGGCTCTACTCCTCCTGGTCCGGGCTCGTCACCCTGCGCCCCGGCGACCGGTACCTGCTGGTCAACCCGTTCTTCCACACCTTCGGCTACAAGGCGGGAGTGCTCGCCTGCCTGCTGCGCGGCGTCACCATGCTCCCCGAGGCGGTCTACGACACCGACCGCATCCTGCACCGCATGGCCGCCGAACGCGTCACCTGTCTGATGGGACCGCCGACCGTCTTCCACGGCCTGATCCGCCACCCGGACCGCGCCGCCCACGACCTGTCCGCGCTGCGCCTGGCCGGCACCGGTGCCGCCTCCGTGCCCACTTCCCTCGTCGAGGAGATCCGCACCGCACTGGGCGCCCCCGACGTGTTCACCGCGTACGGGCTCACCGAGTCCGGCGGGGTCGTCTCCGTCTGCCCCGTCGACGCCGACGCCGACACCCTCGCCCACACCGTCGGGCTGCCGCTGCCCGACACCGAGGTACGGATCGCCGGCCCGCTCGGCGAGGTGCTGCCCGCCGGGGAACCGGGCGAGGTGCAGGTCCGCGGCTACCACGTCACCCCCGGCTACCTGGACGATCCGGGGAGCACCGCCGACGCCGTGCTGCCGGGCGGCTGGCTGCGGACCGGGGACATCGGCGTCCTCGACGCACGCGGCTACCTCTCCATCACCGACCGGCTGAAGGACATGTACGTGGTCGGCGGCTTCAACGCCTATCCGGCGGAGGTGGAGAACGTGCTCCTGACCCACCCGGCCATCACCGACGCGGCGGTGGTCGGAGCCCCCGACGAGCGGCTCGGCGAGATCGGGGTGGCCTACGTGGTCACCACCGGGCCCGTCACCGCCGCCGAGCTGACCGCCTGGACCCGGGAGCGGCTGGCCAACTTCAAGGTGCCGCGCCGGTTCACCCGGCTCGACGAACTCCCGCGCAACGCGGGCGGCAAACTGCTCAAGACGGAGCTGCGCCGTGCGGCGCGAGGGGAATCGGAGCGAGGGGAGTCGGCGTGAGCGGCCTCGGTACGGTACGGGGCTCGGCGCGCGCCCCGGAGCCGGCGGAGCCCCCGGAGCTGGCGGAACTGCGCGACGCGGTACGGGCGGTCCTCGCCCGGCATCCCGGCCACGCGGCCTGGGCCCCGCTGACGGCCCAGGTGGGCGCGGCCGCGCTGGCGGTGCCCGAGGAGTACGGCGGCCTGGGCTGCGGAACCGCCGAAGTCGGGGTGGTCATGGCGGAGCTGGGGCGCGCGCTGAGCCCCGTACCGTACCTGGGCTCGGCGGTGCTGACCGTGCGGGCGCTGCTCGCGGCCGGGGACCGGGAGGCGTGTGCGCAGCACCTGCCGGGGCTGGCGGAGGGCACGGTCGTGGGGGCGCTGGCCTGGGCGGAGGAGGGCGGCTGGGAGGCTCCCGCCCTCTGCGCACGGGCGGTTCCCGCCGGCTCCGGCTGGCTGCTGACCGGCGCCAAACGGTACGTGCTGGCCGGGCCGGTGGAGCCGGCGCTGGTGCTGGCCTTCGCCCGGACCGGCCCTGGGGAACTCGGCCTGTTCGAACTGACCGCCCCGCCCGCGTCCTTCACCGTACGGTCCACCATGGACCGCACCCGCCCCCTCGCGGAGCTGGCCCTGGACCGGACCCCGGCCCGGATGCTCTCGCCCGACGGCGCCGGAGTCCTGGCCCGGGTCCGGGACCTGGCCTGTACGGCGCTCGCCGCCGAGCAGGCGGGGGCGGCGGCGCGGGCCTTGGAGACGACCGTGCGGTACGCGAAGGACCGGGTGCAGTTCGGGCGGCCCATCGGCTCCTTCCAGGCGGTCAAGCACCGCCTGGCCGACATGCACAGCGCCGTGGAGTCCGCCCGCTCCCTCGCCTTCGCGGCGGCCGCCTGCGACGCCGCCCCGGAGCTGGCCGCGGCGGCCAAGTCGGGCTGCTCGGAGGCCTACGCGTACGTGGCGGGCGAGATGATCCAGCTGCACGGCGGGATCGGCATCACCTGGGAGCACGAGGCGCACGAGCACTTCAAGCGGGCCCACGGCTCGGCCCGGCTCTTCGGCCCGCCGTCCGCACACCGTGAACGGCTGGCGGCCCGGCTGGGGTTCCTCCCGGCCGGGTGACGGGGGACGGCGGCCCGCGGGCGCCCGCCCGCGGGCCGGGCTGCCGTACCCTCGGGCCCATGACGGGCAGTGCGATAGACCTCCGGAAGATCGAAGAGAGCGCTCCGGCGCTGGTCAGCCTCTACAAGAGCGCCGGGGTCTCGCTCCGCAAACACGGCCTGGAGGGCGGGCGCGCCTGCGTCTACCTCGTTCTGGACTACTCCGGGTCGATGCGCCCGTACTACCAGGACGGCACCGTGCAGGCCCTCGCGGACCGGGTGCTGGGGCTGTCCGCACACCTGGACGACGATGCCCGCGTGCCCGTCGTGTTCTTCTCCACGGAGGTCGACGCGCTGGAGGAGATCTCCCTCGCCGGCCACGAGGGGCGGGTCACCGAGATCGCCGCCGGGCTGGGCCACATGGGCAAGACGGCCTACCACGCGGCGATGGACGCGGTCATCGACCACTACCTGGATTCGGGGTCGGCCGCCCCGGCGCTCGTCGTCTTCCAGACGGACGGCGGGCCCGTCAGCAAGCTCGCCGCCGAGAGGTACCTGTGCAAGGCGGCCCGGCTGCCGATCTTCTGGCAGTTCGTCGGCTTCGGGAACACCCGCAGCTCGCAGTTCGATTTCCTGCGGCGGCTCGACGAGCTGCCCGTCCCGGCCAAGCGGCCCGTGGACAACGCGGGCTATTTCCACGCCGGCATGGACCCTCGGACCGTCTCGGACGCGGAACTCTACGACCGGCTGGTCGCCGAGTTCCCGGCGTGGCTGGCGGCGACCCGCGCGGCGGGCATCGTGCGCGCCTGACCCGTGGTTGTCGGTGCCCCGCGCTTTGATGGAGGTATGACGACGAACAACTGGGCCGTATTCGAGAAGGCGGAACCGGAATTCGCGGCGGCCGTCCGGGCTCGCTTCGCGCAGTTCCCGCACCACGTCCTGGCGACCCTGCGCAAGGACGGATCCCCGCGCGCCACCGGGCTGAACGTGGAGATCCGCGGCGGCGAGCTGTGGCTGGGCATGATGCCGGGCTCGATGAAGGGCAAGGACCTGCGCCGCGACCCGCGCTTCGCCCTGCACACCAACCCGGGCGAGGGCGACAAGATGCCGGACGGGGACGTACGGATCTCCGGGCGCGCGGTGGAGATCGTGGAACAGCCCGAGCTCCACCGGTACGCGGAGGAGGCGGAGGAGACCGACAGCCCGCCCCCCTTCGACCTCTTCCGCGCCGAGCTGACGGAGGTGGTCCACGTCGGCGTCGAGGGCGATGACCTGGTGGTGCGGTCGTGGACCCCGGCGGGCGGGCTGCGCACCATCCGCCGGGGCAATGACGACGAGCCTGCCCGCGAGGACACCCCCGCCTGAGTCAGCTCAGGTGCGGGCGGGCCTTCTTCAGGGCCGCGGGGTCGACGTCCACCCAGTTCCGGTCGATGTTGATGGTCACGTCTCCGTACGTGGCGTCGTGGTCGCCGCGGAACTGGTGGGCCCGGCGCGCCCCCGCCCACTGGCGGGTGCCCTCGGGCAGTCCGAGGTCGGCGTCGGTGACCGTGGCAGACAGGTTCCAGCGGGCCACCCACAGCACGTCGGGCATGGCGTCCGGGGCCTGGGCGTAGTGGGCGCTCAGCGCCTTGGCCCCGGAACTCGCCGAGACGTAGGCGGCCGCGCGGTAGTTCAGTTCGTGGAGCCGGACCGTCCAGGCGGTGAGGTAGGCGACGACCGGGCCGTCCCAGGTGGCCCGGTCGGTGTAGTTCTCCAGGTCGTTGTAGAGGACCGTGCCCTCGGCCAGCCCCAGCGCCGCGGCCGCCTGGGCGGCGCCGTCGGCGGCGGCCGTGCCCTGGTCGGTGGCCTCGGAGGGGTCGGTGGAGAGCCCGGTGGAGGAGCTGTGCCAGGGCTGGGGGCCGACCCAGATCGGCATCAGGTGCCAGCCCGCGGCGGCCTGGCGGGTCACCCACCCCGCGGTGAGCTGCGGCTGGGCGCAGGCGCGGGCGCGGCCGCCGATGTAGATGCCGATCGCTCCGAAGGGCGAGTCCTCCCGCCAGGCGGTCATGGCCTTCTGGGTGGGGGCGGTGCAGGCGTCGAAGCCCTCGCCCTTGTAGGGGCCCTGGGCGGCGGTACGGGGACCCGGGCCGGGGGCGACGACCGGCTCGGCGGGGGCCGGACCGGTGTGGGCCGGACGGGTGGGGCCCTGACCGGTGGGGTCCTGGCCGGTGGACGGGGTGAGCCTGCGGGCCCCGCCGAGCACGCCCCGTACGGTCTCGGGCGTGGCCCCGTAGGAGACGGTGGCCATCACCCCGACGCGGCGCAGGGTGTAGCGGATCTCGTTGCTGTCGCCCCGGACCTTGGGCAGGGGCTCGCCTTCGTCCGCCCCGACGGTCGGGATGTCCGCGCGCGGCGGGGCCCCGACGAGGGGCTCCAGGTGCAGGGTGTCGGCGCGGGGGGCGGCTGCGCGGGCCGCTCCGCAGTCGCCCTGGGTGCCGGCGTGCCCGAGGTAGAGGGTGGGCAGGTCGAGGCGCAGACAGGCGTCGGGGTTCCGGTCGAGGTCGACGACCCGCCAGTCGGCGGGGACGGTGAGGCGCAGCCCGCGGTAGTCGACGGGGCGGCCGTCGGCGGGGCCGGCATCGGCGGGGCCCGCACCGGTGCCGGCGGCGGTGGCAATCGGCCGGGCGCCGGTGGCTGCGGGACCGTCCGCGGCTCCGACCGGGACGGGAGCGAGCAGCGCGGCGCCCAGCAGGCAGCTCAACATCATGTGGGAGGGGAGCATGTGACCCACTGTTACCAGAAGGCCGCGGGGTTGACTCAGAGGCACGAGAAGCCGCGGGTCCGCTGTTGACGCCACGGCGACCGGACGGCGGTACGGGTGCGGCCGGGCAGCGGTACGGGGCGGCGGCCGGGGCGCGGCCGGGGCGCGGCCGGGCCGCGGTCCCGGTCCCGGTCCCGGTCCCGGTCCATGGTTCAGCCTGCGGCTCCCGCCGCACCGCGGCTCTTGCCGCGCCGCGGCGCGGTGTTGCCGCGGATCTCCTCCGTGGCCGCGCGGAACGCGGGCGCGGCACGGGCGAAGTAGTCGAAGAGCAGGGCCTGCTGCTCCGGGGAGTAGGAGCCGATCACCGCGGCGATGTGCCGTCGGGCCGGACCGACCACCTCCTCGATCCGGTCCAGCGCGTCCGGTGCGGGCTCCACGATGACCCGGCGCCTGTCGGCCGGGTCGGCGGTCCGGCGGGCGTAGCCGGCCCGTTCGAGGCGGTCGATGAGCCGGGTCGTCGCGCCCGTGGTCAGTCCGGTGCGGGTGGCGAGCTCGCCGGAGGACAGGCCGCCCTCCAGGGTGATGAGGCTGAGGGCGTACCACTCCGAGGTGTGCAGGCCGGACGCCTCGGCACTGGCCAGGCCCTGGAGGCCGACGGCGTCCAGGTACTGCCGGAAGACCGTGTGCGCGTCCTGACCACCGCTGCCTGTTGCCATTTCGGGGACCTCCTCCTACATTTATATCTGCACGCATGCAGATACTGTGTTCACTCAGTATCTGCATCAGTCTAACCAATAGGGAGTGGTCCGTCATGCAGTCCGACATGCAGCCCGCCGGCGAGTCCGTCGCCTCCGTCCAGACCGTGCTCGACCACCTCGTCACCGCCTGGGAGCGGCACGACGCCGAGGCGTACGGAGATCTGTTCACCGAGGACGCCACGTACATCACCTACGTCGGCACCTTCTACCGGGGGCGCCACGACATCGTGGAAAGCCACCGCACGCTCTTCGCGGGCTTCCTCAAGGGCACCCGGCTGGCCGACGAGATCCTCGACATCCGCTTCTACGGGCCCGACGTGGCCGTGGTGAACGGCCGCGGGGACACCTACAAGGGCAAGCGCCCGGAGAAGCTCATCAAGATCCAGACCTACACGCTGGTCCGCGAGGGCGACGGGCGGTGGCGGATCGCCGCCTTCCAGAACACCAAGCGCAAGCCGCTGATGGAGTCCGTCTCCTACCGGTTCGCCCCGGGCCTCGTCCCGGCCGCCGAGCGCTGACCGTGCGAAGCCGACACGCGCACGCCGACACCCCGGCGACCCCGGCGACCCCGGCGACCCCGATGACCCCGATGACCCCGACGACCTTACGGAGAGCCCTCATGACCACCGCCCAGCTCGACCGCCCAGCGACCGACCCGACCGCCGGAGCCGGCGCCCCGCCCGCCCCGCGCTCCCCTCGCCGGACCGTCAAGCGCGCCCTGATCGCCACCGCACTCACCCTCGGACTCACGGCCGGCGGCGGCTACCTGTGGCTCGACTCCATCTCGGAGGTCAAGGCCACCGGCACCGCCACGTGCACGGCCGTCGCCCCCGCCGGCACCGGCGCGGGGACCGCCGGCGCCACGGGTGACCGCGACGCGGTCTGCGGCGTACTGGCCTCGCTCACCCGGGCCTGGGGCGCCGCCGACGCCGACGCGTACGGAGCCCTCTTCACTCGGGACGCCACGTACACGACCTACGTGGGCACCCACTACCAGGGCCGCGGCGACATCACCGAGGCCCACCGGGCCCTCTTCGGCGGCTTCGTCAAGGGGACGAAGCTGGCCGACTCGATCCTGGGCATCCGGTTCCTCGGCCCCGACGCGGCCGTGGTCACGAGCCGCGGCGACACCTACACGGGCGGGCGGCCGGAGGAACTGTCGAAGGTCCAGACGTACACCCTGACCCGCGAGGCCGACGGGCAGTGGCGGATCGCCGCGTTCCAGAACACCCAGCGCCAACCGGTCATGGAGAAGGTCTCCTTCCTGCTGTCGCCCGGCACGGTGCCCGGGGCCGAGAAATGACCGCGCGCGGCGGTCGCACGGCCCGCACCGCCCTGGTGACCGGGGCCAGTTCGGGCATCGGGCGGGCCTTCGCCCGCGAACTCTCGGCGACCGGCTACGCCGTGACCGCCGTGGCCCGGGGCGAGGACCGGCTGCGCGCCCTCGTCGGGGAGCTCGGCCCCGGACACCGCTACCTGGTCGCGGACCTCGCGACCCCCGAAGGCCAGGTGCTGGTCGCCGCCGAGCTGGCCCGGCACCCCGTCGACCTGCTGGTCAACAACGCGGGCACCGCCCATCACGGCCCCTTCACCGGGACCGGGCCCGAGGAGGCCCTGGCCGCCATGCACCTGGGCGCCGACGCCGTGGTCGTCCTGGCGCACGCCTTCCTCTCCGGGGCCCGGCCCGGAGACGCTCTCATCAACGTCTCCTCCACCCTCGCCCACGCCCCGGCCCCGGGTCTCGCCGTCTACAGCGCGGGCAAGGCCTTCGTCTCCGCCTTCTCCGAAGCCCTCTGGTACGAGCAACGGCCCCTCGGCGTCCACGTCATGGCCCTCTGCCCCGGCCCGACCTCCACGGAGCCGGAGCCGGGACCGGGACCGGAGCCGGGGGCCCGCCCCCGCCCCCACCAGGACGCCCCCGCGGCCCTGGTCCAGAGCCCGCGGGCAGTGGTACGCACCGCCCTGCGCGCCCTGGACCGCCGCGGCGGCCCGACCGTCGTCCCCGGACGGTCGAACTCCCTCTTCGTCCTCGCCGCACGCCTGCTGCCGCGCCGCACGCTCCTTGCGGTGCTCAGCCGTTAGCGGCGCGACGCTCACCGCGCCCCCCGCCGCCGGCCGCCGCCGGCCCGCTACTCCTGCTGCTCCTGGAAGGCGGGCAGCGCGAAGACGCGCTCCTTGCCCGCCTCGTCCATGAGCTCGACGAGCGGCAGCACCAGTTCCCACAGGTCCTGCTTGTCGACCTCGCGCACGAGTCCTTCGAGTTCCGCGTCGCTCAGCCCGGCGGCGGCGTCGGACACCACCTTCCGCGCCTCCTCGGGCAGCACCCCGACCAGCGGCAGGAACTCGCCCCACAGCGCCGTCGCCACGACGGCCCGTACCACGCCGGTCAGCACCTCCGGGTCCCGGAGCGAGTCCAGCCGGGCCACGGCGAGCCGGTCGTCCTCCCCGAGCAGCGCGACGAGCGGGAGCAGGGATTCCCACAGCCCCTCGGCGTGCGTCACCCGTACGAGCGAATCGAGTTCGGCCCCGCCCAGGCGGGCGGTGAGTTCGGCGATCCGCAGCCGCTGGTCACCGCCGACCATCGCGGCGACGCCGAGGGCCTCCTCCCAGAGCCCTTCGGCCGCGGCGGCCCGTACCACCGCGGCGAGCCGGTCGTCGCCCATGAGCTCCAGGATGCGGGGCAGCCGCTCGGGCAGGTCGACGTAGAACCCGGCGCGGAGCACCGCCGCGTCGTCCACCTGGTCCAGGATCCGGCGGAGCACCTGGTCCCTCATGTGCCCGACGAAGCGGCCCATGGTGAGGTGGTCGCGGTTCTCGGCGAGGGTGACGGCGATGCGGACGACGAGCCCCTCGTCGAGCCGGTCGACGATCCCGGCGATCCTCCGGGGGTCCAGGTGCCCGCAGGCCTCGGCGGTGAAGGAGACGGGCAGTTTCGCGATGATGTCGGCGGCCCGCCCGGCCTCCAGCCGGCCGGCCACCCCGGCCGCGAGCCGGGGCCCGAGCGCCTTCTGCGAGATGGCGGCCGCGACCCCGGCCGGTACGAGCTTGGTCGCGGCGGCGATCCGGTCGAGCATCTCGGGAGCGCCGTCGTTCAGTACGCCGCTGACCTGCTCCCGAAACGTCCGTACGTCGTCATCCGGCAACCCGCGCAGGAAGCCGAGCTCCCCGGAGTCCACCCCCACCAGCCGGGCGATCTTCTCCACTTCGGCGCGGCTCACCGGAACAGCACCTTGCGTACGGCCCCGCGCGCGAGGGCGGGGACCAGCTTGAGCGCTTCCTCGGCGGCCCGGTTCAGCCCGTCGGCCTGCCGCGCCCGCTCGGCCTTCAGGGCCTCGGCGAGCCGCGCGAGCTCCCCGGCGTCCAGCTCCGCGAACGAGGCGGGGGGCCGGGCACCACCCAACTCAGCGCTCAATCGGCCTATTTCCTCATCGGTACGCACGGGACGACCTCCCACACCAAAGACGACGACGGCTCGCCCTGAGGGTGATCCTGGATTGACTAATAGTCAATACTCGCGGGTAGCCCGACCGGTGGAGCGGTGCGCACCCCCACGGCGCACCGCCCCACCGGCCCGTCGCCCCACCGGACCGTCGGGCCCCCCGCCCCGGCGGTCAGCAGGACTTGGCCCGGGGCGGCGGCTTGAAGACCGCGTCCAGCACCCGGTCCACGGAGACGTCGGCCAGCGTCCAGTCCAGCGTGGAGTCCGCACTCGGCAGTTGCAGCTGGGTGGGGAGGTCCTCCTCGGCCAGCTCCTCGCCCACGTAGACCACGGACAGCGTGCCTGCGCACCCCGACGGCGCCGGGGGCACGCTGCCCTTGGCCATGCCGTCGCCCGGGCCGACCGTGACCGTGACGGTACGGATCGGGGCGTACGTGAACGCGTACCCGGCCTTGGTCGTCGAGCGGGTCATGTCGACCCGGAAGTGGCTGAGCTTCACCGGCACCGCGTCGCAGGGGCGCTGCGCGTCCTTGAGCCGGAGGTACACCCCGGTGTCCGTCATGAAGAGCGCCGAGGAGGACGAGGCCTCCGGCCGGTCGCTGGCCCGGAGCCCCTTGAGGTAGGCGGTCATCCCCTTCGTGTCCAGGCCGGCCGTGACCGTGCACGGCGTGGTCGGAACGGGGGCGGGGGCCGGGGTCGGGCTGGGGGCCGGGGTGGGGCTCGGTGTCAAAAGGACGGACGCGGAGGGGGACGGGGTCGCCGGGGGCGCGGCCCCGCCCGCCCCCAGGGGCAGGCCCGGGCCCGAACCCGACGAGCAGCCCGCCACGAGGAGCACCGGGAGGGTCAGGAACGGTACGGCGAACACGCGTAATCGACGCATCAGGCCTCCACGTCAGGCACGGCCGGGATCACTTCCGATGCTCGCAGCCCGGCTCCGGGAGCGGCATCCGTAGAACCGCCTAAGCGGTCCCCGAGACCGCTTACGCATCCCCGGTGCCGAATCCGGGTACCGGACAACTGGGGAGGCGCCATGACGGGCAGGACTCCGCTGGTCGGCCGGGGGGCCGAGTTGGACCGGCTGGACGAGGCGATCGGGGAAGTGACCGACGGGCACGGCGGATCGCCGGGCGTCGTCGACCTCACGGGGCCGGCGGGCATGGGCAAGACCAGACTGCTGACCGAGGTGTGCCGGCGGGCCCGCGGCCGCGGGCTGACGGTCCTGCGCGGCCGGGCCACCGAGTACGAACGGCACATCCCCTTCCGGCTGTTCACCGACGCGTTCGCCGACCTGGATCCGGGACTGCTGCGGGAACGGGGCGCGGACCCGTCGGTGGCCCCCGTCCTGCACGGGGTGGCGACCGGCCCGGACACCCGGCAGGCCGCCCCGCTGGACCGGTTCGCCGCGCACCGGGCGGTCGCCCGGCTGCTCACGGAGCTGGCCGAACGCAGCGGTCTGCTCATCGCCCTCGACGACCTCCACTGGGCCGATCCGGCCTCCCTGGAGCTCCTCGACCACCTCGTGCGCCACCCCCTGCGCGCCCCCGTGACCATCATCGTGGCCCGCCGCGACCGCCAGACCTCCCCGTCCCTCGCCGCCGCGCTCACCCGGGGCGTCGACACCGGCGCCGTGCTGCGCCTGGACCTCGGCCCCCTCGGCGAGCGGGCCTGCGTGGAGCACCTCGCCCCGGAGCTGCCGCCCACCCGCGCCGCCCGGCTGTACGCGGCCAGCGAGGGCAATCCGCTCTACTTCCTGACCCTGCTCCAGGGGCAGAGTGCCGGTCCCGCCGTGCCCGCCGGGGGCCTCGCCGCCCTGCTGCTCGACGAGCTGACCCCGCTCACGGACACGCAGCGGCGCATCACCGAGGCCGTCGCCGTGCTCGGCGACCACGCCACCGCGCCGCTGCTGGCGCGCACGCTCGCCCCATCGGCGCCCGTCCCCGGGCTGCCCGACCCCGATCCCGACCCCGGCGCGCTCGACGCGGACCTCGCGGTACTGGCCGGCCGGGACCTGCTGCGGCGGGACCCCGGCGGGAGCTGGTCGCTGCGCCATCCCGTGCTGCGGACCGTGGTGCACGAGAACACCGAGCACCGGCGCCGCACCGACATGCACCGGCGGGCCGCCGCCGCGCTGGCCGGTGCGGGCGCGGGTGCCGCCGTACGGGCCCACCACGTCGAGCGGGCGCTGACCGGCTGGGACCCGGAGGCGGCGGCGGTCCTGCTGGAGGCGGCCGGGCAGTCGCAGACCACCTCCCCCGCGAGCTGCGCGCACTGGCTGGGGACGGTGCTGCGGGTGCTGCCGGACACCGCGGAACACGCCGCGCACCGGCGGGAACTGCTGCTGCGCCGGGCGCGGGCCCTCGGCGTGTGCGGGGAGCTGCGGGAGAGCCGGGATCTGCTCCACGAGCTGATCGCGCGGCCCGGATCCGGCGAGGACGGCGGGCTGCGCGCGAGCGCCGCCACCCTGTGCGCCTCGATGGAGCGCCATCTCGGCCACTACGGGCCCGCGGTCGCCCTGCTGCGCCGCGAACTGGCCCGCCGGCCCGCCCCGCGCCCGGCCGACGCGCTCGCCCTCGGTCTCGAACTCGGCTCGTCCGCGCCGCACGCGCTGTCCTACGGCGAGGTGCGGGAGGACGTGGAGCGCACCTTGGAGCTGGCCCGGCGGCTGGGGAACGAGCCGGCCGAGGCGGGGGCGCTGACGATCACCGCGCTCGGGGAGACGTACGGGGGTGATCTGGTGACGGCCCGGGTGCTGGCCGACCGCGCCGGGGCCCGGGTGGACGCGCTGGCCGACCGGGAACTCGTGGACCTGTGCGAGCCGTTGGCCCGGTTGAGCTGGACGGAGTTCTATCTGGAGCGGTACGCGGACGCGGAGCGGCATGCGGACCGGGGCCTGGCCCTCGCCCGCCGCGTGGGCCCCCTTCACCTCCTCCCGCACCTGCTCCTGTGCAAGGCGATCGTCCACATGAACACCTGCCGGATGCTCCCGGCGCTGGAGCTGGTCGACGAGGCGGAGAGCATCGCCCGGGGCATCGGCAGCGACGAACTCCTCGCCCTGGTCCTGGCGAACAAGGCACAGGTGCAGCTCGCGGCCCTACCTCCGGGCGACGGCAGCCCGCTGGCCGTGGCCGAGGAGGCGGTCGCACTGGCCGGGGGGCGCAGCAGCTGGTGGGCCTCGCTCGCCTGGTGCGTGCTGAGTTACGCGGCCCTGCACGGCGGCGACCCCCGGCGGGCCCGGTCCGCGATGCTGCGGGCGGGCGGCGGTCCGCAGCTCGCCCGCCTCCAGCCGACGATGCGTCCGCTGTTCCTCGAAGCCCTGGTCACCGCGGCCGTCGCCACCGGCGACCTGGCCGACGCGGAGACCTGGTCGCAGCTGGCCACGGCGGACGCGGAGCGGCTCGGGCTGCCCGTACAGCGGGCCTCGGCGCTGCGCAGCGCGGGCCAGTTGCTGGCGGGACGCGGCGAGCCGGGACCGGCGGCGGACCTGTACGCCCTGGCCGCCGAGGAGGCCGGCCGCTCGGGCGCGACCCTCTGGGAGGCCCAGGCCCTGCTGACCTGCTCCTCCTTACGGGCCCAGGCGGGCGACCCGGCCGCAGCATCATCCCTGTGGCACCACGGCCGCCGCCTCGCCGAAACGGGCGGAGCCCACCTCCTGACCGGCCTGGCAGACCTCTTCCCCCCACCCGCGGCAACCCCGCCCCCCTCTCCCCTCCCCCACCTCACCCCGCGCGAACAGCAGATCGCGGCCCTGGTCACCGAGGGCCTGACCACCCCGGCCATCGCGGCCCGCCTCTACCTCAGCCCGCGCACGGTCGACACCCACCTGTCCCACATCTTCCGCAAGACGGGCGTAACCACCCGCTCGGCCCTGGCCGCCCTAACGGCCCGGCGCACGGGGTGAGGAGGCCCCGCCGGTGCGGGACGTTCGCCCCTTGAGCAAGCGCGGCCCGCGTCTAAATTGGACGTGGGGGTCTTGAGCGTTTCGACTGAGAGCGGTGAGTCATGAGCGAGGTCTGCTGGGAGTCGGGCTCCTACCGAATCCGGGTGTCGTTGCCGGCATCGGATGCGCCTTGGGCGTCCGAGGGCACGAAGGGGCTGATGGGAATCCGTCCCCGCTTCCAGGGGCGTGGGCCGGAGCCGCGTCCGCTGGTGGAGTACGAGGGGACGGACCCGGCACTGGTGGGCTTCATGGGAAGCCGCCTTTAGGCAGCGCGACCACCACGCCCCGCCCTACTCGGAGGCGGAGACCCGCACCATGTGCACGTCGATGGGGTCCTCCCCCTCCACCACGAACCCGTACCGCTCGTAGAGCCCCCGGGCGGCGCTCCCCCGCAGCACGGTCAGCCGGACGTCCAGGCCCTCCGCATCGGCCCGCGCGAGCACCCCGCGCAGCACCCGCGACCCGATCCCCCGCCCCTGGTGCCGCGGATCCAGGTACAGGTGCTCCACCTTGAGCCCGCCCCCGTAGGGCCGCACGGTCAAGGACCCGACGATGTCCTCCCCCCTCACGATGACCGAGGAGTACACGTCCGAGAACTCGTCCCGCAGCCGCTGCCGTACCCGCACTTCGTCGTACCGCCCGAGCCGCTCCAGGTCGTCCCGCATCACGAGGGCCTTCAACTCGGCAACGACCTCGACCTCGCCCGCTCTCGGGGCCCTCAACTCCACATCCATGCGCCCAGCATCCCAAGCCCCCCACCCGCCACAACACCCACCACCCCTGGTCGGGGACGCGGCGGGCGCGACCGCCCCTTAACGTTGGGGGCCGCAAGGCCGATCGGAGCGCAGGAGGCAGTGTGAGCGGGAGCGGATGGACCAGTACCTCGATGCCCTACCTGACTCCACGCGCCCCCGGGGACACGGACGCATGGACCGAGGAGGCCTCGGCGGCAGGCCACCGAGGCGGTCAGCGCATCCTGCACGCGGGTGTGGTCGAAGCCCCGTCAGCAGTGGCCCACATGCTCGGCCTGCCGGACCGGGCGGCCGTGGCCGTCCGCCGCAGGATCATCGAACTCGACGGAACCCCCACCGAATTGACCGACACGTATTACCCCGCGGATATCGCCATGGGTACGCCGCTGGCCGGTACAGCGAAGATCCGCGGTGGCGCGGTGACGCTGCTCGCCGCGCTCGGACACGTCGGCGCACGGGCCGTCGAGAACGTGACAGCGAGGATGCCGACCGCGGAGGAGCGCGAGCAGCTGCGTCTCGGGCCGGGCGAACCGGTCCTACGACTCGCCCGCACCACTTACGACGCGGCGGACCGTGCGATCCAGGCGGACGTGATGGTCATGCCTGCCGGCCACCAGCAGCTGCGGTACGAGATCAGGCTTTGACCCTTCACAGCCTGGATGAACGGAGCCCACGCCACAGCCGACGGCGAAGTACTACAGAACGCCACAGCGCCCGCCATCCCTGGTCGGGGACATGGCGGGCGCTGTGTCAGAATTCCGCACTCCGTTGTACGGACCGTATGAGGGGTCCCCTCCCCCGGAGGGGAGGGGGGTACCGCGTAGTTACACGGTGATGGAGCGGTCCGTCGGCTTGACGGGGTACGGGAGGGCGCTGGAGCCGGTCAGGAAGCGGTCCACGCCGCGGGCGGCCGAGCGGCCTTCCGCGATGGCCCAGACGATCAGCGACTGGCCGCGGCCGGCGTCACCGGCGACGAAGACGCCGTTGACGTTGGTCGCGTAGGAGGCGTCGCGCTCGATGTTGCCGCGGGCGTCCATCGCCAGGCCGAACTGCGCCGTCAGGCCGTTCTCCTGGTCCGTGCCGGTGAAGCCCATCGCCAGGGTGACCAGCTGCGCGGGGAGGACGCGCTCGGTGCCGGGCTTCTGGACGAGCTTGCCGTCTTCGAAGGCGACCTCGACCAGGTGGAGCGCCTGGACGTTGCCGTCCTCGTCGCCCTCGAAGTGGGTGGTGGAGACGGAGTAGATCCGCTCGCCGCCCTCCTCGTGGGCCGAGGTGACCTTGTACAGCATGGGGAACGTCGGCCAGGGCTGGCCGGCGGGCCGGTCCTCGGAGGGACGCGGCATGATCTCCAGCTGCGTGACCGAGGCCGCGCCCTGGCGGTGGGCGGTGCCCACGCAGTCCGCGCCGGTGTCGCCGCCGCCGATGACGACCACGTGCTTGCCCTCGGCCGTGATGGGGGGCGCCATGAAGTCGCCCTCCTGGACCTTGTTCGCGAGGGGGAGGTACTCCATCGCGAAGTGGATGCCCTTGAGGTCGCGGCCCGGAACCGGGAGGTCGCGGGAGACCGTGGCGCCGGCGGCGATGACGACCGCGTCGAACCGCTTGCGCAGGTCCGTGGCGGTGACGTCGCGGCCGATCTCCACACCGGTGCGGAACTTGGTGCCCTCCGCGCGCATCTGCTCGATGCGGCGGTTGATGTGCACCTTCTCCATCTTGAACTCGGGGATGCCGTAGCGGAGCAGGCCGCCGATGCGGTCCGCGCGCTCGTACACCACCACGGTGTGGCCGGCCCGGGTCAGCTGCTGGGCCGCGGCGAGACCCGCCGGGCCGGAGCCGATGACCGCGGCCGTCTTGCCCGACAGGCGCTCGGGCGGCTGCGGGGTGACGTCGCCGTTGTCCCAGGCCTTGTCGATGATCGAGACTTCGACGTTCTTGATGGTGACGGCCGGCTGGTTGATGCCGAGCACGCACGCCGACTCGCAGGGAGCCGGGCACAGCCGCCCGGTGAACTCCGGGAAGTTGTTCGTGGCGTGCAGCCGCTCCGAAGCCGCGGTCCAGTCCTCGCGGTACGCGAAGTCGTTCCACTCCGGGATCAGGTTCCCGAGCGGGCAGCCGTTGTGGCAGAACGGGATGCCGCAGTCCATGCAGCGGCCGGCCTGCTTGCTGATGATCGGGAGCAGCGAGCCCGGAACGTAGACCTCGTTCCAGTCCTTGAGGCGCTCGGCCACGGGACGGGTGCAGGCGGTCTCGCGGGGGGTGGTGAGGAAGCCCTTCGGGTCAGCCATTGGTCGCCGCCTCCATCATCTTCTCGGTGGTCTCGGACTCCGAGAGTCCGGCCAGCTCGGCGGCGTCCTTGGCGGCGAGCACTGCCTTGTACGTGGTCGGGATGATCTTGCTGAAGCGGGCCGCCGAGGCGGTCCAGTCAGCCAGGAGCTTCGCGGCCACGGTCGAGCCGGTTTCCTCCTGGTGGCGGCGCACCACATCGTGCAGCCACTGGGAGTCGGTGTCGGAGAGGGCTTCGACCGCGCTCGCGTTGCCGACGTTGACGTTGTTCGGGTCGAGGTCGATGACGTACGCGACGCCGCCCGACATGCCCGCCGCGAAGTTGCGGCCCGTCTCGCCGAGGACGACCGCGTTGCCGCCGGTCATGTACTCGCAGCCGTGGTCGCCCACGCCTTCCGAGACGACCAGGGCGCCGGAGTTGCGGACGCAGAAGCGCTCGCCGGTGCGGCCGCGCAGGAACATCTCGCCGCCGGTGGCCCCGTAGCCGATGGTGTTGCCGGCAATGGTGGAGTACTCGGCCAGGTGGTCGGCGCCGCGGTCCGGGCGGACCACGACACGGCCGCCGGAGAGGCCCTTGCCGACGTAGTCGTTGGCGTCGCCCTCCAGGCGCAGGGTCACGCCGCGGGGCAGGAAGGCGCCGAAGGACTGGCCGGCGCTGCCGGTGAAGGTCAGGTCGATGGTGTTGTCGGGCAGGCCCGCGCCACCGAACTTCTTCGTGACCTGGTGGCCGAGCATGGTGCCGACGGTCCGGTTGATGTTGCGGATCGCGACCTGGGCGCGCACCGGCTCGGCGGTGTCGGCGGAGTCGGCGTTCAGTGCCCCGGCGGCGAGCTCGATGAGCTCGTTGTCGAGGGCCTTCTCCAGACCGTGGTCCTGCTCGATCAGGGCGTGGCGGACCGCGCCCTCGGGCAGCTCCGGCACGTAGAAGAGCGGCTCCAGGTCGAGACCCTGCGCCTTCCAGTGCGTGACGGCCTTGCTGGTGTCGAGGAGCTCGGCGTGGCCGACGGCCTCCTCGATCGTGCGGAAGCCCAGCTCGGCGAGGAGCTCGCGCACCTCCTCCGCGATGAACTCGAAGAAGTTGACGACGAATTCGGGCTTGCCGGAGAAGCGGTCGCGCAGGACCGGGTTCTGGGTGGCGATGCCGACCGGGCAGGTGTCCAGGTGGCAGACGCGCATCATGACGCAGCCGGAGACGACGAGCGGCGCGGTCGCGAAACCGAACTCCTCGGCGCCGAGCAGCGCGGCGATGATGACGTCGCGGCCGGTCTTGAGCTGGCCGTCCGTCTGGACCACGATGCGGTCGCGCAGCCCGTTGAGCAGCAGGGTCTGCTGGGTCTCGGCGAGGCCGAGCTCCCAGGGACCGCCCGCGTGCTTCAGCGAGGTGAGCGGGGACGCGCCCGTACCGCCGTCGTGGCCGGAGATGAGCACGACGTCCGCGTGGGCCTTGGAGACACCCGCGGCGACGGTGCCGACGCCGACCTCCGAAACCAGCTTCACGTGGATGCGTGCGGCCGGGTTCGCGTTCTTGAGGTCGTGGATCAGCTGAGCCAGGTCCTCGATGGAGTAGATGTCGTGGTGCGGCGGCGGGGAGATCAGGCCGACGCCCGGGGTGGAGTGCCGGGTCTTGGCGACCCACGGGTAGACCTTGTGGCCGGGCAGCTGGCCGCCCTCGCCGGGCTTGGCACCCTGCGCCATCTTGATCTGGATGTCGTCCGCGTTGACCAGGTACTCGCTCGTGACACCGAAGCGGCCGGAGGCGACCTGCTTGATGGAGGAGCGGCGCGCCGGGTCGTACAGGCGGTCCGGGTCCTCGCCGCCCTCACCGGTGTTGGACTTGGCGCCCAACTGGTTCATGGCGATGGCGAGGGTTTCGTGGGCTTCCTTGGAGATGGAGCCGTACGACATGGCGCCGGTGGAGAAGCGCTTGACGATGTCGGCGACCGACTCGACCTCGTCGATGGAGATCGACGGACGCGATTCGGTGTTGAAGCCGAACAGGCCGCGGAGCGTCATGAGGCGCTCGGACTGCTCGTTCACCCGGTCCGTGTACTGCTTGAAGATGTCGTACCGGCGGTTGCGGGTGGCGTGCTGGAGGCGGAAGACCGTGTCCGGGTCGAACAGGTGCGGCTCGCCCTCGCGGCGCCACTGGTACTCGCCGCCGATCTCCAGCGCACGGTGCGTGGCCGCGATGCCGGAGACGGGGTACGCCTTGGCGTGGCGCGCGGCCACCTCCTTGGCGATGACTTCGAGGCCCGCGCCGCCGATCTTGGTGGCGGTGCCGTTGAAGTAGGTGTCGACGAACTCCTCGTTCAGGCCGACGGCCTCGAAGACCTGGGCACCGCGGTAGGAGGCGACGGTGGAGATGCCCATCTTGGACATGACCTTCAGGACGCCCTTGCCGAGCGCGTAGATCAGGTTCTTGATGGCCTGCTCCGGCTCCAGGCCGGACAGGAAGGTACCGGCGCGCAGGAGGTCCTCGACGGACTCCATGGCGAGGTACGGGTTGACCGCGGCCGCGCCGTAGCCGATGAGCAGCGCGACGTGGTGGACCTCGCGCACGTCGCCGGCCTCGACCAGCAGACCCACCTGGGTGCGCTGCTTGGTGGCGATGAGGTGGTGGTGCACGGCCGAGGTGAGCAGCAGCGACGGGATCGGCGCGTGCTCGGCGTCGGAGTGACGGTCCGAGAGGACGATCAGGTGCGCGCCGTTCTCGATGGCCGCGTCGACCTCGCCGCGGATCTCCTCCAGGCGGGCGGCCAGCGCCTCGCCGCCGCCCGAGACCCGGTAGAGGCCCGAGAGGGTGGCGGCCTTCATGCCCGGCATGTCGCCGTCGGCGTTGACGTGTATCAGCTTGGCGAGCTCGTCGTTGTCGATCACCGGGAACGGCAGCGTGACGCTGCGGCAGGACGCGGCGGTCGGCTCCAGCAGGTTGCCCTGCGGGCCGAGCGAGGACAGCAGCGAGGTGACGAGCTCCTCGCGGATGGCGTCCAGCGGCGGGTTGGTGACCTGCGCGAAGAGCTGCGTGAAGTAGTCGAAGAGCAGCCGGGGGCGCTCGGACAGGGCGGCGATCGGGGAGTCCGTACCCATGGAGCCGAGCGGCTCGCCGGCCGTGCTGGCCATCGGCGCGAGGATGATCCGCAGCTCTTCCTCGGTGTAGCCGAAGGTCTGCTGGCGGCGGGTGACCGAGGCGTGGGTGTGGACGATGTGCTCGCGCTCGGGGAGGTCCTCCAGCTCGATCTCGCCGGTCTCCAGCCACTCCTCGTAGGGGTGCTCGGCGGCCAGCGCGTCCTTGATCTCGTCGTCTTCGATGATCCGCTTCTGGGCGGTGTCGACGAGGAACATCTTGCCGGGCTGCAGGCGGCCCTTGCGGACGACCTTGGCCGGGTCGATGTCGAGGACGCCGACCTCGGAGGAGAGCACGACGAAGTCGTCGTCGGTGACCCAGTAGCGGCCGGGGCGCAGGCCGTTGCGGTCGAGGACCGCGCCGACCTGGGTGCCGTCGGTGAAGGTGACGCAGGCGGGGCCGTCCCACGGCTCCATCTGCGTGGAGTGGTACTTGTAGAACGCGCGGCGTGCCGGGGCCATGGAGGTGTGGTTCTCCCACGCCTCCGGGATCATCATCAGCACGCTGTGCGGGAGCGAACGGCCGCCGAGGTGGAGCAGCTCCAGGACCTCGTCGAAGGAGGCGGAGTCGGAGGCGTCCGGGGTGCAGATCGGGAAGATCCGCTCCAGTGCGCCCTCGCCGAAGAGGCCGGAGGCCAGCTGGGACTCGCGGGCCCGCATCCAGTTCCGGTTGCCCTTGACCGTGTTGATCTCGCCGTTGTGCGCGACGAAGCGGTACGGGTGGGCGAGCGGCCAGGACGGGAAGGTGTTCGTCGAGAACCGGGAGTGGACCAGGGCGATCGCGGACGCGAAGCGGCGGTCGGAGAGGTCCGGGAAGAAGGGCTCCAGCTGGCCGGTGGTCAGCATGCCCTTGTAGACGATGGTGCGCGCGGAGAGCGACGGGAAGTAGACCCCGGCCTCGCGCTCGGCGCGCTTGCGCAGCACGAAGGCCTTGCGGTCCAGCTCGATGCCGCTGGTGCCGTTGCTGACGAAGAGCTGCGAGAAGGCCGGCATGGTGGCGCGGGCGCCGTTGCCGAGCAGGTCCGGGGTGACCGGGACCTCGCGCCAGCCGAGAACCGTCAGGTTCTCCTCGGCGGCGATGGCCTCGATCTGCTCCACGGCGACGGCCTGTGCGGTGCCGTCGGCGGGGAGGAAGGCGAGGCCGACGGCGTACGCGCCGGCCTCGGGAAGGTCGAAACCGGCGACCTCGCGCAGGAACGCGTCCGGCACCTGGGAGAGGATTCCGGCGCCGTCGCCCGAGTCGGGCTCGGAGCCGGTGGCCCCTCGGTGCTCGAGGTTCCGCAATACGGTCAGCGCCTGCTCGACCAGCGTGTGGCTGGCCTCGCCGGTGAGGTTGGCCACAAAGCCGACGCCACAGGCGTCGTGCTCGTTGCGCGGGTCGTACATGCCCTGCTGGGCGGGGCGACCGTCCATGGGCGACCAGGCGGTGTTGCTGAGGCCGGTCGCGGAGTGCGTGGATGCGGAACGCATCGGCTCTCCCGTCGTCGTCGTGGCATATGTGCATAGCCGAGGGACGACGTTGGCCCTCTGCGAAATTTCGTGCAGATTACATGATGACGACAATCCCGAGAAGCGGATATGACGTTCCAACATGCGGACACTGCCCGAAGCAGATAAGAGGGGACTTTCGCAGGTGCCTGATGATCTGGACACGGGGCGAAGGTCCCGTGCGGGGCGGGCCTCATTGCCCGGCGCCCTGAGTCTGATGCCCGGCGGACACGGTATCGAAACCGCCGGGTAACGAACTACTTATGCTGTGTACTGCATAGTGTCTCACTCCCTGCCCGGTCAGCCTACGGCTCCGCCGATCCAGGTTCCCAGGATGTACGTCACACCCGCCGCCGCGCCACCCAGGACGAGCTGACGCAGTCCGCTGTACCACCAGGACCGGGCCGTGACCCGGGAGACCACCGCGCCGCAGGCGAAGAGTCCGGCCAGCGCCATCAGCACCGCGGGCCACAGGGCCGTCGCGCCGAGCAGGTACGGCAGCAGCGGGATCAGCGCGCCCAGCGCGAAGGAAGCGAAGGAGGACACCGCGGCGACCGTCGGCGAAGGCAGGTCGTCGGGGTCGATCCCGAGCTCCTCGCGGGCGTGGATCTCCAGCGCCTGCTCCGGGTCGCGGGACATCTGCATGGCCACCTCACGGGCCAGCGCCGGCTCGACTCCGCGCGATACGTAGAGCTCGGCCAGCTCCTCCATCTCGTCGACGGGGTGCTTGCGCAACTGCTGGCGCTCTATCTCCAGTTCGGCCAGGACCAGTTCGCGCTGCGAGGCGACGGAGGTGTACTCGCCGGCCGCCATCGACAGCGCGCCCGCGGCGAGACCGGCCAGGCCGGTGATCACGATGGTCTGCGTGGCGACGGCGCCGCCCGCCACACCGGTCATCAGGGCGAGGTTGGAGACGAGGCCGTCCATCGCACCGAACACGGCCGGGCGCAGCCAGCCACCGTTGACGTCCAGGTGGGTGTGGTTGTCGCGGTGGGCGGTGTGGAGCGGCGCTTCGAAATCGATGATGGACACGGCGGTATCTCCCCTTTTGTACGAGTGGGTACGCAGAGGCGCGCCGCGCACGACACGCAGGCACCCACTCCCCCTGAACACCTCGAAACTACGCACGATTTTCGGCGCCCGCCAGCAAGGTAGGCCGTACTTACCTGGGGTTTTGGGGATCGGCGACCGGGTGACGAGGGTGCGGGCGGGGTGTTTCGCGACGAGCGACAAACCACATGCCATGGCACAAATCCCCCAAGGGCTCAAGATGAGTTCCATCAAGTGGAGAGGCGCACCATGGAGCTGATTGCATGCAATCCGCAGGTCCTCCTCGAACGGGCCAGGGGTGCTCTTCTGGGACTCGCGGTGGGTGACGCGCTGGGCGCCCCCGCGGAGAACATGAAGCCGTCGGAGATCCGGGCGAAATGGGGCCGGATCGAGGGCTTCGTCTCGGACGACCCGGCCGGCACGGACGACACCGAGTACGCGATCTTCTCGGGGCTGCTGCTGGCCCGCCACGGATCGGCGCTCACCGTCGCGCACGTGGAACGCGCGTGGCACCACTGGATCGCGGACCTGGACGAGGGGCCGTTCCGCGGTGCCGGCTTCTCGGAACGCGGCACGCTGGAGAACCTCCGCCGGGGCCTCGCCGCGCCGATCTCGGCGCAGCACCGGCACGCGTGGTCGGACGGGCTGGCGATGCGGGCGGCCCCCTTCGGGGTCTTCGCCGCGGGCCGCCCGGCCGAGGCGGCGCGCCTGGTGGCCATCGACGGCTGCGTCAGCCACGACGGCGAGGGCATCTACGGCGGCCAGGCGGTCGCGGCGGGCGTCGCCGCGGCGATGGCCGGAGGCTCCCCGGCCTCGGTGATCTCCGCCGCCCTGTCGGTCATCCCCTCGGACTCCTGGACGGCGCGCTCCCTGCGCCGGGCGGTCACGGCCGCCCCGCGCGGCGAACGGGCGGTCCGCTCGGCGGTGGTCATCGGCGGCTACCCGTGGACGGACCTGGCTCCTGAGGCGGTGGGCCTGGCGTTCGGGGCGTTCGCCGCGTGCCGGGGCGACTTCCCGTCCTCGGTCCTGATGGCCGTGAACATGGGCCGCGACGCGGACACCACCGCGGCGGTGGCGGGCGCCCTGGCCGGAGCGCTGTCCGGCGCCCCCGCCATCCCGGCCGGCTGGTCCTCGGCGATCGGCCCGGTCCGCGGCAGCTGCCTCCCCTCGATGCGCGGCTACCACGTCCTGGACATCGCGGACCTCCTCACCCCGGAAACCGAGACCCCCCGATGACCCCCTCCGGCGACGAGCCGCACACGCAGTTCCGTACCGCCCCGGCAACGACCGCACCGCACCCCTGGGACGTCGGCGGCGGGGTGCGCTCGCGGCCCCGTACGGACCCGGTGGTGGCGCTCGCGCTCCGGGAGGACGGGCCGCAGCCCCGTACCGCCCCGCCCGCCGAGCCCCCGGCGGGCCTGCGCCGGATCGAGGGGCTGTTGCTCGGGCTCGCCGCGGGCGATGCCGCCGGGTGGCCCGCCGCCCGGCACCGGGCCAGCCGGATGCCCGAGTGGACCCGCCGTCTCACCCGAGAGCTCGACACCTTCGCCGAGCAGAACGCCACCACCACCCTCCCCGTCCCCATCGCCCTCAACCAGCCCCCGGAACCCCTGTGCCTCGGCCCGTCCGACGACGCCGAGTGGGCCGCCTTCGCCGCCGAGTCCGTCCTCACCGCCTCCGGGGTCCTGCTCAGCGACCTCTCCCGGTCCCGCCGCATGCGCGCGGCCATCGACCTCGCCTGGAACGCGCTGGCCAGCGAGGTCGCGGCGGCCGCGGAGCGGGCTCCCGAGGTGGAGTCGGCAGTGCTTCCCCTCCGGGCCCGGATCTCCGTCCGCGCCGGCCTGGGCAACCTCGCCACCGGCTTGCGCCCGCCCGCCACCGGCCACGACAACCCGCACTACTTCGACGACGCCGCCTGCATCCGCGCCTGCGTGCTCGCCGTGGTCCACCCCGGCGACCCCCGCGCCGCGGCGGACCTCGCGGAGTTCGACGCCCGCTACACCCAGGACGGCGACGGGGTCCACGGAGCCCGCGCCATGGCCGCCGCCATCGCCACCGCCCTGGCCGGCACCGGATCCCCCGCGGACACGGACGCCGCCGTCGACGCCGCGCTCGAACAGCTTCCCGAGGCCACCGAGATCGGCCGCAACGCCCGGCTCGCCGTCAAACTCGCCCGCGCGGAGCCGGCCGGCGGCGGGGCCTTCGCCATCGTCCCGCTCCTGGAGCACCAGATCGTCGACCACGTCTACAGCTACGGGATCGCCGCCGCCGAAACCGTGCCCGTGGCCCTCGCCCTGGCCACCGCCGCCCGCGGCAGGGTCAGCGAAGCGGTGCCGGCCGCCGCCTGTCTGTCGCGGGTCGCGGACTCCGCCCCCGCCCTCGCCGGAGCGCTCACCGGCGTGCTCGGCGGCGGGGACTCGATCCCCGCCGCCTGGCGCGAGGCCTGTCGCACCCTCTCCGGCTGCGCGCTCCCCCGCCTGGCGGGCACCGACCTCGTCGAACTCGCCGCCCTGCTCGCCCGTACGGAGCTCACCTCGCCCAGGCCCTGACCCCGACCCCGACCCCGCCCCCGACCCGCGTCCGACCCCGAGGAATGACCTGACCATGACGATGGACCCCACTCCCACCCTGGAAGACAGGATCACCGGCGCGCTCGTCGGCGCGGCCGTCGGCGACGCGCTCGGCGGCCCGGTGGAGGGCTGGACCCCGGAACAGATCGTGGAGCGGCACGGCGGCCGGGTGCACGGCATCGTCGGGCCGTGGCACGAGGACTGGCGCACGGCCCGGCCGATCGCCCCGTACCACAAGGGCGACGGCCACGTCACCGACGACACCCTCATGACGCACGCGCTGGTACGGGTCTACGAGGCCGTACGGGACCACCTGGACGCGTACTCCGTCGCCGAGCACCTGGTCCCGGACCTCATGACCACCCCGCGCTGGATCCCCGAACTGGAGGCGGACGCCCTCCCCCTCCAGCGGGTCTTCCTCGCCGAGAAGTGGATCGTCACCCGGCTGCACTACGCGCACGTGGACCCGCGCGAGGCGGGCAGCGGCAACATCGTCAACTGCGGCGCGGCGATGTACATGGCGCCGGTCGGGCTGGTCAACGCGGGCAATCCGGCCGGGGCGTACGCGGAGGCCCTGGACATCACGGGCGCGCACCAGTCCTCGTACGGTCGGGAGGCGGCGGGCGTGTTCGCGGCGGCGGTCGCGGCGGCGTGCGTGCCGGGGGCCACGGCTTCCTCCGTGGCCGAAACGGCCCTGGCCCTGGCCAAGGACGGCACCCGCGCGGCCATCGCGGCGGTCTGCGAAGTGGCTTCGCGCCACCGGGACTTCGAGGCGGCGCTGGCCCCGCTGCGGGCGGCCGTGGCCCCGTACGACTCGGTCGGCCCGGACTACCGCGCGCCGTCCCTGGGCGCGCGGCGCCCGTCCCGTCTCCACTCGATCGAGGAACTCCCGATCGCGCTCGGCATGCTGCTCGTCGCCGACGGGGCCTACGAGGGTTCCGTGCTCGGCGCGGTCAACTACGGCCGGGACTGCGACTCCATCGCCACCATGGCGGGAGCGGTCGCCGGAGCCCTCGCCGGGGTCTCGGCGGTACCTCCCGCCTGGGCCAAGCAGGTCGCGGAGGCCAGTCGCCTCGACCTGCACGCCCCGGCGGTGGCGCTGGCCGCGGTGACCCGGGAGGTCTTCTCCCGGGACCGCTCCCGCCGCCGCACGCACGAAGCCGCCTTCGCCGCGCTGGCGACCCCCCGATGACGCCCGCCTCCCCGCCGCCGCCGGCGTCCGCCGCCCGTGCCCCGGCCCCGGGAGCGGTGGTCCGGAGCCCGGCTCCGGCGGGGGCGAGTTCCCCCGCCCCGCCCCTTCCCGAAACCAGGGGCAAGCCCCTGGACCCCGGTCCCCCGGGGCTGCCCGCCCCGGACGGTGGAACGGGCCCAGCGGCCGGCCCC
>NZ_JBHYVM010000037.1:49492-88916 GCF_042750105.1 Streptomyces sp. NPDC059443 | reverse complement strand
GCTCCCCTTGGGGGAGCACGGCCCTTCGTCGCATACCGGTACTGCTTACAGGCCCTGCCAGGACGGCTTGTTGGCGTAGGTGTGGCGGAAGTAGTCCGCGAGCTTCAGCTTGGACGCGGCGGCCTCGTCCACGACGATCGTGGCGTGGCGGTGCAGCTGGAGCGCGGAGGCCGGGACGAGGGCGGAGAGCGGGCCCTCGACGGTCTGCGCCACGGCCTCGGCCTTGCCCTCGCCGGTGGCCAGCAGGACCAGGTGGCGGGCGTCGAGGATGGTGCCGATGCCCTGGGTGATGACGTGGTGGGGCACCTGGTCTATGTCGTTGTCGAAGAAGCGCGCGTTGTCCACGCGGGTCTGCTCCGTCAGCGTCTTGATGCGGGTGCGGGAGGCGAGCGAGGAACACGGCTCGTTGAAGCCGATGTGCCCGTCGGTGCCGATGCCCAGCAGCTGGAGGTCGACGCCGCCGGCCTCGGCGAGCGCCCTGTCGTACGCGTCGCACGCGCCGACGATGTCGGCGGCGCTGCCGTCGGGGCCCATGAAGGAGTCCTCGGACAGGCCCAGCGGCTCGACGACCTCGCGCAGCACCACGGCGCGGTAGGACTCGGGGTGTCCGGTCGGCAGGCCCACGTACTCGTCGAGCTGGCAGATCCGGGCCTTCGAGACGTCGACCTTGCCGGCCTTGACCTGGGCGGCCAGCGCCTCGTAGATGGGCAGCGGGGTAGAGCCGGTCGCCACGCCGAGCAGGGCGTCGGGCTTGCGGCGGACCAGGGCGGCCATGGCCTCCGCGATGAGCTCGCCGCCTGCCTTGGCGTCCGGGACGATGACAACTTCCACGCGGGGCCTGCCGATCTGGAGTGTGACGATTGTGGTATAGACCAATCTAGCAGAGGGAGGCCCTCCGTGACCTGTCTTCGCACACTCCCATGGTGGTCCGGATCCCGGCTCCCGGCCTCCCGGGAGCCGGGCCCGCGACAAGCCTTTAGAGCAGCGAGAGCTGGAGCCCGCCCGTCGCGGAGAGGTGCTGGCCGGTGATCCAGCGGGAGTCCGGGGAGGCGAGGAAGGCGACCACGTCCGCGACCTCCTCGGCGGTGCCGATGCGGTCGAAGACCGAGCGGGAGGCGGCGTGCGCGCGGGCCGCCGGATCGGCCAGCCAGCCCGCGTTCAGCTCGGTCTCGGTGATCCCCGGGCCCACCGAGTTCACCGTGATGCCCCGGGGCGCGAGCTCGGCGGCCAGCGACACCGTCAGCGCGTTCACCGCGCCCTTGGCCATGGCCGTGGCGAGGATCGCCGGGAGGGAGATCTCGGGGGTGCCGGTCACGTTCACGATCCGGCCGCCGTCCCGCAGTCGCGCCAGGCCGTGCTTGATCACGAAGAACGGGGCCTTCGCGTTGAGCGCGTGGACCCGGTCGTAGGCCTCCTCGTCCGTCGAGGCGATGTCCGCGAAGGTGGCCGCGCCCGCGTTGTTCACCAGCACGTCCACCTCCTCCGTGGCCAGCGGGTGGGCCGCGTACGCCGCCCAGAGGGCCTGTGCGTCGCCCGGGACGCCCAGCTCGGCCGCGATCGCGAACGCCCGCCCGCCGGCCGCCTCGATGGCGGCCACGGTCTCCTTCGCCGCCGCCTCGTTCCTCCCGTAGGCCACCGCGACCAGCGCCCCGTCCCGGGCCAGCCGCTGCGAGACGGCCCGTCCGATGCCCCGGCTGCCGCCCGTGACCAGTGCCGTCTTCCCCTTGAGCGCGCCCATGGCGAGCCCCCCATTCAGTAGCGATCGATACAGAACGAGGTGACCGTATCAGATTCCATAGCGGCCGCTATAGAATGAGCTCATGGTGACCGGACAGCGCGGCAGGCCCCGCTCCTTCGACCGCGACGCGGCCCTCGACAAGGCGATGTTCGCCTTCTGGGAGAACGGCTACGAGGCCACGTCGATCTCCGACCTCACCGCCGCGCTCGGCATCGGCGCACCGAGCCTCTACGCCGCCTTCGGCGACAAGCGCAAGCTCTTCGACGAGGTAGTGGTGGTCTACGGCGGCCGGTACGGGGACTTCGCGGCCGTCGCGCTCGCCGAGGAGCCCACCGCCCGCGCGGCCGTGGGTCGCATCCTGCGCGAGGCGGCCGAGGTCTACACCGACCCGGCCCACCCGCCGGGCTGCATGGTGATCAGCGCGGCCGTCAACACCACCTCGAAGGAGGTGGCGCAGGCGCTGCGCGAACGGCGCGAGGCCAACCTGGTGACGTTCGAGGCCCGGATCCGCGCCGACATGGCCACGGGCGTCCTGCCGGACACCACGGACGCGCGGGCGCTGGCCCGGTACGCCGGGGCCGTGCTCCAGGGGATGTCCCAGCAGTCGCGCGACGGGGCGGGCCGGGAGGAGCTGGAGGCGGTGGCGGAAGTGGCGATGCTCGCCTGGCCGCAGTAGGGGTTCACGTTCCTCTGGGCACGTTCCTCTGTGCGCATTCCTCTGGGCACGGTGCCGGGTGGGACCCTCAGCCCGCCCGGCACCGTAGCCCGGAGTACTTGCGACCGACGGGTGTGCGGTTCCCGACGGCCTGTGGGAGGTCCCGCGCGGTCAGGGCAGAGCGCGCGGCTTACCTCGATCCGTCCTCCTGTGCGGGGAGGGCGGAAGTATGAAGCAATTGTGGACTAGACCAATCTGTTCTGTCCATCCAATGACGGGCCCCTGCATCCCGTCACTTCCTCCAACCCTACGCGGAACCCGGGGCTCCTGGATACTCCGCGGTATCGCGCTGCGGAAAGTCATGGCCCATACCCGGGGTACGCTCGCCACGTGCCCTCCATGAACGACCTCGTACGCCAGCACACCGCTCTCAGTGAAACCGACCTGGAGTGGCTCCACCTGCTGGTCTCGGAGTGGCAGCTGCTCTCCGACCTCTCCTTCGCCGACCTCGTGCTGTGGGTCCCCACCCTCGACGGCACCCGCTACGTCTCGGTCGCGCAGATGCGCCCGAACACCGGCCCCACCTCGTACCAGGACGACATGGTCGGCCACCTGGTCCCGCGCGGCCGCCGTCCGCTGCTCGACGCCGCGCTCGACGAGGGCCGCATCGTGCGCGAGGGAGACCCGGAGTGGCGCGAGGAGGTGCCGGTCCGCGTCGAGTCGATCCCCGTGCGCCGTGAGGGCCGGGTGCTGGGCGTCATCGCCCGCAACACCAATCTGCTCACTGTGCGTACACCCAGCCGGCTGGAGCTCACCTACCTCCAGTCCGCCTCCGACCTGGCCCAGATGATCGCGGCGGGCTCCTTCCCGTTCCCCGGCCAGCAGGTGGACATGGACGCCTCCCCGCGTGTCGGGGACGGCCTGATACGGCTGGACGCCGACGGCGTGGTGACGTACGCGTCCCCGAACGCGCTCTCCGCCTACCACCGGCTCGGCCTCGCCTCCGACCTGGTCGGCCAGCACCTGGGCAACATCACCTCCGAACTCGCTCCCTCGCGCGGCCCGGTGGACGAGGCGCTGGTCAAGCTCGCCAGCGGCTGGGCCCCGCGCGAGACCGAGGCCGAGGGCAACGGCGGGGTCATCCAGCTGCGCGCCATTCCGCTCAAGCCCAAGGGAACCCGGATCGGCTCCCTGGTCCTGTGCCGTGACGTCACGGAACTGCGCCGTCGCGAACGTGAATTGATCACCAAGGACGCGACCATTCGGGAGATCCACCACCGGGTGAAGAACAACCTCCAGACCGTGGCCGCGCTCTTGCGCCTCCAGGCCCGGCGGATGGATTCCCCGCAGGGGCGCGAGGCGCTGAACGAGGCGGTCCGCCGTGTCGGTTCGATCGCGATCGTGCACGAGACGCTGTCTCAGAACCTCGATGAGCGGGTCGAGTTCGACGAGATCGCCGACCGCGTGATCGCGATGGTCGCGGAGATCTCCCCGGGCAAGGTCGACTGCCGGCGCATCGGACGCTTCGGAATCCTGGACGCGGAGGTCGCCACTCCGCTGGCGATGGTGCTCACGGAGATCCTGCAGAACGCCCTGGAGCACGCCTTCACCCAGGGGGAGGGCGGCACCGTGGAGGTGTCCGCGAACCGCTCGGGGAGCGGCCGCGCCGATGCCCGGCTGCTGATCTCGGTGATCGACGACGGCTGCGGTCTGCCCGAAGGGTTCGACCCCAAGCGGGCCGGCAACCTCGGGCTGCAGATCGTACGGACCCTCGTGGAGGGCGAGCTCGGCGGCAGCTTCGACATGGTCGCGGCCGAGCCGCGCGGCACCAAGGTCGTCCTCGACATACCGGCGATCTCGCAGAAGTAAGGCGGTGGAGGGACGGGCCCGGAGCACCGGCCCCGTCACTCAGGGTGAGGCCCGCTCGTTCGCTCCGAAGAGCAGCGGCCCCGGACAGCACTGAGCCCCGGACCGAATGGTTTTCGGTCCGGGGCTCAAGAGCACGTTGCTGAGCGCTTATATGGGTACTACGCGCTGCGCGTCGAGGCTCGAAAGTCGTTGTCAGGCGCTGGCGTTGCGCGCCCGGTTGCGAGCGGCGCGGCGCTTCATCGCACGGCGCTCGTCCTCGCTGAGACCGCCCCAGACACCGGAGTCCTGGCCGGACTCAAGCGCCCACTGCAGGCACTGCTCCATGACGGGGCAACGGCGGCAGACGGCCTTGGCTTCCTCGATCTGCAGCAGCGCAGGACCGGTGTTGCCGATGGGGAAGAAGAGTTCCGGGTCTTCCTCGCGGCAAACGGCGTTGTGACGCCAGTCCATGGCTGCTCCATCTCCTTGTATTGCGGGCAGGTTGCTTGTGAATGTGAACGCTTTCACGAATCCCTTCGTGAGGGAAGGGTGACCGCCCAGTTTGGGGAAAAACTCGCCCTGGGCTGCCTGAGATTCGTGGAGGGGTTCTGGCGGTCTGTGTGGGTGCCGGGTTCTGCGGGCTGTCCCGATCGCCATGTAGAGATTCGCAAACCTCGGACGGGGATACAACCCCTTCCGGAAAGTTTTTTTTGATTCGTCGGTGTCTACTAGGTCACAGCCCTAGTTCGTGGGGGTGGACCGGCGTGTAAACGTTCGAGTGAAAGGACTTTGGGCCCTTCCACTCACACAATCACACGCAGTGCACGGCGTACGCCTGTGAACCGAACGCTGGTGCGCAGTCCGAGGTGGTCTCCGTCCATCTGGAACGGAAGCGGCACCTTGGAATGCAAGGTGAAGTCGGTCAGATCATGCAGAGACACCGCATGCTTTCCGTGCGGGCCGCGCTCAGGAGTCGAGGTCAGGAGCTGTGTCGCGTACCGGGCGACCGCCGAAGTTGACAAACGGTCCAGTGCCAATACGTCAAGTGCGGTATCGAACGACGCTTCCGGGGAGGCGTAGAGCGGCCGGTTGCCCAGATACGTCCAGGGTGACGTGTTGCACACTATCGACAGCACCAGGTCCGTCACGGGATCCACGCCGGGGCGCTCCAGCGTGATCGAGCCGTGCCGGCGGTTGGGCTCCTCCCAGAACTGGCGCATCAGCTGTCGTACATACAGGGCGTGCGTCGAACGTTTGCCCCGTTCCCGCTGCTGTTCGACCCGGCCCACGACACCCGCGTCGAAGCCGAAGCCCGCGCAGAAGGTGAACCAGCGGGCCGGCACCGACTCGTCCTCCGTACCCGGAGTGCCCGCCGCCAGGCCCAGGCCGACGGTCCGCTCGCGCCGCTCCCGCAGCGCGTCCAGCAGGGCGCCGGTCGCCTCGACCGCGTCGTTGGGCAGGCCGAGCGCGCGGGCGAACACGTTGGTGGAGCCGCCGGGGACCACCGCGAGCCCCGGCAGCCGGTCCGGGTCGGGGCCCTCGTGCAGCAGTCCGTTGACCACCTCGTTGACGGTGCCGTCCCCGCCCAGGGCCACGACCAGGTCGATTCCGGTCTCGGCGGCCCTGCGCCCCAGGTCGCGGGCGTGCCCGCGGTACTCGGTGGTGACCGCCTCCAGCTTCATCTCGCTGGCCAGGGCGTGGGTCAGGACATCGCGCGTGCGCGCACTGGTGGTCGTCGCTGCTGGGTTGGCCACGAGGAGTGCACGCATGAGCGCAGCCTACCGACCCGTTCACAGACGTCCCATACGGCCCGTCCCTCCGGGGGCGCGAGCCACGCGGATACCCTGCTGGGGTGAGTACGAAGCCCACCCCCACCGCGTCCGTCGTCCCCGCCGCCCTGCCGCGCAGGCTGACCGCGGCCGCCGCGCTCACCGCGCTGGAGGGAGTGGCCCTGGCCGGCCTCGGCGTCTACATGCTGTACGCGGGCATCGGCGGCGGCTCCGAGTCCTTCAAGATCGCCGAGACGGGCGGGATCACCCTGCTCGGCCTCGCCGCGCTGCCGCTGATCGCGGCGCGCGGGCTGCGCCTGGGCCGCCGCTGGAGCCGCGGCCCGGCACTGATCACCCAGCTGATGTCCATCCCGGTGGCCTGGACCCTGTGGAACACGGGCGGCGCGATCACCGTCGCCGCCGTGGCCCTGGGCGTGGCCGCGGTGGCCGTGGTCGCGCTGCTGGTGAACCCGACGGCGACCGTGGCGCTGGGCATCGGGCCCGGGGAACGGGCCCGATAGCCGAGGGCGCCGGCCCCGCTCCCCACTCCTACTCCTCGACCAGGAGCTTCTCGCGGAGCTGGGCCAGGGTGCGGGCCAGCAGCCGGGAGACGTGCATCTGGGAGATGCCGACCTCCTGCGCGATCTGCGACTGGGTCATGTTGCCGAAGAACCGCAGCAGCAGGATCCGCTTCTCCCGCGGCGGCAGCCCCTCCAACAGCGGCTTGAGCGACTCGCGGTACTCGACGCCCTCAAGCGCCTCGTCCTCCGAGCCCAGGGTGTCCGCGACCGCCGGCGACTCGTCGTCGGTGTCCGGGACGTCCAGCGAGAGGGTGCTGTAGGCATTGGCCGATTCGAGGCCCTCCAGGACCTCCTCCTCGGAGATCCCCAGCCGTTCGGCCAGCTCGTGCACCGTGGGGGAGCGGCCGTGCTGCTGGGACAGTTCGGCCGTCGCCGTGGTCAGCGAGAGCCGCAGCTCCTGGAGCCGCCTCGGGACGCGTACCGCCCAGCCCTTGTCACGGAAGTGGCGCTTGATCTCGCCGACCACCGTGGGCGTGGCGTACGTGGAGAACTCGACCCCGCGGTCCGGGTCGAACCGGTCCACCGACTTGATCAGGCCGATGGTGGCGACCTGGGTCAGGTCGTCCAGCGGCTCGCCGCGGTTGCGGAAGCGCCGCGCCAGGTGCTCGACCAGCGGCAGGTGCATCCGTACGAGCCGGTTGCGCAGCTCGGCCTTCTCCACCGAGCCGTCGGGCAGCGCCCGCAGCTCGATGAACAGGGCCCGGGCGCCACTGCGGTCGCGCGGATCCGGCAGCGGCAACGGGGCCGTGAACACCGGAGCCTGTGGGGCTTCCGGCGCGTCGGCGCCAGGTACCGCCGGAGCCGGGGCCCCGGGGGCCGTGGCAGCGGCCCCCGTCGGCTGGACCGGCAGTGTTTGGTCGTGCTGGTTGTCGCTCACAGGGCCCGCCCGTCGCTCCGCCGAGTCCAAAAAGCCGTCTTCCGCATCCGTGTCCGCCGGGTGCGGCCGGGCGTGCTGCTGTTCCGGAATGCCCCCGTCGACCTCGTGCCGTACCCGGGGCCGATCCCCGCCCCGCACCGGGACCTCCCCGCCGCTCACGCCGGGCCTGGTCCCGCGCCGCGCTGTTTGTAGAGGCTGATGCTCACCGTTCGGTCCTCCTCGACCGTGGCCTCGACCTTCCCGGCCAAGGCCGAGAGGACCGTCCACGCGAACGTGTCGCGCTCCGGTGCCCGGCCGTCGGTGGTCGGCGCGGAGACGGTCACTTCCAGCGAATCATCCACCAGCCGGAAGACGCAGCTGAGGACGGAGCCGGGCACGGCCTGCTGGAGCAGGATCGCGCAGGCCTCGTCCACCGCGATGCGGAGGTCCTCGATCTCGTCGAGGGTGAAGTCCAAACGTGCCGCGAGGCCGGCCGTGGCCGTTCGCAGCACCGACAGGTAGGCACCCGCAGCGGGCAGCCGGACTTCCACGAAGTCCTGGGTCCCGGGCTCGCCTGCGATCTGGGACACCCTCACCTCCAAGGTGGTACGAGCTCTGTTCGCCGGTGACGCTATCGCGATCCGGGCGATCGTGTCGCGGCACCCCGTGCTGGAGAGCGCAAGGCCCCGTCGAACACGACTGGCCGGATGGCCATGCCTGCGACCAGTGACTGATGGTAAGCCCATGGGTACGCACAGTGGCTAGGGGTCTGCGGGCCCAAATCAGGGGAACCGGCGGAGGGTTGACCTACCCCGCTTCAGACGATCGAACCGTCGACAAAACACCATCTCCAGGTCTCTCCCGGTTCGAAGCTCCGCATGACGGGGTGGCCGGTCGTGCGGTGGTGCGCCGTGGCGTGCCGGTGCGGCGAGGAATCGCAGCAGGCGACGTACCCGCACTCCAGGCACATCCGCAGCTGCACCGGATGGCTGCCGAGCTCCAGACATTCGGGGCAGGTCGGGGCAAGGGGGGCGGGCTCGGGGCGCGGCAGTTCGGCAACGTGGGTGCACTCGCTCATGATGGCCAGCGTACTGAGGTGTGGGCGCCCTAGGACGACGCGAATCAAGCGAGGATGATCTTCGATGGAGGTATTGCCGCTGGTGGCGCTGGTCGCGGGCTGCGCGATCGTGGCGGGCCTGGCCCGCCGCACCCCGGTGCCCGCGCCGCTCCTGCTCGTCGCCGCCGGGCTGATCGCGGCGTACGTGCCGGGCGTGCCCTCGTACGGCCTCGACCCGCACATCGTGCTGCCGCTGCTGCTCCCGCCGCTGCTCTACACGGCCGCGGTGGACAGTTCGTACCTGGACCTGCGGGCCAACCTGCGGCCCGTGGCACTGCTCTCGGTGGGCTACGTGCTCTTCGCGACGCTCGTCGTCGGGTACGCCGCGTACCTGGTGGTGCCCGATCTGTCGCTGCCGGTGGCGCTGGTGCTGGGCGCGGTCATCGCCCCGCCCGACGCGGTCGCGGCGACGGCCATCGCCCGCCAGCTCGGGCTGCCGAACCGGATCACGACCATCCTCCAGGGGGAGTCCCTGGTCAACGACGCCACCGCGATCACCGCGTACAAGGTGGCGCTGGCGGCGGCGGTCGGGGTGAGCGCCGGCTGGGCGGGCGGGATCGCGGAGTTCCTGCTGGCCTCCGTGGGCGGGGTGGGCGTGGGCCTGCTGCTGATGGTCCCGATCCACGTGATGCGCAAACGGCTCCGCGAACCGCTCCTCCAGAACACGCTGTCGCTGCTGATCCCGTTCGTGGCCTACGCGGCCGCCGAGCGGGTGCACGCGTCGGGGGTGCTGGCCGTGGTGGTCGTCGCCCTGTACCTGGGGCACCGGGCCTGGCAGGTGGACTTCGCGACCAGGCTCCAGGAGGAGGCGGTCTGGAAGATGGTCGCCTTCATCCTCGAATCGGTGGTCTTCGCCCTGATCGGACTCCAGCTGCCGGTGGTCCTCAAGGGGCTGGGCCAGTACGAGGGCCTCGCCGCGGCCGGATACGCGCTGGCCGTCTTCGCGGTCGTGGTGGTGGCCCGCTTCGCCTGGGTCTTCCCGGCGACCTTCCTGCCGCGCTCGCTCTCGCGGCGGATCCGGGAACGGGAACCGGAGACGAACTGGAAGGCTCCGGTCATCGTCGGATGGGCCGGGATGCGGGGCGTCGTCTCGCTGGCGATCGCCTTCTCCGTACCGATCAGCGTGCCGCACCGGAACCTGATCCTGTTCCTGACCTTCACGACGGTGATCGGCACGCTGGTGGTGCAGGGCCTGACCCTGCCCCCGCTCATCCGGCTGCTGCGCCTCCCCGCCCGGGACGCGCAGGCGGAGACCCTGGCGGAGGCCCAGGCCCAGAGCGAGGCCTCGCGGGCGGCGGAGGAGCGCCTGACGGAACTCCTGGCCTCCCCGTCGAACGCCCTCCCGCCACCGCTGGCCGACCGGCTGCGGACGGTGCTGGAGCGCAGGCGCAACGCGGTGTGGGAGCGCCTCGGCGAGGTCAACCCGGTGACGGGGGAGTCGGCGGACGACGTCTACCGGCGCCTGGCAGGGGAGATGATCGCGGCGGAACGCGAGGTCTTCGTCTCCCTGCGGGACGCGCGGCGCATCGACGACGAGATGCTCCGCGTGCTGCTCCGCCGCCTGGACCTGGAGGAAGCGGCGGCCTACCGCGAGGAGTCCGCGTAGCCGGTCCCCGGCCGGAGCGGGTGTCACCGTGCGCGGGCGCGCCGCCGTCGCCCCGCAGGGCGGCGGCTACGGGCGGCCCGTGACCACCGCCGTCAGGGTCGTGCCCGGCGCGAAGCGGCCCCCGCGGGTCAGCGCGAGCAGTGCCCACAGCAGCTTCGCCACGTAGATCCGCTCCACCGGAAGGCCGTGCCGGGACTCGAAGTCGGCGGCGAAGGCTTCCAGCTCGGCCGGGACCCGGGCGTAGCCCCCGTGCGTGAAGCCCTCCGCCAGGGACCAGTCGCCGACGACACCGCCGAACGCCGCCGCCTGGAGGGAACGTATCTCCGCCTCCAGGAAGCCGCCCCCGACCACCGGCACCCCCACCGCCCGCTGCCCGGAATCCAGGCCCGCCGCCAGTCCGGCCAACGTGCCCCCGGTGCCGCAGGCCACCGCGACCACGTCGGAGCCGCCGCGCAGCTCTCGCCCCACCTCGGCGCAGCCGGTCAGCGCGAGGGCGTTGCTGCCGCCCTCGGGGACGACGTACGCGTCGCCCGCGCCGGCCTCCGCCGGGAGCCCCGCCTTGTCCCGGTAGGCCGACCGGGACACGAAGTGCAGCCGCATGCCGTCGGCCGCGCACCGGGCCAGCGACTCGTTCAGCGGACGCCCCGCGAGCTCGTCGCCCCGTACGATCCCGACCGTCTCCAGACCCAGCAGGCGGCCCGCCGCGGCGGTGGCGCGCAGGTGGTTCGAGTAGGCCCCGCCGAAGGTGACCAGCGCCGGGTACCCGCCCACGACGGCCGCCCGCAGATTCGGCGCGAGCTTGCGCCACTTGTTGCCCGGAGGGTACAGGTCCACTGGTCCAAGTAGGTCCGTGTCCCACGGGACGTTGGTGTGGATCAGGTCATCCCGCTTCAGTAGCAAGCGGACGCCGTACCGCTCGAACCTGTCGTCACGGATCTCCTGCAACGGGGACGGCGGGCGTGGCTGCAAGAGCACGTCAACGTTCGCGGGGCGATTCACCCGTCCATTGTGGGGCGCTCCTGCCCGTGCCGTCGCACGTCAGAGCCCCGCCCACGCCATTCGGGTGGTGTGAGCGGGGCCGGAGCCGGCGCGCTGGACTGCCCTGATCGCCGTCGCCCAGCGGGCCGGGGTCTACGTCTGGCGGGTGACGCGCGCGTGATCCGTGAACACCCGCCTGAACAGGTCGTGCCCCGTCCGCCCGGCGTGCCGGAGTGCCCAGTCCTGCGCGTCCGCCTGTTCGTCGTGAGCGCCGGACTCGGCTCCACAGCCTTGGGCGACGCAGAACGCCTCGTACGTCACCCCGCCTTCGGGGGCGTGCCGGATCGTGTGGGGGACGTAGCGGAGCACGGCGCGGGTCATCGACTCACCTCCGTGTGCGGGTGCTGGCGGATCTCCACGTTGCAGTCCACGACCCCCGAGAGGTCCCGGCGCCGGTAGCACTCAGTGCGCTGAGCGACCAGTGCCCCGCACACGTCGCAGTCAGGGTCTGCTGGATCGGGGTCGGGCACGGGGAACGGATGCCGCTGTTCGACTTGTTGCCACAATCCCGGCGCCATACCGAAACCCCTTCACCGTCCGCTGGTGCCGCGATCGTCCCGCCGATGATCAGGACGGGGGAACCTCGTACGTTCGGCACTTCGGGACGTCCCACAGCCTGTAGAACGTCCCCATGCAGAACGAGCGGTTAAGGGCTGTCATGGCATCCGGCGGCTGGACTCATGCCTCATTGGCCAGCGTGACCGGCGTGGACCCGAAGAGCGTGGAACGCTGGGTGAACCTCGGGCGCACCCCACGCCGGGCAACCGCACTCAAGGCGGCGGAGACGTTGGGCGAGGACATCCACGCCCTGTGGCCGGCGCTCCGGCAAGCACGGGCAGCGCGGGCCGTCAGTCCGGAACTGGTCGCTCTGTACGACCAGCGGGCAGACCTTCCCGTATCCGTGTTCGTGGATCTCCTTGCGGCAGCGCGCGAGCGCATCGACGTCCTGGTCTACGCGGCGGTGTTCCTGCACGAGGCGTATCCCCGGCTGAACGATCTCCTGCGGGAGCGTGCTGCCGACGGGTGCGCGGTACGCATCGCAGTCGGCGACGCGGACAGCGAGAACGTCCAGCAGCGAGGACAGGAAGAGAAGTTCGGGCATGGCATCGAATCCCGCTGTCGCCTCGCTCTCTTGCACTACCGGCCGTTGGCGAGCGTGCCGGGCATCGAGCTTCGGACGCACGGGACGACGCTCTACAACAGCTTGTACCGGGCTGATGATCAGGTGTTGGTCAATGCCCACGTCTGGGGTGTGAACGCGTACGGTGCGCCCGTGTGGCACCTTCGCCGCCACGACTCCGGCGGCATGTTCGACACCTACGCGGACAGCTTCAACGCCGTGTGGGAGACAGCCCACCCTGTGGAGGCATGACCGGATGGCCCGGACCGAGTACTACGACGATCCCCATGCGCCCGAGCCGAACAGCATGGTCGTGGCCGCATCAGCTGTGGTCACCGACGGCGAGGGCCGGATCCTGCTGCAACGGCGCACGGACAACGACCTGTGGGCGCTGCCCGGCGGAGGGATGGACCTGGGCGACTCGCTGCCCGGCACGGCCGTCCGCGAGGTCAAGGAGGAGACCGGGCTCGACGTGGAGATCACGGGACTGGTCGGCACGTACACGGACCCCCGGCACATCATCGAGTACACCGACGGCGAGGTCAGGCGACAGTTCAACGTCTGCTTCACGGCCCGCGTCACCGGCGGAGAACTGTCCCTCTCGAACGAGAGCACGGAACTGCGATTCGTGGCGCCGGCGGATCTCGACGCACTGCCCATGCACCACACTCAACGCCTGCGCCTCCAACACTTCTTGGAGCGCCGTCCCGCGCCATACCTCGGCTAACCATGCGCTGGCAGCCACTTGGTAGGGGTTCAGGGGCCCTTACGGGGCCCGTTCTCGGGAGGCGTGGTGCACGTTGCTGCTGGCCAGGCCGCAGGGGGCAGCCCAAAAACGGGCCTACACCCAGCCCGCGTACTTCGTGCTGGGGCCGGGATCGCCGGAAGGTATGTGCGCTGAACTTTCGCTGCGCCCTCCCTCCCGGGTGCGGTGAAGCGGTGGTTGTACGCCGTTTCCCGTTTCCCTCATATGTTTCTTAGGGGAATCCCAAAAATCCAAAGAACCACCACTTCACCGCACCTGCCGACTCCTAGGTGTGCAGAGTGCGGCTCTGCCCCGCCCTGACAGCGGAAAGACCGCCCACCCGCAGCGGGGCAGACGGCCTCTCAGGTTCGAACGATCGGGCTACTCGGCTTCACTCAGCGCCCGGTACAGCGTCGCGCGGGAGACCCCGAGGGCCTTCGCGATGGCCGTTACGCTCTCCCCCTTGGCCTTACGGGCCTTGGCCGCAGCGAGCTTGTCAGCATCCATCACCGCCGGACGGCCGCCCACGCGCCCCTGAGCCCTGGCAGCGTCCAGACCCGCGCGGGTCCGGTCCTTGATCAGGCTGCGCTCGAACTCCGCCATGGCGCCGACCACCTGAAGCATGAGCCGACCGTCCGGGGTCTTCGGGTCAATGCTCGCCAGCGCACCCGTCAGCACCTTGAAGCCGATACCGCGCGCGGCAAGAGCGTCCACCATGTTCACCAGGTCGATCAGCGAGCGAGCGAACCGGTCCAGCTTCCACACGCACAGAGTGTCCCCGGGGCGCACGTAGTCGAGAACGGCGGCAAGCTCCGGGCGGTCCGTGTTCTTGCCGCTCGCCTTGTCCGTGAAGACCCGAGTGCAACCCGCTGCGGCAAGCGCGTCGTGCTGGAGCTGAGCCTCCTGGTCATCCGTGCTGACCCGCGCGTAACCGATGAGGTGCCCCGTGTTCGTGTTCATGACCACATCGTCTCAAAACTCGTCTCAGAACACCACGAGTTTCGGGCAGGTTTTGAGACGGGTTTTGAACACCGATCCGGGGGGTGGAGGCGGCCAGCGGGACCGTCTCGTAAACCATCGTTTCTGATACTCGCACCACGGCTCCCGGCGCTCTGGCCGTCCATCCCTCGGTTCGCGGATTGGTGGGGTGATCTACCTTCACAGAGATCCCACAAGTGGATATGGTCGGCTCCACATAGGTCCCGAGGGGGCTGGCCGGGGTGACCCGGCTGGAGGTCGGAGGCTGCGAATGAGGCTACGCCGTGAATCCCGCATCCTGAAAGAGAAGGCGCTAGCCTCCTTGACCAATGCGGTCGTTGCATTCAACTCTCCGCAGGCCGCCGAAAGTCGGACAACTGTGGTCCTTATGGCGACCCAGCACTCCTTTGAAATGCTCCTGAAGAGTGCGCTCGTGCAGCAGAAGGTTGATGTTTTCGACCGTGATGCCGACATGAGCTTCGGATTCGACAAGTGTGTAAACGTATGTAGAGAGAAGCTGAACCTGTCCGACCAAGAGGCAGGGCACCTTCGGCTAGTGGCAAAGCTCAGGGATGCGGAGCAGCATTGGTATGGGGTTGTTTCGGAGGGAATCCTCTACACCTGTATGCGTGCAGCGATAACACTCTTTGACGATCTTCTTCAGCGAGCGTTCGGTGAGTCGCTGGCGAGACATCTTCCTGATCGAATATTGCCCATCTCGACCTACCCGCCCAAGCACATCCAAACGCTGATCGATGAGGAGTTCAGGCAGGTAAAGGAACTCCTTCAGCCTGGGAGGAGGCACGGGGCGGAAGCGCGGGGTCGCATACGCACAATGCTGGCACTGCAATCCCTGGACGTCGCAGATCTGAGGATCAGTGAGCGTGATATAGACAGGGTGGAGCAAGGGATGAAGCGCGGCGACGATGCGACGGCTCTAATTCCTAATCTCGCCACGATTGGTACGGAGGTCAATGGTGAAGGCATCAACGTGACCGTGCACTTCACCAAGACGAGTGGGGCGCCCGTCCGCTGGGCTGGCTCTGATGAGGTAGCCGCCGCAGTCAAGCCTGAAGATAAATGGGTCAAGTATCACTGGACCCGGGGAGGGCTCGCGAAGAAACTGAACCTGAGTACGCCGTATGCCGCCGCACTGAGGTGGCAACTGAAAATTGATGGCGACGAATCGTTTCACATTCAGAGATCTCACAACAGTACGCAACTTCATGGGTACTCGGATAACGCCTACCGTAAAATGCGGGATGCGATGAAAGAGCCCGGGTTCGATATCCGCGAAACGTACCGCCTGTACCAGTCGAGAGGTTCTTCCTGATCGCTGCCCTTCCACAGAGGCGGCCTCGGCCCCAAGGTGCCAACATCCTGGTGCCGGCAGGGTCGTGCGACCAGAGGCGAGACGGTGGGCAGCATCCCTCCTGGCAGGAGCCCAATCGCCAGGTCTGCAATGTGCGCGCGGGGCGCTTACCGATAACGTAGCGGGACGATCACTTTCTGTGTGGTGAGTGCAAAGGGGGCGGCAGTGCAGCAGTCCAGCGCGCGAACGAAGGTCATCAACCCCAGTGCGTACAACGCATTGGCAGACGCGTTGGCGGTCGTGTTCTGGAACAAGCCTCCGTTCCAGCGATATCTGCACGGCATGCTGGCCAAGTACAGCGAGTTGGTGGCACAGCTTGATTTCAGCGTGACGAAGCGTGAAACAGCCGGGCGGCTAGTCGACTACCTCCGCGCCAATGAAGGCCGCTATGCAGACTTGACGATTGAGTTGATGCTCGACGTCGCGGAGATGGACCGGTTTCCCAACCTGGAGCAGCAGGTTGACCGGGAGGTCATGATTGCCCGCGCAACTGCGGCTGTAGAGGAGTTGCGCCGCTGGACCACTGGTCAGCAGACGTCGATCAGGGATCATGAAAGGAACGCTGCGGAGATCATCGCTCGCGCGCAACGGTCCGAAGGTGACCGAGCCTTCGCCGGCGACCACGATGCGCTGAGGCTGCGCTTCATCGAGATGCACGCCATGACGGACCCGCACCAGAGGGGGCGAGACTTTGAAGGCTTCATCAACGATCTGTTCCGCCTGTACGACATGGAGCCCCGTGCTTCGTACGTCATGGAACACGAACAGGTCGACGGAGCCTTCACCTTCAACACCGACCACTATGTGATCGAGGCGAAGTGGTGCCAGGGACGGATAGGGCGTCCCATGCTCGATGTCTTCAAGGCCAACATTGAGCGGAAGGGGAAGAACACTCTGGGGCTCTACGTGAGCGTGAGTGGATTCACCTCGGACGCCCTCGACGTGTACGGGTACAGCACACCTTTCATCACGATGGAGGGCGGTGACTTCATGGCTGTTCTGGAGCGCCGAATCCGCCTCGATGATCTAATCCGGCGGAAGAAGGAGCACGCGAGCCAGACGGGCCACTGTCACCTTCCCGTCGCGGCGATTCTTGCTGGCATGGAGTAGAGACCGTAGCTCGCTGAGGGCGGCCCTGGCGGGCGCGGCTGGGCCTTGCTGAGTGCGAGGGGGCAGCACGCTGGCGGGGTACTAGCTCACGGCCTCTGAGCGCCACGAGTGACGAAGTGACGAAGTGACGGTTAGTTCTAATCCATGCATAGTGACGAAAAAAACTCTATATAAGAGGTAACCCGCCGCTGAGCGCCATTCCGTCACTTCGTCACTTCAGGCGCTGCCGCGCCGAAGGCTTCACAGGCCGTAGGAGGCGTCTACATCCCTGCCATGCAGTTCTTTTACTGCGAAGGGGCGTACGAGGCGCGCAGGAGGCCGTCAAAGCTCCTGCTGGCCTCCACGGGCTGGGGTTCCTCACCCACCCAGTGGAACCTGAAGCGGGTGAGTACTGGGTCCTTGCAGCCCTGGCCTCGGGACGGGAGGAGCGCTACGGAGTGGAGGATTACGCGCAGCAGCATGCGGGCGCGTTCCTGGTCTGCTGCCATCCACGCTTGGTGCAGCATCTCGCCGTCTCGCAGGATCGTGATGTCTATGGCGCGCGTCAGTTCGGCCAGTTCTGCTTCCAGCGCGTCGAACTGAGCGGTGATCGCGTCCCGTAGTTGGTCGTAGCGCTGCTGTCCCTTCGGGCCCTTGAAGCGGCCCTGTACGAAGTGTGCTTCGTCCAGGCTGTCCAGGCGGGCCTGGGCATCGTCCACGGCCAGCGTGAGTTCCGTGCGGCGGACGTCCTTCTCCGGATCCTCCACGGCCAACCAGCGGATGGCGAGGTCCACCAAGAGACCGTCGTCATCGGGCAGCGCGGAGACGCGCGAGATGAACGCGTGGGTCATGGCGTCGTCCGCAGCGTCGACCAAGACGGACATACCTTGGCAGGTGCTCTTGCCCAGGTTGATCCGCCGGTAGCAGCGGTACGACGGGCCGCCTTTGACCATGTTGCCGCCGCAGCGCCCGCACTTGAGGAGTCCCGACAGAAGCGACTGTGCCGCCGGCTTCCCTCGGCGTCCGGTCGCCATGGACTCGGACGTGCGCAGCCTCAGGGCAGCCTGGATGCGTGCCCGCTCGCCGGACGTGATGACTCCCTCGCCCACGCTGACGGGCTGTCCGTCCTCGCCCAGCATGGGTTCCTGCGTCGCACGCCACCGTTCCCGGCCCTGGTCGTCCGTGTACCGGTCATGCGTGGGCATCAGGCCGGCCCACGCGGGGGAGTGGGCGAGCTGCGTGATCGTGGAGGAGCGCCACTTGCCGCCCCGTCGGGTCGTGAGACCGTCGGCGTTCAGCTTCTCCGCTATCGCGCTGGCGGACTCGGCGGACAGCAGTAGGTCCGCGATACGGCGGGATGTGGCGTACTCCTTGGGGTGGTGCTCCGTGGTCGTCCGGCCCTTTCGGACCCGCAGCCCGTAGGGCGGCTGACCGCCTGGCCACGCACCTTGGCGCTTCTTCTCCGCCTTCGTAGTCCGAGTACGGACGCTCGTGTTGTACGACTCGGCGCGCGCCTGTTCGGCCAGCCACGCGAACAGTCCACGGTGCTGCGGTACGGAGCTGTCCAGGCCGTCCATGTGCGCGACCAGTCGGGCGTTGCGACTCTCGAAGGTGTCGAGCACGTCGCCCACCTGCCGCATCCCTCGGCGGCTCAGGCGGTCCAGCTTCCACACCAGGAGGTGACGGACCTCCCCTGCGACCACGGCGGCAATGGCCTTATCGAACTTCTCGCGCGTGACGCCGGCCTTGAAGGCCGACGCCTCGTCCGTCCAGACCTCCCGGACGGTCAGTCCTTCACGCTGCGCCCGGTCCCTGAGGTCGCGTTCGTGCGCCTTCAAGGTGTCCTTGTTGTCCTGCAAGGTGCTGCGGCGCAGGTAGAGGTCACACAACTTGGCCGGGTCCGTCGCTATGCCCATGAGAGTCACCCTAGGTTGGGGTGATCACGGGCCAAACCGATTATTTCTGCTGGTCAGGCCCGCAAACACCAGTGGGTTTACTCTCGGGCAGCTCCGGATGGACGAGGTCGTCCCGCTTCAGCAGGAGCCGTACGCCGTGCGCGGCGAACCGCCCGTCCGGCGCTTCGACCAGCGGGGACGGGGGGCGGGGCAGCAGTACCTCGTTCACCAGGCCATTCTCATGGCATCCGCTACTTCAGGCGCTCCTCGATCCGGGCGCGCATCGAGTCCATGGTGAAGCCCTTCGGGTCGATCTTGCCCGGCTGCCATTCCAGGTGCCCGATCACCGACCGGGCGGTCCAGCCGTGGACCCGGCACAGGGCGGCCGCCGCGCGGGCGATCGCGTCGAGCTGGGCCGCCGGCCAGGGGTCCTCGCCGTCGCCGAGGTTCTCGCACTCGAAGCCGTAGAAGTGGCGGTTGCCGTCGGTGTCCGCCTGCCGGTCCGGGGGCAGGCGCTTCTCCGCGATCACCGCCGCCAGTACGTCGGAGTCGCCCGCGCCCGCGTGGTTGGCGCGGCCGTAGCCGACCAGGTGGACCCGGCCGTCCTTGGTGATGACGCCGTGGCAGAGCGGGCCGGGGAGGTCCTCGTACCCGTCGCGGCAGAGCTCGACGGTGTACGAGTCCCCCTGCGTGACGGTGTGGTGGATCATCACCCCGTTCACCGGGCCCCAGGGTCCCTTGTGGTCGCGGTTGTGCGTGCGCCACTCGCCGACCTCGACGACGGTGAGGCCCTCGCCCCGCAGGGCGCCGATGAACCGGTCCGCGGACATGGGTGCGGACATGGCCGCCTCCTTGACTCTGTGTGAGTGATCGGTCACCCAACGGTGTAGCGGAGGCGGCTGTTCCGCCGCAAGGGCGCGCAGGGGCGGGTAGCGGGGGCGGGTGGGGGTCAGGTCACGCCGAGGCGAGCCACAGGTCGGGGCCGAAGACCTCGTAGTGGATGTCGGCCGGTGCCACGCCGCTGGCGATGAGCTGCTCGCGTGCGGCCCGCATGAAGGGGAGGGGGCCGCAGAGGTAGGCCTCGGTGCCGGGGGCGACGGGGATCCCGGTCAGGTCGAGGCGGCCTTCGCGGTCGCCGGGCTCGGCGGCTTCCTCGTACCAGAAGTGGGCCCGGGCGTCGGGGAGCTTGCCGGTCAGGGCGCGGTGGTCGGTGCGCAGGGCGTGGTCGGCGGGGGAGCGGTCGGCGTGCAGGACGGTGACGGGTGCCGCGTGCCCGGTGTCGGCCAGGTGTTCCAGCATCGAGAGCATCGGGGTGCAGCCGATCCCGGCCGAGGCGAGGATCACGGGCGCGCCGGAGTCCTGGAGGACGAGGTCGCCGTAGGGGGTGGAGACGCGCAGGGTGTCGCCGGTGCGGATCCGGGCGTGGAGGTGGTTGGAGACCTCGCCGTCGGGGCCGCCGGCGGCCGGACCGTGGACGCGCTTGACGGTGATCGAGCGGACCGGCGAGCCGGGGGCGCTGGAGAGGCTGTACTGGCGGATCTGGCGGGCGCCGTCGGCCAGTTCGACCTGGACGGAGACGTACTGGCCGGGCTTGAACCCGGGTGCCGGGGCGCCGTCGGCCGGGGTGAGGTGGAAGGTGGTGCAGTCCGCGGTCTCCTCCACCCGGGCGGCCACCGTCCACTCGCGCCAGACGTCACCGGCGAGGACCCGCTGCTCGGCGTAGAGGCGTTCCTCGATGGTGACGAGGGCGCCCGCCATCAGCCAGTAGACCTCGTCCCAGGCCTCGGCGACCTCGGGGGTGACGGCCTCGCCGAGGATCTCCACGATGGCCTCGAAGAGGTACTTGTGGACGGTGGGGTACTGCTCGCGGGTGACGCCGAGGGAGGCGTGCTTGTGGGCGATGCGGTTCAGCATCACGTCGGGGCGCTCGTCCGGGTGCTCGACCAGGTACGTCGCGAAGGCGGCTATGGAGCCGGCGAGGGCCTGCTTCTGGAGTCCGGCGTTCTGGTTGCCGCGGTTGAACAGGTCGCGGATCAGCTCGGGGTGGGCCGCGAAGAGCTTGCCGTAGAAGAGCTCCGTGATGTCGCCGATCGCCGCACCCACGGCGGGCAGGGTGGCTCGTACGGTTGCGGTCGACTTCTCGGAAAGCATCGGTTGCTCCTCGCGTAGGGGTGGAACATCTAAATCTGCATATGAAATGCTTATTTTTGAGGACAGGTGTACGGGGGCCGCCGCGGTGCGGACTTCTGTTCGAAGGCCCTGCCGGGTTCAGGCTATGCGGGCCGGCCGGCGGTGCGAATCGGCCATCCGGCCCCCGCCCTCAGGGTCTTATGGCCCCGGCCGGTCCGTCCGGGCTCCGCCCGAGATGCCGAGCAGGAGCGGCCCGGTCGGCGCCGCGACCAGGTCGTTCACCGTCAGCGGGTCCAGCGAGGCGAAGAAGGCCTCCTGGGCCCGGCGCAGCGCGCCGCGCAGGAGGCAGGCGCCGCGCAGCGGGCACGGGACGGTGCCGTCGCAGTCCACGACGTCGCCGGCGCCCTCCAGTTCGCGGATCAGCCCGCCCACCGAGGCCGTGCGTCCGGCGGTGGTCAGGCCGAGCCCGCCGCCGCGTCCGCGCCGGGCCTCGACCAGGCCGAGGTGCTGCAGCTTGGCGACCACTTTGGCGGTGTGGGTGTAGGGGACCTCCATGGTCGCCGCGACCTCGCGGGTGGTGGGGAGGTCCGTCTCCTCGACGGCCAGGCGCATCAGGACGCGCAGTGCCAGGTCGGTGAATCGGGTCAGCCGCATGGGTCCACCGTAGAAAACTTGCATACCCGATGCAAATTTAATCGCCCGCCGCCGTCAGGAGTGGCTGGAACCCGTGGGGTTCGAGGGGCCTCCTGGTGAGGAGTTGAACTTCAAACAGTGCCCAGTGGCGAACGGAGTAGTCCCACTCGTTTGTGTAATGGTCTCACCACGGTCCGCACTGGAAGGCTTCCGTCCCGCAGATCCATGGAGTGATCGAAAGGGAAATACATGTCGGTCCAGGCAGGTTCCGAGTCCGAGGCCCAGGCACCGCAGCGCAGTCTGGGTACATCGGCGGCGCGGAACTTGGCAACCACGACCAAGTCCGCGCCGCAGATGCAGGAGATCACCTCCAGGTGGCTCCTGAAGATGCTCCCGTGGGTGTCCGTCCAGGGCGGTACGTACCGGGTCAACCGCCGGTTGAGCTACTCCGTCGGCAACGGCATCGTGGAATTCATCAAGACCGGCACGCAGGTGCAGGTGATCCCGGCCGAGCTCGGCGAGCTCCCGCTCCTGCGCGACTACGAAGACCTCGACGTACTCACCGAACTCGCCGCGCGCTGCCACCAGATCGACTTCGAGGCCGGCCAGGAGCTCACCTCCTTCGGCAGCCCCGCCGACAAGGTGTTCCTGCTCGCCCACGGCCGCATCGACCAGATCGGCACCGGACCCTACGGAGACGACGCCGTTCTCCAGACCGTGGCCGACGGCGCCTTCTTCGGCGAGGACTCCCTCGTCGACGAGGAGTCCATCTGGGAGTACACCGCCCGCGCCGCCACCGCCGGCACCGCGCTCGTCCTCTCCCGCCAGGACTTCCAGATCCTCGCCGACCGGGTCGAATCGCTGCGGGCGCACGTGGACTCCGTACGCTCCCTGCCCGAGCAGCGCACCAACAAGTACGGCGAGGCCGCGATCGACCTCTCCGCCGGCCACAAGGGCGAGGCCGTGCTCCCCGGCACCTTCGTGGACTACGAGGCCCGCCCGCGCGAGTACGAACTCTCCATTGCACAAACGGTCCTGCGCGTGCACACCCGTGTCGCCGACCTGTACAACCAGCCGATGAACCAGACCGAGCAGCAGTTGCGGCTCACGGTCGAGGCGCTGCGCGAGCGCCAGGAGCACGAGATGCTCAACAACCGCGACTTCGGCCTGCTGCACAACGCCGACTACGACCAGCGCATCCAGCCGCACGACGGCGCGCCCAGCCCGGACGACATGGACCAGCTGCTGTCCATGCGGCGCGGCTCCAAGATGTTCCTCGCGCACCCCAAGGCCATCGCCGCCTTCGGCCGCGAGTGCAACAAGCGCGGCCTGTACCCGGAGTCGATCGAGATCGGCGGACACCGGGTGCCGTCCTGGCGCGGGGTGCCGATCTTCCCGTCCAACAAGATCCCGATCAGCGACGCCCGTACGACGTCCATCCTCTGCATGCGCACCGGCGAGGAGGAGTCCGGGGTGATCGGCCTGCACCAGCCGGGGATCCCAGACGAGATCGAGGCGAGCACCTCGGTGCGGTTCATGGGGATCAGCGAGCAGGCGATCATCTCGTACCTGGTCACCACCTACTTCTCCGCGGCGGTGCTGGTGCCGGACGCGCTCGGCGTCCTGGAGAACGTCGAGATCGCGCGCTGGCGCTGACCGTGTCGGCCACCGAGGCGATCGCCACCGGCGAGGGGCAGGAAGCCGCCGTCCTCCTCGAACGGACAAGAGAAACGGTCAATCCGGACCTGCGCCGCACCGTGGAGAGCCTGCCGGGCTCGATGCGGCGCGTGGCGATGTACCACTTCGGCTGGGAGCGGGAGGACGGCACCCCGGCGGCGGGCAACGCCGGCAAGGCGATCCGGCCCGCCCTGGTGCTCGCCTCCGCCCAGGCCCTGCACGGCGCGGGGGGCCGGGCGGGGGAGGCGGCGTGGCTCGGCGCGGGGCTCGCGGCGGCGGTGAGGCCGGCGGTGGCCGTGGAGCTGGCGCACAACTTCACCCTGCTGCACGACGACGTCATCGACAAGGACGTCCGGCGGCGCGGCCGCGCCACCGCCTGGACGGTCTTCGGGATACCGGACGCGATCATCACGGGCGACGCCATGATGGCGCTCGCGCTGCGGCTGCTCGCCGAAGACCCGCACCCGGCCTCGGCGGAGGCCTCGTCCCGGCTCGCCGCCTGTGTGGTCGAGCTGTGCGCGGGACAGCAGGCCGACTGCGCCTTCGAGCGGCAGTCCCACGTCCCGCTCGACGCCTGCCTGACCATGGCCATGGCCAAGACCGGGGCCCTACTGGGCTGCGCGTGCGCGCTCGGCGCCCTGTACGCGGGGGCCGGACCGGACGAGGCCGACGCCATGGACGCCTTCGGGCGGGAGGCCGGGCTGGCCTTCCAGCTCATCGACGACCTGATCGGCATCTGGGGGGACCCCGGCCACACGGGGAAGCCCGCGGGGGCCGACCTGCTTGCCCGCAAGAAGTCCCTCCCGGTCGTGGCGGCCCTCACCTCGGGCACCGCGGCGGGGGAGGAGCTGGCCGCGCTGTACGCGGGTCCCATGACCGGGGACGACGTGCGCAGGGCCGCCGACGCGGTGGAGCGGGCCGGCGGGCGGGACTGGGCGCAGGCCCATGCCGCCGACCGGATGGGGCGGGCGGTGCAGCAGCTGTCGCGGGCGGTCCCGGACCTCGGGGCGGCGGGCGGGCTGCTGGCGCTCGCGGAGTTCGTGACCCGGCGGACCTTGTAACCCGGCGGACCTTGTGACCCGGCGCACCTGCTGCCCCCGCGGACCTGGTGCCCCGTAGGCCTCCTGGGGGCAGGCGCAAGCCCTGTTCCGGCATCTCATGGTGCCGGAACGGGGCTTTCCGGGTTTCTCGGCCCAACTCTAGGATCGCTGGCGGACGTTGGAACGCGAGCGAGGGGTTGGTCCCGTGGTGCTGGAGATACGTCGGGCGGATCGGTCGGACCGGGATGCGGTGGCGCGGCTGCTGGACGAGGCGTTCCGCGAGGACCCCGTGAGCGGCTGGGTGTTCCCGGACCCGGAACACCGGGCCGCCGTGCACGGGAAGTTCCTCGGGGTCTTCGTCGACGTGGCGCTGGCCGAGGGCCGGATCGACTACGCGGTGGACGGCTCGGCGGCGGCGCTGTGGCTGCGGATCCCGGCCGGCGAGCCGGAGGGCGAGGACGAGGTCCCGGCGAAGATGCGGGCGGCGGCCGACCCGGACAACGAGCGGTGCGAGCTGGTCGGCCGGTTGACGGGCGAGGTGCACCCGACGGCCGAGGAGCACGAGTACCTGCTGATGATCGCGGTCGCGCCGGGCCGGCAGGGGGAGGGGCTGGGCACGCGGCTGATGGCGCCGGTGCTGGAGCGGTGCGACCGCGAGGGCGTGCCGGCGTACCTGGAGGCGAGCAGCGAGCGGAGCAAGGGGCTGTACGAGCGGCTCGGCTGGGAGTTCACGGGCACGGCGGTGCGGCTGCCGGACGGCCCGCTGATGTGGCCGATGTGGCGCAAGCCGCAGGGATCTCCCGCGCACCAGGGATCTCTTGCATAACCACTCCACCTGAAGTACTTTGATCGACGTGCCTTGATGGGGCGCACTGTCGAACGGAAGAGAATCGCTTGCGCAAGCTCACGTACTTCATCGCCACCACCGTCGACGGGTTCATCGGAGCCCCCGACGGAGACGGCGAGTTCTTCTACGCCCACCTGGACCGCGAGTTCATCGACCACCTGAAGGCCGAGTACCCGGAGACGATCTCGGCCCAGGGGCGTGCCGCGCTCGGCCTCGCCGACACCCCGCCCAAGCGGTTCGACACGGTCCTGATGGGCCGGGGTACCTACGAGCCGGGCCTCAAGGCCGGCATGACCAGCCCCTACGGCCACCTGCGCGAGCAGTACGTGATCTCGCGCTCCCTCGCCGAGTCGCCCGACCCGGCCGTCCGGCTGATCAGCGGAGACGTCGCCGCGCGGGTGCGGGAACTGAAGGCCGGGGACGGGCTGGGGATCTGGCTGTGCGGCGGGGCGGACCTCGCCACCCAGCTGATCGACGAGATCGACGAGTACGTGATCAAGACCTACCCGGTCTTCGCGGGCACCGGCATGCCGATGTCGCGGGCGGGCTTCGGGGTCCGCCCGCTGGAGCTGACCGGCGCCACGGTCCTCGGCGGCGGCCAGGTCGTCACCTCGTACGCCGTCAAGCGCTGACCCCGCCGGATGCGCGACCCGCCGGATGCGCGGCCCCGCCGAATCCGTGAAGGGGGCCTACCGTGGAGGTATGGCCGGTGAACAGCAGCAGCGCGCGCACGAGACGGTCGCCCCGCGGGCCGGACACGAGCAGCAGACGTGCCCGGCCTGCGGAAGCCCCGTCGACACGGTGGTCAGACGGCGCAAGGCGCTCGGGATCTTCATCCCCGAGTGGGTGCCGGGTTCCTGCCGGAACCCGGACTGCGCGGCCTACGTACCCGGGGAGGGCTGACCCGCCCGGGGCCGGGCTAGCCCTTCGAGTCCAGGCCCGCGGCGCCCGCGCCGACGAGACCGTTGGCCCAGAGCTGGTTCACGCGCGAGCGCTCGGCGGAGTTCGGCCGGGTGTTCTGGCACGAGGTGCCGGGGCCGCCTCCCGACATCAGCTCCGAGCACGGGCCCGAGTAGTGGTCCGGCAGGCCCAGCACGTGGCCGGTCTCGTGCGCGGTCACCCGGGTGGAGTTGTACTCCTGGTTCTGCTGGTAGTCGAGGAAGATGTAGCCCTGTCCGTGCCCGTCCGTGTCCGCGTACGAGCCGCGTTCGTCATCGCCCTCGTAGTACGAGAAGTCCCCGCCGGAGGACACCTCCTGCAGCTTGACGTTGACGACCGAGCTGTTCCAGATCCGGGTGGAATTGGCTATCTGGCCACGGAAGCTGGGCGCGTTGCCGGTGTCGTAGGTGACGGTCACCGCGAGGACGCCCGGGTTCGCGGCGCGGTGCTCGGCGACCGAGCGCCGGACGGCATCGAAGAAGGCGCGGTTGGCGGCCGCGTTCTCCTGCGAGTGCTCGTACGCGGCGTAGCGCGCGGCATGGCCCGCCGGGGCGGTGGCGGCGCTCGCGGTGGGGACGACGCCGCCGAGGGCGGCGGCCAGACCGAGGCCGACCGTGGCGGCCAGCATGGCCTTTCGGGAGTGGCGCATGTGGGGGACTCCTGCTCATCCGGTGCGGTGGGGGGTGTTCGGTACCGGAGTCTGCGGGAGCGGGAGGGGCCGGCGGATGATGCCAGGGGCCGATAGCGCCGGGCTATCGGGGAGTTTTCGGCAAGCCGACTCCCGTGAGAATGGCGGGATTCGGGGGGGATACCGGTGGCTGGTGCGGTCCGCCGCGACCGGCCTACTCTCGGGGCATGGAGCTTGAGGTCAGGCACCTGCGCGCCCTGTGCGCCATCGCCGACGCCGGCAGTCTGCACAAGGCCGCCCGGCAGCTCGGCGTGAGCCAGCCTTCGCTGACGACCCAGCTCCGCCGCATCGAACGCGCCCTGGACGGCGAACTGTTCCTGCGCGAACGCACCGGCTGCCGGCCGACTCCCTTCGGGCGCACGGTACTCGGCCGGGCCCGCCCGCTCCTCGCCGAAATGGCCGCCCTCGTGGCGGAGGCCCGGGCGGCGTCCCGGGGGCCGCGGCTGCGGATCGGCTCCACGGCCAGCCGCGCCCTGCCCGGCTGGCTGCGCCGCCTCCACCGGCGGCTGCCCGACACGGAGACGGACCTGGTGGTCGACGTCTCCGCCAACGCGCTGCTGCGGATGACGGCTTCGGGCCGGCTCGACGTGGCGTTCGTGCACGAGGTGGAGGGCAGCCCGCTGCGGGTGCCGGCCGGGCTGGAGCTGCGCGTGCTCATGGAGCGGGAGCCGCAGTTCGTGTCCATGTCCCGGGACCACCCGGCGGCGGCGCGGCCGGTGGTGGAGTTGCGGGACCTCGCCGCCGACCGGTGGACCGTGGACCCGGCCGTGGACGGCGAATGGGACGGTCTGCGCAGGGTGTTCGCGGTCGCCGGACTCGATCCGCCACTGCTGCACGCCGATTACCACACGGCCGCTTCGCTGATCGTCTCGGGCGAGGCCGTCGCCCCCTGCCAGCCCACGTCCGGGCCGCGCGAGGACATGGCGATCCGGCCGCTCTCGGGCGACCCGCTCGCCGTACGGCTCCTCCTGGCGACCCGGCCGGGGGTGCACGCAGAGGTCTACGCCGAGGTGTACGAGGACCTCCGCGCGGCCTACCGCGAAGCGGCGCTCGGCATCCCGCCGTACCGGGCCTGGCTCCACCGGAACGCGAGCCCGCTGCTGGCGGCGTAGCCCCGGGGGCCCGCCGACTCCGTGGACGGGTTCAGCGGTGGCCGCGCAGGCGGCTGCGGGCGCGGTCGTAGGCCAGGGAGCCCGCGCCGTGGGCGACCAAGAGGGTGCCCGCGGCCAGCCAGCCCGGGTCGCGGCGGCGGGCCGCCCAGAGCATCAGGGGTGCGCCCGCGGTCAGCTGGGCCGTGCCGGCGAGGCGGAGCCTGGGACCGCGCAGCAGCCGGCCGAGGGGGCCGTCCTCGACCACCGCGAGCTCCGCCCGCATCACGTCGCGCCAGCCGGACCACTCCACCGGCTCCGACCCGGGCGCGACCCGGGCCGCTTCGCGCAGCCGGTCGGCCGGTTCGCCCGGGGCCAGGCCGGCGGGCAGCGCCAGCCCCGCGCGGGCCAGCAGGGCGATGACCCCGAGGAGCCGGGCGGGGCCGTCGGCCGCCTCGTCGGGGCGGGTGAGGCGTTCCAGTTCCTCCAGGTCCAGGACCGGATCCAGCCCGAGCCGGGCCGCCAGCACCCGCATGGCGTCGATGCCGGGTTCGGGCTCGCCCTGGGGACGGCCCGCCGCGTCCCACTCGTAGGCCGCGGACCGCCTGAATCCCGAGGACAGGACGAATCCGGTCCGGCCGTCCTCCCACCACAGGCTCAGCACCGGCCAGTTGGTTCCCAGCGCGACCGCCGAACCCCATCCGGAGAGGACCTCGGCCACGGATTCCTCGCCGTCCAGCCAGGGCTTGCCCTCGGGGACCAGCGCGGTCCACTCGCCGGCCGGAGCGAGCAGCAGGCGTTCGCGCAGCATGTGCGCGGCGGGGCGGGCGGCGAGCGGCTCGGCGCGGCAGAGCAGCAGTCCGCCGGCCGTGGTCTTGGAGATCGGCATGCCCACACGCTAAGCCAAATCACCCCAAACCGAGGATTTTGGATCTTCTTGAGGTGCTTGACTTCCCGCAACCGCGATATATCGTGTTAACCAGAAGACGCGATATGTTGCGTTCTTCGGTCCGTAGTCCGTAGTCCGTGCACGTACGCCGAGGAGGATCAGCACCATGGCAGAGGCAGCGCAGAAGACGTGGTCGGTAGCCGAACCGCAGAAGCTCACCTTCGAGGAGCCGGTCGCCGAAGTCCGCGTCCGCATGGTCGGCGGCACCGTCAACGTCGTCGCGGCCGACGAGGGCCCGGCCCGCCTGGAGGTGGCCGAGGTCGACGGGCCGCCCCTGCACGTGGTGCAGGAGGGCGGCGTCCTCACCATCTCCTACGAGGACCTCCCCTGGAACGGTTCCCAGGGCTTCAAGGCATGGTTCGAGGGCAAGCCGTGGAAGGCCTGGTCCTCCACCGGCCTGGGCCGCAAGGCCTGGGAGCGCAGCGCCACCGTGACCCTCACGGTCCCGGCCGCCACCCACGTCCGGCTGGCCACCGTTGGCGCCACCGCCTTCGTCTCCGGCATCGGCGGCGGCACAGACATCCACGGGGTCTCCGGCGACGCCACGCTCGTCGGCCTGTCCGGCAGGGTCAAGGCGCACACCGTCTCCGGCAGCGTCGAGGCCCAGTCCGTGACCGGCGAGCTCGGCTTCCACACCGTCTCCGGCGGCCTGACGGTCGTGGACGGGGCGGGTGGCAACGTACGGGCCGACTCGGTCAGCGGCGACATGCTCATCGACCTGGCCCTCGAAGACCGGACCGGCCACGGCCCCGTCGACATCTCCCTCACCTCCGTCTCCGGGCAGGTGGCCATCCGCCTCCCGCACCCGGCCGACGCCCGCGTCGAGGCCAACACCGCCACCGGCGGCGTCTCCAACGCCTTCGAGGACCTGAGGGTCTCCGGCCAGCTGGGCGCCAAGCGGATCACCGGCACCCTGGGCGCCGGTACCGGCACCCTGCGCGCCACCACCGTCTCCGGTTCCATCGCGCTGCTGCGCCGCCCGGCGGCGACCCCTCCGACTGATCCGACGGGCCCGGCCGCCCCGGCCGCTCCCCTCGCGCTCGACAAGAAGGTGCTCTGACATGCCGCCCGTCTTCGCCCACGGCCGCCTCCGCCTGTACCTCCTCAAGCTGCTGGACGAGGCCCCGCGCCACGGGTACGAGGTGATCCGGCTGCTGGAGGAGCGTTTCCAGGGGCTCTACGCGCCCTCCGCGGGCACGGTGTACCCGCGGCTCGCCAAGCTGGAGGCCGAGGGCCTGGTCACGTACGCCACCGAAGGCGGGCGCAAGGTCTACTCGATCACCGAGGCGGGCCGCGCCGAACTGGCCGACCGCGGCGGCGAACTGGCCGACCTGGAGCTGGAGATCCGCGACTCCGTCTCCGAACTGGCCGCCGAGATCCGCGCCGACGTGAGCGGAGCCGCGGGTGACCTGCGGCGCGAGATGCGGGCCGCGGCCAGCGCTTCGGCCGCGCACGTGGACGACGAGTCCTGGAGCGTCGCCAAGGAGGAGTTCCGCAAGGCGAAGGCGGAGTGGAAGGAGCAGGCGCGCCGGGCGAAGGACGAGAGCCGCCGGGCCCGCGAGGAGGCCCAGCAGGCCCGCCGCCAGGCCAAGGAGGCGCAGGAGCGGGCCCGCGAGGAGGTCCAGCGGATCGCCGGGCAGCTCCAGGAGCAGTTCGCGAAGTCGGGCGGGGTCCTGGGCTCGCTGGCGGGAGCCTGGCTCGGCGGCTCCACACCGGGCACCCCGGGTGCTTCGGACACCGCGAAGGCTTCGGGCTCCGCGGCTGCTCCGGCCCCGTCCTCCGGCGCCGACTGGGCGCGGGACGTGCCCGCGACGGGTGACGCGGCCCGCGACCTGGACCGGCTGCTGGACCGCTTCCGCGACGACATCCGCGACGCGGCCCGTGACCACGGGGTCTCCCCGGCCCAGCTGTCCGAAGCCCGGGCGGAGCTCGCGGCCACCGCCGCCCGGCTCGCGGTGGTCCTCCGAGGTGGTGCGTAGGACCGGCTGGGCGCCGCTGCCGGAGCCCTGCCGGAGTGGCGGGGCTTGAGTGGCCGTCAGGCCGCCAGGCCCGCCTCGGCCGTGGCGTAGGTGACGCCGTGGTCCGCCAGGACCTCGGCGACGGCGCCGGGCCGGGACAGCAGGGCCAGCAGTAGGTGAGGGGTGCCGATGTGGCGGTCCTTGCGGCCCAGGGCGATGCGCAGGGACATCTCCAGCACCTTCTTCGAGCCCGGGGTGAGGCGGGTGCGTCGCCCGCCGCGCTTGCCGGGGGTGGGGGTCGGGGGAGCCGACAGGGCGCCCTCGCCGTGGGTTTCCTCGATGCGGGAGACGATCTCGGTGAGGTCGATGCCGAGACCGGCCAGGGCCTCTTCGTCCGCCTTGGACAGGCCGCCCCGGCGGCGGGCCGACGCGAGGCCGGCGACGACCGAGGCCCGGTCGACGCCCAGGGGGGCGAGCGCGCCCTGGGCCAGGAGCGCAAGCAGCAGGTGTTCCTCCGTGACCAGGGCGGCCCCGGCCCGCTCGGCCTCGGCGACCGCGCCCGTCACGGTGGTGCGGGCATCATCGGTGAACCGTTCGAACATCAGAGCCTCCCGTGCTTCTTGTGTACGGCCTGCCGGCTGACGCCCAGCTCGGCCGCGATGTCCTGCCAGGACCAGCCCTGCGCGCGGGCACTGCGTACCTGGACGGCCTCCAGCTGCTCCAGCAGCCTCCGGAGGGCGGCCACGGCACGCAGGCCCACGCGCGGGTCGCGGTCACCGGCCCGTTCGGCGAGATCGGTGGCTTCGGTCATGGGTGTCAATGTAGGTTGACGCACGGGAGGTGTCAACCTACATTGACGGACCGGCGGCCGGCCGGACGGGGCCGTGGGCTACACCGTGAGCACGATCTTGCCGAACAGCTCCCCGGACTCCAGCTTCTCGAAGCCCTCGCGGGCCCGGTCCAGCGGCAGGGTCTCGTCGATCACCGGGCGGACGCCGGTCGCCGCGCAGAAGGACAGCAGGTCCTCCAGCTCGTCCTTCGAGCCCATGGTCGAGCCGACCACCTTGAGCTCCAGGAAGAAGATCCGGGTCAGCTCCGCGTGCGCCGGGCGGTCGCCGCTCGTGGCGCCCGAGATCACCAGGGTCCCGCCGGGGCGCAGGGACTTGACCGAATGGGACCAGGTGGCGGCGCCGACCGTCTCGATGACGGCGTCGACCCGCTGGGGGAGCCGCGCACCGGGCTCGTAGGCCTCCACGGCGCCCAGCTCGACGGCGCGCTTGCGCTTGGCCTCGTCCCGGCTGGTGGCGAAGACCCGTAGGCCGGCGGCCTTGCCGAGGGCGATCGCGGCGGTGGCGACGCCGCCGCCCGCGCCCTGGACCAGTACCGAGTCCCCGGGGCGGACGCCCGCGTTGGTGAAGAGCATGCGGTAGGCGGTGAGCCAGGCGGTGGGCAGGCAGGCGGCCTCCTCGAAGGAGAGCTCGGCGGGCTTGCGCAGGACGTTCCAGGCGGGGACGGTGACCTGCTCGGCGAAGGTCCCCTGGTAGCGCTCGGTCAGGATCGAGCGGGGCTCGTCGGGGCCGACTCCGTGGCCGGTCTGGCCGATGACGGAGTGCAGGACGACCTCGTTGCCGTCCTGGTCGATCCCGGCGGCGTCGCAGCCGAGGATCATGGGGAGCTTCTCCTCGCCGAGGCCGACTCCGCGCAGCGACCACAGGTCGTGGTGGTTGAGGGAGGCGGCCTTGACGTTCACGGTCACCCAGCCGGGTCGGGCCCCTGGCGCGGGGCGCTCGCCCAGCTCAAGGCCGCTCAGCGGCTGGTCACGGTCGATTCGGGCGGCGTAGGCAGCGAACATGGCGGCGACGCTACCGCCCGGTAGCCCGGGGATCCAGGCCTTGCCGCGGCCCGGCGGCCCGGGGCGGGCCCTGCGGGGCTGGTACGGCAGCGGGGCCCGGCCGGAATGGTTCCGGCCGGGCCCCGCTTCGTACAGCTCAGCGCGGCGACTACGCCAGCCGGGCCACGCCGTCGGCCTTCGCCGCCGCGGCGACCGCGGCCGTGACGGCCTCGGCGACGCGCGTGTCGAACGGCGACGGGATCACGTACTCGGCGGTGAGCTCGCCGTCCGCGACGACACCGGCGATGGCGTCGGCGGCCGCGATCTTCATGTTCTCCGTGATCCGGGAGGCCCGGACCTTGAAGGCACCCGCGAAGATGCCCGGGAACGCCAGCACGTTGTTGATCTGGTTCGGGAAGTCCGAGCGGCCCGTGGCCACGACCGCCGCGTACTTGTGCGCGACGTCGGGGTGGACCTCCGGGTTCGGGTTGGCCATGGCGAAGACGAAGCAGTCCTTCGCCATCGTCGCCACCGCGGCCTCGGGGACCGTACCGCCGGAGACGCCGATGAAGACGTCGGCGCCCACGAGGGCGTCCTCCAGGGAACCGGTCTGGCCCGTCTTGTTCGTCAGGCCCGCGATCTCCGCCTTGACGTCCGTCAGGTCGGAGCGGTCGGCGGAGACGACGCCCTTGCGGTCGGTGACACAGACGTCGCCGATGCCCGCGTCCACGAGGATCTTGGCGATGGCGATGCCCGCCGCGCCCGCGCCCGAGATCACGGCGCGCAGGTCGCCGAGGGTGCGACCGGTGAGCTTCGCCGCGTTGCGCATGGCGGCCAGCGTCACGATGGCCGTGCCGTGCTGGTCGTCGTGGAAGATCGGAATGTCCAGGGCTTCCTGGAGACGCCGCTCGATCTCGAAGCAGCGGGGGGCGGAGATGTCCTCCAGGTTCACCCCGCCGAAGGACGGCGCGAGGCGGATCACGGTCTCGATGATCTCGTCCGTGTCCTTGGTGGCGAGCGCGATCGGAACCGCGTCCACACCACCGAACTGCTTGAAGAGAATGGCCTTGCCCTCCATCACGGGGAGGGAGGCTTCCGGCCCGATGTCACCGAGGCCCAGCACGGCCGTACCGTCGGTGACGACGGCGACCACGTTGGACTTCCAGGTGTACTCGTTCACGAGCTCGGGCTGCTCGGCAATGGCGCTGCAGACCTTCGCAACGCCGGGCGTGTACGCCAGGGACAGGTCGTCCTTGTTGTGGACCGGCACGGTGGCCACGATGGCCATCTTGCCGCCCCGGTGCAGCGCGAACACCGCATCGGGGTTGTTGTCCGTCACGCTGTCGCTGCGAGGATTGACGATCTCCGCTGCCACTGTCTTGACCCCTTAAGTCTTTGAATCGTTGAGGGTGACCACTCCTGGTTAAGGGGTGGGCGGGCACCGCGTCCGTACTCCGCATCGACGGTTGGCCCGTCTCCGCGAAGGGGAGGTTCGTACGCGCGGGCGCGCCGCACGCGCGCCCTGAGCCCCGGATGAGGGGTGTAAGGATCTGTTCTACCCGAAGAACACTCACCCAGACGAGTCGATTCCCCCTCGACCATAGGTTGCTTGCCCTGGTTTTGGCGAAAAGTCCAAACCTTGGCGTCCGATAGGCGAGACACGCAGTAAAAACTGCGGTGAAAACCCCTGGTGGCAGCGGTAAATGCGGCCCCGAAGGCCCTTCCCCGCAGGGCTGTTGGGAGCAGGGGGGTGTCCGTTATCTGATTTTGACCTGACGGGCACCCTGAATGTCTCAGTCCGAATGGCAAGATGCCGTAATCACACAAGGTCGCGACACTCGATGAGGCGTGCCCGACCACTTATCGATGCTTTCCACCTGCCGGAGGAACCAGCTCATGACCGCAAGCACCACCCGTCGTACGACCGCCGCCCGGTCCCGGATCGCCGCGGTCGGCGCGATCGCGGTCGCCGGCGCCCTGATCCTCACCGGCTGTGGCGACCAGACCAAGAAGAACGACGGCGGCTCGAAGACCAACAGCGCCCCGCTCTTCTCGGCCCTGCCGAAGAAGATCCAGGACGCGGGCGTCATCAAGGTCGGCACGGACGCGGCGTACGCGCCGATGGAGTTCACCGAGGGTGGCAAGATCGTCGGCGTCGACCCCGACATCGCCGAGGCGCTGGGCAAGCAGCTCGGTGTGAAGTTCGAGTTCACCGCGGGTGCCTTCGACGGCCTGATCACCTCGATCTACACCGGCCGCCAGGACGCGATCATGTCCTCGGTCACCGACAACGAGAAGCGCCAGAAGGGCCTGGACGACTCGGGCAAGCAGATCGGCAAGGGGATCGACTTCGTCGACTACTTCTCCTCCGGCGTCTCGCTCCTCGTCCAGAAGGGCAACCCGCAGGGCATCAAGTCCCTGGACGACCTGTGTGGCAAGACCGTCGCCGTCCAGCGCGGCACGATCTACGAGGACACCTTCAAGACGCAGGCCACGAAGTGCGGTGACAAGAAGCTCACGATCGAGTCCTTCGACACCGACGCCGAGGCGCAGACCCGCGTCAAGGCCGGCGGCGCCGTGGCCGACCTCAACGACTACCCGGTCGCCGCGTACATCGCGAAGACCTCCGGCGGCGGCAACGACTTCGAGGTCGCCGGCGCGCAGAACGACGTCGGTCTCTTCGGCATCGGCGTCAGCAAGGAGAACACCCAGCTGCGCGACGCCCTGAAGCAGGCGCTCGACGCGATCATCAAGGACGGCTCCTACGCCAAGGTCCTGGAGAAGTGGAACGTCAAGGACAGCGCGGTCACGGCCGCCACGGTCAACGCAGGCAAGTGACCCGAGAGGACCGCGGGGCCCGCTCGCCCCGCGGTTCCTGGTCCTGAGTTCCACTGAAGGGCAGTCATTGTGACTGACAAGATCGACAAGGGTCCGGCCGACACCCCGCCGGCCGTGCCCGCCGCCTCGGGCACCCCGTACGAGGCCATCAAGGCAATCCCCGTGCGCCACTACGGCCGCTGGATCAGCGGTGTGGTGGTCGTCGCACTGCTGGGCTGGCTCGTCTACGCGTTCTCGCAGGGCAACATCATCTGGAAGACGGTCGGAGACAAGCTCTTCGATCCGTCGATCATCAGCGGCCTCGGCAACACCGTGGTCATCAGCGTTTCGGCCATGGCGCTGGGTCTGGTCCTCGGCATCCTCTTCGCGGTGATGAGGCTCTCGAAGAACCCGGTGACGAACTCCGTCGCCTGGCTCTACATCTGGTTCTTCCGCGGCACCCCCGTCTACGTCCAGCTGCTGGTGTGGTTCAACCTGTCGCTGATCTTCAAGTACGTGGACCTCGGCCCGATCTACAAGCAAGAGACCGTCGTCCTCATGACCCCGTTCATGGTCGCCCTGCTGGGCCTCGGCCTGAACGAGGGCGCGTACATGGCGGAGATCGTGCGCGCGGGCATCCAGTCCGTGGACGAGGGCCAGGCCGAGGCCTCGCACGCGCTGGGCATGACCCAGACGCAGACCATGCGCCGCGTGATCCTCCCGCAGGCGATGCGCGTGATCATCCCGCCGTCGGGCAACGAGTTCATCAACATGCTGAAGACCTCGTCCCTGGTGTCGGCGGTGCAGTACACGGAGCTGTTGCGGGCCTCATCGAACATCGGGTCCACGGCCGGCGCCATCATGGAGATGCTGTTCGTGGCCTCCATCTGGTACCTGGCCCTGACCAGCGTGTTCAGCGTCGGCCAGTACTACCTGGAACGCCGCTACGCGCGCGGTTCGCTGCGCTCCCTGCCGCCCACGCCGCTCCAGCGGCTGAAGGCCAACCTGAACATGTTCCGCCGTACGGAGGTGGCGAAGTGACCGCCCAGCCGATGGTCAAGGCCGAGGCCGTCCACAAGTCGTACGGCCCCGCCCACATCCTCCGCGGCATCGATCTCGAAGTCGCCCCGCGCGAGGTGTTCTGCCTGGTCGGCCCGTCCGGCTCCGGCAAGTCCACCTTCCTGCGCTGCATCAACCACCTGGAGCGCATCAACTCCGGGCGGCTCTCGGTCGACGGCCAGCTGGTGGGGTACCGCCAGAAGGGCGACAAGCTCTACGAGCTGAAGGACAGCGAGGTCGCGGCCCAGCGCCGGGACATCGGCATGGTCTTCCAGCGCTTCAACCTGTTCCCGCACATGACGGCCATCGAGAACGTCATGGAAGCCCCGGTCATGGTCAAGGGCGAGAGCAAGGCGGTCGCGCGGGCGCGCGCCGTCAAGCTGCTCGACCGGGTCGGCCTCGGCGACAAGGCCGGGAACTACCCCACCCAGCTCTCCGGCGGCCAGCAGCAGCGCGTGGCCATCGCCCGCGCGCTGGCCATGGAGCCGAAGCTGATGCTCTTCGACGAGCCCACCTCGGCGCTCGACCCGGAGCTCGTCGGCGACGTCCTCGACGTCATGCGGGACCTGGCCGAGTCGGGCATGACCATGATCGTGGTCACCCACGAGATGGGCTTCGCCCGCGAGGTCGGCGACAACCTCGTCTTCATGGACGGCGGCGTGGTGGTCGAATCCGGCCACCCGCGCGAGGTCCTGGGCAACCCGCAGCACGACCGGACGAAGGCGTTCCTGTCCAAGGTGCTGTAGCGCTTGAAACGCAGGAGGGGCGGTCCGGTTTCCCGTACCGCCCCTCCTGCGTTTCCTGCTTTAGGCCTAGGACCAGTGTGTCCGAGGGGAGCGCCAGACCGTACGGACATCCGCGAAGCCCGCTGCGAGCGGGGTCCGGGCTTACTTGGCCTTCATGGGGTATCGCCGTCCGCGTGCTCGCCTTGGAGCTCTCTCCCGGCTGAAGCCGGGAGACTCCCTCCTGGATCGCTCCGGCGGGTTTGACGGTGCTTGCGTCCGTCCGACGACGATCCTCCCGACCGCCGGGCAGGTCAGGGACCTGCCGACTCCCAGCAACTTGGCTGTCGTTACTGGGTGTTCGCTTATCATAGCAGAGGGTTATGAGGCTTCGTGCCGCCGAGTGGTCGGCGTCCTTTGCTCCGGCGTAAGCGGCAGCGTGCAGGGCCGTGGCCGTCAGAACGGCGTCGTAGGAGTCGTGGGGGAGGGCCGCGCGCCAGTCCGGGTCCTTGAGGTCGGCGGTGACGAAGGAGACGCGGGGGTCGTCCGCGAAGTGTCCCCGGGCGATCGTCAACAGGGCGGGGTCGAGATCGACACCCGTACTGGTGGATTCCGGGAACCTCTTCAGGAGGCGGTCCGTGATACTTCCGGTACCGCACGCCAGGTCCAGCACGCGGGGGGCGGTGCCGACCAGTGCCTCGACCATGTCCAGCATCACCCGGAACCGCTCCTCACGGTCGGGCATGTACCACTCCTGCTGGCGGTCCCAGCTGTCCTGCCAGGCCTGCCAGTCGGACGGTGTCATCTCAGAGCGCGCAGTACCCGCCACGAAATCCTCCATGCGTAATACCCTCGTACCTATCTCAGCCGTTACCGGAGACACTAATCCGCAGCCGTAAGGACTACAAGTGGAACTGGCCCATTACTCGGACTACGCCGTGCGTCTGGTCAACACCGAGGAGCCGGCCCGCAACAAGGACTCGCTGACCTCCGTGGACGCCGTGCGCGCGCTCTTCGGCACCAGCGTGCAGATGGCACGCCGCGTCACGGACACGGACATCACCCGTTTCCGCAACGTCCGCGGCCGGCTGCGCAGCGTCTTCGAGGCCGCCGACGGCGGGGACCACGTCCTGGCCGTCGACCTGCTGAACTCCCTGCTCATGGAGTTTCCCGTCAGCCCCCAGGTCTCCGGACACGAGACGCTGGGCGAGGAAGGGGGCCCCGACTGGCACATCCACCTGGCCGACCACCCCTCCAACGCCTCCGCCGGCTACGCCGCGATCGCGTCCTTCGGGCTGGCCTTCCACCTCACCGAGCACGGTCCGGGGCGGCTCGGCATCTGCCAGGCCGCGCCCTGCCGCAACGCCTACCTGGACACCTCCACCAACCGCTCCCGGCGCTACTGCTCCGACCGGTGCGCCACCCGCGCCAACGTCGCCGCCTACCGGGCCCGCAAGCGGCTGGAGGCAGAGGAGTCCGCCCGCAGCGGGCGCAGCGCCGAGGCCGCCCAGGAGACCCACGCCCTCAGCGAACGCTGATCCTCCGCCGCGTGCTCCGGCCGCGGGCGCGGCCGGAAGCGCGCCACCGCGGTCGCCAGCACGAGCTCGTCGGGGACCGGCCCGTAGTCGGTGCTGTCGCCCGTCTCGTTGTACGGGTTGTCGCCCAGCACCCACCAGCCGCCCGGCCGCCGCTCCGCCGCCCGTTTGACGACCAGCAGGTCCTGCTGGAACGGGTGGCGCAGCACCACGACGTGGCCCGGCCGCACGGGGGCCCCGTACCGGACCACCACCTGGTCCCCGTTCTCCAGGGTCGGCGCCATCGAAGGCCCCTGCACCACCAGGACGCCGATCTGCTTCAACGGCGACTTCCACTCCCGCGTCCCCCGGCGCGAGCGCGTGTTCCCCGACATCCCCGACATCCCTGACCTCCTCGCCCGGCTCGCCGGGTCTCGTCCCACCCCGCATGCTGCCGCACGCGTCCGTACATTCGCTCACCGCCCCGGGGACGGCTCTGGACTTTTGTCCCAACCGCATGGGGGCGCCCGCGAAAACGTCTCTCTCACGGAGTAATCTCCCCCTTGAGAAGACGATCACGAGGAGGACAAACCCCATGCTTTCCCGCCTGTTCGCCCCCAAGGCGACGGTCTCCGCCCACTGCGACCTGCCGTGCGGCGTGTACGACCCTGCCCAGGCCCGCATCGAGGCCGAGTCCGTCAAGGCCGTGCAGGAGAAGTACCAGGCCAACGACGACACCGACTTCCGCGCGCGCGCCATCACCATCAAGGAGCAGCGCGCCGAGCTCGCGAAGCACCACGTCTCGGTCCTGTGGAGCGACTACTTCAAGCCGCCGCACTTCGAGAAGTACCCGCAGCTGCACGCCCTGGTCAACGACACCCTGAAGGCCCTCTCGGCCGCCAAGGCGTCGAACGACCCGGCGACCGGCGCCAAGGCGCTGGAGCTCATCGCCGAGATCGACCGCATCTTCTGGGAGACCAAGGCCGCCTGAGTGCGACCTGGTCCTCCTTGTCCTCCGGGACGGGGTAGAAAGGGGGGGGCCGCCGCGGCCCCGGGGGGGGCCGGCCCCCGGCGGCGGCGCGGCCGAGGGGGGGGGGGGGGCCGCCCCCGCCGCGGGGGCGCCGC
>NZ_JBHYVM010000037.1:41237-49482 GCF_042750105.1 Streptomyces sp. NPDC059443 | reverse complement strand
CTCTGTCGTTATGCCATCCTCCCCCCTCGAGCGCCGGCTGGTCATGCGCGGCTCGGCGGGGCGCGCGCGTGCCGGCCCCCCCCGCCCCCCCCCCCCCCCCCCCCCCCTTCGTCATGCAGCGGGAACGGGAGCGGGAGCTGTGCTCACGCGTCCTCGTCGTCGTCCTCGTCGTCCAGGCGGGCCAGCCAGGTGGCGAGGCGTTCCACCGGGACCTCGAAGTCCGGGTTCAGGTCGACGAAGGTGCGCAGCTGCTCGGCGAGCCACTCGAAGGTGACCTCCTCCTCGCCGCGCCGCTTCTCCAGCTCCTCGATGCCGCGATCGGTGAAGTACAAGTCGGGCTCCGTGCGGTGGTGGGGTGTTTCCCGCCAGGATAATCCGCCCGGCGTCGGGGGAGGGACTTGACCGCTTTCCGCCGTTCGTGGAGCTCGTCCCCAGGGCAGGGATGGAGCGTCCACGGCTGGAGGTGAGGCGATGAGGCACCCGGAGCCGAGCGACGGGGTGCTGCGGGCGCTCGGGTCCACCGAGCCGTCCGCCGAGGGGACCGCCCTGGTGTGCGGCATACGGCGCACCCGGCGGCTGGAGCTGCTCCGGGAGGTACGGGAGACGGCGGCGCCCGGCGGGGAGGCCGCCGAGCACTGGGCCCTGCTGGACGAGGCGGAGCGGCACGACCCCGCCGCGACCGCCGACGTGGTGCAGTATCCGGCCACCGGGGTGTGGGTCGAGGAGACGCTGCGCCGGCTGCGCACCCCGTACGGGCCACCGGCCGACGTCGGGCACCTCGGGGCGCTCGCCGCCGCCGCGGCCCTGCGGGCCGGGATCGGCTTCAAGGCCACCTTGCGGCCCGCGGGCGGCCGCCTCCTGCTGCCCACGCTCGGGCTGCTGCGCCCGCCCCGCCCCGGCCCGCTCGCCCTCACCGAACGCTCCTGGGACCCCGGGGACCCGGCCGCACTGCCCCTGCACGCCCTGCCCGACGGGCGCACCGCGCTGGACGACCTCGACCCGTACCGGGCTTCGGCGACCGTGCCCGCCGCCCGCCGGCTCACCCCCAAGGGGCACAAACGCTGGGACACCCAGTGGTCCGGCGCCCTCACCCTGCTGCGCCGCTACGACGCCGCCCGCGCGGAGGAGACCGGCCGGCTGCTGCGCTCCGTCGTCCCGCTGTCCGGCAGCTCCCGGTCGGCCGGGGGGACCCTGCCAGCGGCGGCCGGCTCCGTACTGGCGCGGGCGCAACCGCCGCCCGCGCTGGCCGCGGTCCTCGTCCACGAGGTGCAGCACGGGAAACTGGCCGCGCTGTCCGGGGCGTTCCCCCTGCACACCGCCGATCGCGCCGCGCGGTACTGGGCCCCCTGGCGGGACGATCCGCGGCCGCTGGAAGGGCTCCTGCGGGGCGCGTACGCGCACTTGGCGCTGGCGGGGTACTGGCAGCGCGCCGCGCTCTACGGGGCCAGGGGGGCGTGGGCGCAGCACGCGCGGATCCGGGCGTGGGTGGCGGTGGTCCTGCCGGTGCTTGTGGGGTGCGGGGAACTCACCGCTGGGGGGCGGGTGTTCGTGGAGGCGATGGCCGCGGCCGAGCGGGCCATGGACGGCTTGCCGCCGCCCGGGGGTCGGTACGCGGTGGCCCGGGCCGGGGTGGAGCGGGACCGGGTGCTCTGGTGTGCGCAGCACCCGAACTTGGCGGCGTTCACGGTTGGCTGACGGTCCGGGTGCCGCTGCGCGGGGCGTGTCCCCTACCCGCCCTTCCACCGTTCCCCGGGGCTCCGCCCCAGACCCCGCGCCTCAAACGCCGGCGAGGCTGGATTTGTGCAGGCGAGGCTGAATAGGCCGGAAGGCCCGACACCCGCGGGGGGGGTGTTTTGGTGCCGGGGGGGCTGAATTGGGCGGCCGGCCCCGCCCCCCGCAAGGGGGCCGGGCCTTCCACCGTTCGAGCCGAGCGCAGCGGCTACGCCTCGAAGACCTCCGTCAGGAGGAGCTGCTGCTCCGCCTGGTGGCGCTTCGCGGAGCCGACCGCCGGGGACGAGCCGTGCGGGCGGGAGATGCGCCGCAGGCGCTCGCCGGCCGGGATGTCCGCGCCGACCGCCAGGTCGAGGTGGTCGATCAGGTTGAGCGCGATGAACGGCCACGCACCCTGGTTCGCCGGCTCCTCCTGGGCCCAGATGTACTTCGCCGCGTTCGGGAACTTGGCGATCTCCGCCTGGAGCTCCGCACCCGGGAGGGGGTACAGGCGCTCGATGCGGATGATCGCGGTGTCCGTGATGCCGCGCTTCTCGCGCTCGGCTTCGAGGTCGTAGTAGACCTTGCCCGCGCAGAACACGACCTTGCGGACCGCGTTCGGGTCGACGGTGGAGTCGCCGATGACCGGGCGGAACCCGCCGGTCGTGAACTCCTCCGCCTTCGAGGCAGCCGCCTTCAGACGCAGCATCGACTTCGGGGTGAAGACGATGAGCGGCTTGTGGTGCGGGTTGTGGACCTGCCACCGCAGGAGGTGGAAGTAGTTCGACGGGAGCGTGGGCATCGCGACCGTCATGTTGTCCTGCGCGCACATCTGCAGGAACCGCTCCGGGCGGGCGGAGCTGTGGTCCGGGCCCTGGCCCTCGTAACCGTGCGGGAGGAGGAGCGTGACGCCGGACGTCTGGCCCCACTTCTGCTCGGCCGAGGAGATGAACTCGTCGACGACGGTCTGCGCGCCGTTGACGAAGTCACCGAACTGGGCCTCCCAGAGGACCAGCGCGTCCGGGCGGGCCAGCGAGTAGCCGTACTCGAAGCCCATGGCCGCGTACTCGGAGAGCAGCGAGTCGTAGACGTTGTAGCGGGCCTGGTCGTCCGACAGGTAGAGGAGGGGGGTGTAGTCCCCGCCCGTCTCCCGGTCGATGAGGACCGCGTGGCGCTGGCCGAAGGTGCCGCGGCGGGAGTCCTGGCCGGACAGCCGGACCGGGGTGCCCTCCATCAGCAGCGAGCCGAAGGCGAGGGTCTCGCCCATGCCCCAGTCGATGGTGCCCTCGTCGATCATCGCCGCGCGGCGCTGGAGCTGTGGCAGCAGACGCGGGTGGACGGTGACGCCCTCGGGGATGTTGACCTGGGACTCGGCGATCCGCTTGACGACGTCCTGGGAGATCGCGGTGTTCACGGTCACCGGGAAGTCCGCGGCCGGGGCCGGGACGGCCGGCGCGGCGATCGCGGGCTGCGTGGCGGCCTCGCGGACCTCCGCGAAGACCTTCTCCAGCTGGCCCTGGAAGTCCTGGAGCGCCTGCTCCGCCTCTTCCAGGGTGATGTCGCCGCGACCGATGAGGGACTCGGTGTACAGCTTGCGCACCGAGCGCTTCTTGTCGATCAGGTCGTACATCAGCGGCTGCGTGAAGGCCGGGTTGTCGGACTCGTTGTGCCCGCGGCGGCGGTAGCAGATGAGGTCGATGACCACGTCCTTGTTGAACGCCTGGCGGAACTCGAAGGCGAGGCGCGCGATGCGGACCACTGCCTCCGGGTCGTCGCCGTTCACGTGGAAGATCGGCGCCTCGATCATGCGGGCCACGTCGGTCGCGTACATCGAGGAACGCGAGGACTCCGGGGCGGCGGTGAAGCCGACCTGGTTGTTGATGACCACGTGCACGGTGCCGCCGGTGCGGTAGCCGCGCAGCTGCGACATGTTCAGCGTCTCGGCGACGACGCCCTGGCCCGCGAAGGCCGCGTCGCCGTGCAGGGCGACGGGCAGGACCGTGAAGTCCGTGCCGCCCTTGTTGATGATGTCCTGCTTGGCGCGGACCACGCCCTCCAGGACCGGGTCCACCGCCTCCAGGTGCGAGGGGTTGGCGACGAGCGAGACCTTGATCTGCTCCCCGTCCAGGCCCGTGAAGGTGCCGTTGGCGCCCAGGTGGTACTTGACGTCGCCGGAGCCGTGCATGGACTTCGGGTCGAGGTTGCCCTCGAACTCGCGGAAGATCTGCGCGTACGACTTGCCGACGATGTTCGCGAGCACGTTCAGGCGGCCGCGGTGGGCCATGCCGATCGCGACCTCTTCGAGGCGGGCCTCGGCGGCCGAGTCGATGACGGCGTCGAGCAGCGGGATGACGGACTCGCCGCCCTCCAGGGAGAAGCGCTTCTGGCCGACGTACTTCGTCTGCAGGAAGGTCTCGAAGGCCTCCGCCGCGTTCAGGCGGCGCAGGATCCGCAGCTGCTCCTCGCGCTCCGGCTTGGAGTGCGGGCGCTCGATGCGGTCCTGGATCCAGCGGCGCTGCTTCGGGTCCTGGATGTGCATGAACTCGACGCCGGTGGTGCGGCAGTACGAGTCGCGCAGCACGCCGAGGATGTCGCGGAGCTTCATCATCGACTTGCCGGAGAAGCCGCCGACCGCGAACTCGCGCTCCAGGTCCCACAGGGTGAGGCCGTGCTCGGTGATGTCGAGGTCGGGGTGCTTGCGCTGCTTGTACTCCAGCGGGTCGGTGTCGGCCATGACGTGGCCGCGCACCCGGTAGGAGTGGATCAGCTCGAAGACGCGGGCGGCCTTCGTGACGTCGTCGTCGTGCGAGGCGTCGATGTCCCGGAGCCAGCGGACCGGCTCGTACGGGATGCGCAGGGCCTCGAAGACGTCGTCGTAGAAGCCGTCCTCGCCGAGCAGCATGTTCGCGACGACGCGCAGGAACTCGCCGGAGGCCGCGCCCTGGATGACCCGGTGGTCGTAGGTCGACGTCAGGGTCATGACCTTGGAGATGGCCAGCTTGTTCAGGGTGTCCTGGGAGGTGCCCTGGAACTCGGCCGGGTAGTCCATCGAGCCGACGCCCATGATGACCGACTGTCCGGGCATCAGGCGGGGCACGGAGTGGACGGTGCCCAGGCCGCCGGGGTTGGTCAGGGAGACCGTCACACCGGTGAAGTCGTCCATCGTCAGCTTGCCGACGCGGGCGCGGCGGACGATGTCCTCGTACGCCTGCCAGAACTCGAAGAAGTTGAGGGTCTCGGCCTTCTTGATGCCGGCGACGACGAGCTGGCGGTCGCCGTTCGGCTTCACCAGGTCGATCGCGAGGCCGAAGTTGATGTGCTCCGGCTTGACCAGGGTCGGCTTGCCGTCCTTCTCCGCGAAGGAGTAGTTCATCGACGGCATGGCCTTGATGGCCTGCACCATCGCGTAGCCGATGAGGTGGGTGAAGGAGATCTTCCCGCCCCGGGCGCGCTTCAGGTGGTTGTTGATGACGATGCGGTTGTCGAACAGCAGCTTCACCGGGACGGCGCGGACGGAGGTGGCCGTCGGCACTTCGAGGGAGGCGTTCATGTTCTTGACCACGGCAGCCGCCGGGCCGCGGAGCGTCACCAGTGCGGGGCCTGCGGGGGCCTCAGTGGTGGGCGCGGCGCCAGCCGCTCCAGTGGAGCCGGTGCTTGCACCGGGGGGCGCGGCCTTCTGGGGGGCTACGGAGGCGGGGGCGGCGGCGGGAGCCGGAGCCTGAGCGGCGGGGGCAGCCGGTGCGGCGGCGGCCGGGGCCGGGGAGGTGACAGTCACAGCAGGGGCACCAGAGGGGGTGGCAGGTACAGGGGCAGGTGCTGACACAGGCGTCGTGGGCGCGGCTGCGGGAGGTGGCGTGGCACTCGCCGCCCCCGTGGCGGCGGCGTCGGAGGCCTGCGGGGTCTGTACGACGGAGGTGGCGGCCTGTGCGGAGGCGCCATCCGTCGTCGGAGTGGACTTCTTCGGCTCTTCGGCCTTCACGGGAGCGATGGCGCCCCCGGGCTTGTAGTCGGCGAAGAAGTCCCACCAGGCCCGGTCGACCGAATTCGGGTCCTGGAGGTACTGCTGGTAGATCTCGTCGACGAGCCACTCATTGGCGCCGAAGCCTGGCGCGGGGTTCTTCCCGCCCTCTGATGCTTCGGTCGTGGTGGTCGAGTTACTGGGGGACTGTGGCGACACGGCGGCAACCGCCCTCTTCCGCTTCACAAGGTATGGACAGCGGGAATAAAGGCTACGCCTCCCGGGCCGTGAGATGCAGACCGGGCGGGACTTACGTCGCGTAGGTCACATCGAACGGCGGGTTTCACCGCTTGGAATGGCGGGAAACAAGCGTGGTTCGGGCAGGAGGCACCGTGGTTGCGACCCCCTAGGCCTCGCACCCCTGACGGACCCCGGCATATGTGGCCGAGATCATGTCCTTCCCACTAGAACCCTACGTCAACCCGGCGCCTGTGAGCTGCCCGGAAGCGTGACAAGGATGCGGCAGCCCCGTGACGATTCGGCCACCCCGATGTGCCCGCCGTGCAGCCCGACCGCCCAGCGGGCGATCGCCAGGCCCAGCCCGGTACCGCCGTCACCGCCCCGCGCGCTGCCCCGGTTGAACCGCTCGAAGACCCGGTGGCGCTCCTCCTCCGGAATTCCGGGACCTTCGTCCCGGACCTCCAGGGCCAGACTCCCGGGCGCGTCGCCCGCCCGCGCGCGGACCGTGACCCGGCCGTGCGGCGGGCTGTGCTTGACCGCGTTGTCGATCAGGTTCGCGACCACCTGGTGCAGCCGCTCGGCGTCCGCGTGCGCCGTCAGGTCGGCCGGGAACACGTCGAGGTGGAGGTGGACGTCGTTGCGGGTGTGCCCGCCCGAGCCGGAGGTCAGCCCCGGCCGGCCCGCCGCCGCCAGCCCCGACTCCTTCAGCACCCCCGAGAGGTACGGCCACACCTCGAAGCGGCGGGCCCGCAGCGGCACCACCCCGTTGTCCACGCGGGACAGGTCCAGCAGCGTCTCCACCAGCCGGCCGAGCCGCTCGGTCTGCTTCAGCGCGGTCCGCATCGTCTCCGGATCGGCGGCCGAGACCCCGTCGACCACGTTCTCCAGCACCGCGCGCAGCGCCGCGATCGGCGTGCGCAGCTCGTGCGAGACGTTGGCGACGAGCTCCTTGCGGTGCCGGTCCACCGCCTCCAGGTCGTCCGCCATCAGATTGATGGTGGAGGCCAGGTCGCCCAGCTCGTCGCGGCGGCCGGCCCCGCGGACCCGGCGGGTGTAGTCCCCGTGGGATATCGCCCGCGCCACGGTGGTCATGTCGTCCAGCGGGGCCGTCAGGCTGTGCGCCACGAACTGGGTGATCAGCATCGAGGCGATCACCGAGAACACCGTGATGAAACGGACCTCGGTGGCGGTGCGCATCGCCACCATCAGCAGACCCGTGGTGATGAACACCGACACCACGACGAGCGTGCCCAGCTTCGTCTTGATCGAGAACGGCGAGAAGGGCCGCAGCCCCCCGGTGCCGGAACCGGCTCCACCGGAGCGGCTGACGCCGCGCTCCCTGCCGGGGCGGCTCACGGCTGCGCCGGGGTCTCCAGGGCGTACCCGACGCCGTGGACCGTACGGATCCGCTCGGCGCCGATCTTCCGGCGCAGGGCCTTGATGTGGCTGTCGACGGTACGGGTCCCCGACGCGTCGGCCCAGTCCCACACCTCGGCCAGGAGCTGCTCCCGCGAGAGCACCGCCCGGGGGGTCCCCGCCAGGCACACCAGCAGATCGAACTCGGTCGGCGTCAGGTGCACGTCCTCCGTGTGCACCCGTACCCGGCGCTGCGCGTGGTCGATCTCCAGATCGCCCAGACGCAGCGTGGCCCCGCGCGGAGCGTGCGCGGCCAGGGTGGCCCGCTCCACGCGCCGCAGGAGTACGTGGACCCGCGCGGCCAGCTCGCGCATCGAGAAGGGCTTCGTCATGTAGTCGTCGGCGCCGACCCCGAGCCCGACGAGCATGTCGGTCTCGTCGTCCCGGGCGGTGAGCATCAGCACCGGGACCGGCCGCTGCGCCTGGACCCGGCGGCAGACCTCCAGGCCGTCGAAGCCCGGCAGCATCACGTCGAGCACGAGCAGCTCCGGCAGCCAGCTCTCGGCCGCGGCGACCGCGGCCGGGCCGTCGGCGGCCGTTTGCACCTGGAATCCCTCGGCGCGCAGCCGGGCCGCGATGGCCTCGGCGATGGTGTGGTCGTCCTCGACGACGAGCACACGGCGCTGCGCGCCGGGGGTGGCCGCGGCGCCGTTGTGGGTGGTGGTGTGCGTCTGTTCCATGTCCCGCCCCTGAAGATCCCGCGTGGATAGGGGTGCAGCGTAGAGGAGCGGCTGGCCTCCGGCTATGACGGGTTCGCTGTGCGGGCTGGATCTTGGTGCCGTGCCTGCCGTGCCTGCCGTGCCTGCCGCGCGCCGCCGTTGCCGGGGGCCAGCCCCCGGACCCCCGCGGGCGGGCTGACCGCCCCAGGGGGGGTTAGAAAGACCCAGGCGCGGGGGGGGCGGGGGGGAGCCGCCCCCGAGC
>NZ_JBHYVM010000037.1:0-41227 GCF_042750105.1 Streptomyces sp. NPDC059443 | reverse complement strand
CGGGCGGGGATAAAAATCTGCCCGGCGGGGGTTGGAGGCAGGGGGCACCCCCAGCGGTAGCTGGGGGAGGGTCCGGGCGGACCCCGGGGAACGGTGGAAGGGCGGGTAGGGGACTCCGCCCCGCAGGGCTAGCGGGACGCAGGGCTAGAGGGTCAGGCCGTGGCCGTGCGGGAAGACCGGGTCGACCGTGTCGTTCGGGACGTCCGGGCGGGAGGCCGCCACGGCTGCCATCGAGCGCGGGAGCTCGAAGGGCAGGCGCCCCCCGGCAGCCGCCCGGCCGAAGGCCACGTCCAGGAGGGCCGCGTCCGAAGCCCCGTAGTCCGCGATCAGCGCAGCCGCCCGCTCCGCGATCTCGGGGATCACCGCGGCCCGCTCCAGGTTGATGCAGACCAGCGTCGGCACCGCGTCCAGGAGGGTCAGGATCTCCGTGAGCTCCGGCTCGGGGAAGGCCAGCGAACCCGAGTGGAAGAAGGACTCGAAGATGTTCGTGCGGGGCTCGTGCGGGGTGCGCAGCCGCAGCACGGCCAGGTCGGCCCCGGCCGGGTCGGACACGAGGTCCCCGTACCCGGCGGCGACGGCCTCGTCCACGCCCTTGACGTACAGCTTCGGCCGCCCGGCCACCGGCAGGGTCCCGCCGGTGTTCGTCAGGACGGTCAGCGACCGCCGCTGCGCCGCCGCGCCGGCCGCCGCGAAGTCGGCCCGGCCGACCGTCTCCGCCGCCGCGTCGGGGTCCACGTACGGGTTCTCGAACAGGCCGAGGACGAACTTCTCGCGCAGGAGACGGCGTACGGACTCGTCGATGCGGGACTCGGGGATCCGGCCCGAGCGGACCAGCTCCACGATGACCTCGGGGCACTGCTCGCCGCCGAACTGGTCCGAACCCGCCTCCAGGGAGCGCGCCGTCCGCTCGGCGACGCTCAGGTGCTCCACGCCCCAGGCGCGGGCCGGGTGCGCCTCGCCGAAGATCACCGAGTCGGTGAGCAGGCCCCAGTCGGTGCAGACGATGCCCTGGAAGCCGAGCTCCTCGCGGAGCAGGCCCGTGACCACGCCCTTGTTGAAGCCGAAGCCGACCTCTTCCCAGTCGGTGCCGATGGGCTGGCCGTAGTACGGCATCATCTGCGAGCAGCCGGCCGCGATAGCCGCCTTGAACGGCTCCAGGTGGTGCTCGCGCAGCCCGCCCGGGTAGATCTGCTCCTTGCCGTGCGCGAAGTGCGGGTCCTCGCCGTCCTTCTGCGGGCCGCCGCCCGGGAAGTGCTTGACCATCGCGGAGACCGAGCCGGCGCCGAGCTCCTCGCCCTGCAGGCCCCGTACGTACGCCCGGACCAGCTCGCCCGTCAGCTTCGCGTCTGAACCGAAGGTGCCCGACTGGCGCGCCCAGCGCGGTTCGGTCGCCAGGTCGATCTGCGGGTGCAGGGCGACGCGGAAGCCGACGGAGAGGTACTCGCGGCGCATGATGTCGGCGAACTCGAAGACCAGCTCCGGGTCGCCGATCGCGGCGAGGCCGATGGCCTCGGGCCAGGCGGAGAAGGCGCCGGCGTTGAAGGAGGCGCCGACGTTGTCCGTGAAGGAGTGCCGGGGGTCCGTGGACAGGGTCACCGGGATGCCGAGGCGGGTGGCGGCGGCCATCTCCTGGACGGAGTTCTGCCACATCGCCATCTCGCGGGCGCCGTAGGAGCCGAGGAGGTTGAAGTGAGTGAGGAAGCGGCCCTCGATGAGCTCGGGGGTGGTGAACGGGAGGATCGAGCCGTCGGTCTCGGTGACCGGGGTGCCGTCCGGGTTCATCATCAGCATCGAGTGGAAGAGCTGGCCGGCCTTCTCCTCCAGGGTCATCCGGGAGAGCAGGTCCTCGACGCGCCGGTCCACGGGGAGCGCGGAGTCCTTGTAGGCGGGCAGGCCGTGGGAGGTGAGCGTCATGGGGTACTCCAGCGTTCGCGCGGTCGGTCTCGTCGCCGACCCGGCTTTTTCACCGTAAGCGCGAAAACCGCGCACCCACTAGGTTTTGGTTTGGTGACCTGGATCACTCTCTCCGCGTGGCCGGAAACGCGCTGCGTCTAGGGTGTTCGGCATGGCAGAGGACAAGGCCCGAACGGCACGGGACAAGGACCGGACGGTCCCGAACGCGACGGCGGCCAGGGGCCGGGGCAGCTACGCGGTGGGCGACGCCCGGCGTCAGAAGATCCTCGACACGGCGGTCGAGCACTTCGCGAGGTGGGGGTTCCACGCCTCCTCGCTGGCCCGGATCGCCAACGACTGCGGGATCACCCAGGGCGGCCTGCTGCACCACTTCCGCAGCAAGGAGGACCTGCTGCTGTCGGTCCTGGGTCAGAGCGAGCAGCACGACACGGACCGGCTCTTCGCCGAACCGGCCGAGGACGTTTCTTCGGTCGCCGCGCACTTCGCGGCCGTGGTCGCCCTCGCGGAGGACAACGCCCGCCGGCCCGGCATCGTGCGGATGTTCAACACGCTGGTCGGGGAGTCCGGGAACCCGGGCCACCCCGCGCACGAGTACTTCCGCCGCCGCTACGCCCGGGTCCTCGGCTACAGCGTCGCCCTGCTGGAGGCGGGAGTCGCGCGCGGCGAGCTACGGCCCGGGACGGACTGCGAGGCCGTCTGCCGGGAAATCCTCGCCGTGATGGACGGGTTCCAGATCCAGTGGGTCCTGGACCCGGAGGGCGTGGACATGGCGGTCCTGCTGCGCGGGTACCTGGACCGGCGGCTGCGGGAGATCACGGTGGCGGGGACGGGGCTCTAGCGGGGCGGTGGCGGGGCGGCTGGGGTTCCGGCGCGGCGGGTGGTTGCCGTGCGGGGCTCATCGCGGGTCGAAGGGCGGCAGTGCGTCCAGGACCTTCGACAAGGCGGGCGGGAGCGTGGTCTGGGCGGCGGCGACCTCGTAGCCGCCGTAAGCGAAGGCGTACGTGAACGCGTCGGCCACGGGCTTGTCGGGCATCGAGATCCGGGGCAGGTGGGCGAAGTCCGCCTCCCGGAGGGCGGTGCGCAGCTTCGCCAGGGCCGCCGCCGAGAGCTTGTCCCCGGAGACCGCCTTGGACTGGGAGTCGAGGCGCAGGAACGATCCGTCGCCCTTGATGACCAGACCGCTCGTCTGCCCCTTCATGCCCCCGCTCCGGGTGACCGTGACCAGGGTCGCGGTGGAGGAGGGCCCCGAGGCGCTGGGGGCGGGAGCGGGCACGGAGCCGCCCGCGGAAGGCTGCGGGGCCGTGCCGGTCGTGCCGGAGCCCGGGCCCGGGGTCGGGCTCGCGCTCACGGTCCCGCCGGGGCCGGGCGTGGCCGTCGCGGTGCCGGAGCCGCCGCTCGGACCCGTACTCAGGCTCTGGCTCGGCGTCGCCTTCGGGCCGGCCCCGTTCTTCGACCCGCCGGAGGAACACCCGGCCAGGGCCGGTGCAAGGGCCAGCGCCACGGTCGCCGCGACCAGACCCACTCGCCATCCACGCGCTCGCACGCCCCACCCCCGCAGGTAATCCGGCTCGAACCCCGAGTATGGAGTCGGCACCACCCGCACGGATAGCACCCGGAGGCCCGACATCCGCCGCTTCGCCCTTTGGCGCTGGCTGCCGCCCCTCGTCGCCCTCGCGCTCGGCCTCTGGGGCCTCTCGCGCGGTGGCGCGATGTGGCGCGACGAGTCCGTCACCTGGCAGGTCGCGCACCGCCCGCTCGGCGGGCTGTGGGAACTCCTCGGCCAGGTGGACGCCGTGCACGGGCTCTACTACCTGCTGATGCACGCGGTCTACGCCGTCCACGCGGTCGCGGGCGCCGATGCCGACGGATCCGCCGGCCTGTGGGCGCTGCGCCTGCCCTCCGTCGCCGCCACCGCCCTCGCCACGGCCGGGGTGGCCGCGGTGGCGCACCGGCTGACGGGTGCCTCGGAGGGCGGGGCGCCGGGGGAGCGGGCCTTCGCGGAGCGGACCCCCGCCGAGCGGGCCGGGCTGTTCGCCGGGCTCGGGTACGCCGTGCTGCCGCCCGTGCAGATGTACGCCCAGGAGGGGCGCTCGTACGCCCTCGTCGCCGCCGCCGTGATCTGGGCGACGTACCTGATGCTGCGCGAACGGTGGCTCGGCTACGCCCTGGTCATGGTGGTGGGCTGCTGGCTGCACGAGTTCGCCGTACTGGCCCTGCCCGCGCACGCCTTCACCGCGTGGCGCTCGCGCGGCTGGCGGTGGGGCGCGGCCGCCGTCGTGGCCGCGCTGCTGCCGCTCGCCCTGGTCAGCGCGCGGCAGGCGCAGCAGCAGCTGGGCTGGCTCGGACGGCCGGGCTGGCAGGACTGGGCGGCGTACGGGGTCCTCGCGGCGGCAGCGCTGGCGTTGGCCAGGGGGGCCGCGCCGGGCCTCGTACGCGTGGCGCTGCCGCTCGCGCTGCTGCCGCCCGGGGTGCTGCTCGCGGTCTCGCTGGTGCACCCCTGGTACGTGGACCGGTACGTGCTCTACGCGCTCGCCGGTCTCGCCCTCCTCGCGGGGAACCGGCTCGCGCGGGTACGGCGGCCCGTGCGGGCCCGGGACTGGTGGCCCTGGCTGCTGGCCGGGGCGCTCCTGGTCCCCGTGGGGTTCTGGTCCGCGTGGCTGCGTACCCCCGAGAGCCGCAAGGACGACGTGCTCGCCGTGGCGGCGGCGGTGCGCGAGCGGGCCCGGCCGGGGGACGCGGTGCTCTTCCTCCCCGCCCGGCGGCGCGAATGGCTGCTGTCCTCGCCGGAGGTCTACGGGTCCCTGCGCGACCTCGCCCTGTCCCGCACCCCGGCGGCTTCGCGGAGCCTCCAGGGGGTGGAGGGGACCGCGCGGCAGATCCGCGAGGCCCTGCTCGACCCGTCCACCGAGCGGGTGGTGGCCCTGCTGGACCCCCCGGGCCAGCCACTGGACGGAGACCCGGCGGAGTCGGTGAAACGGCAGACCCTGGTCTCCTCCTTCGACCTGTGCTCGGTGACGGAGGTCCGCGGCGCCCGCGTGGCCCTCTTCGCCCGGCCGGGGGGCTGCGCGCAGGAGCCGTAGGAGGATGAGCCGGAGGGGGCCGGTGAGCCGGGGCCCGTCGACTTCTGCCGGAGGTGTCGTATGACAACCGCATCCCGTTCCCACCCCCACCCCCACCTCCACTCCCTGGTGCCGCCCGGCCCGCTCGTCGGCGGCGACTGGCTCGCGGAGCGCCTCGGGGCTCCCGGGCTGGTCGTCTTCGACGCCTCCGTCGGCGGTCACCGGGACACCGCCCGCCGCATCCCGGGCGCCCGGCCGTTCGACCTCGACGGCGACCTGTCCGACCACGGAGCCGCCGCCCCGCACACCATGCCGGGCGCCGAGGCCTTCGCCGGGGCGATGCGCGCCCTCGGCGTCGACGACGGCAGCACGGTCGTCGCGTACGACGGCGCCGGGATCTACTCCAGCGCTCGCGCCTGGTGGATGCTGCGCGCCATGGGCTTCGACCGGATCGCCGTCCTCGACGGCGGGCTCCCCGCGTGGCTCGCCGCGGGGCGGCCGGTGGAGGAGCGCGCGGCGGCGTACGAGGGCCCCCGCGGCTCCTTCACCGCCCGCCCCCGCGCCGGGCTCCTGGTGGACGCCGCCACCGTCTCGGCGGCCCTGGCCGATCCGGCCGCCGCCGTGCTCGACGCCCGCACCCGCGAACGCTTCGCCGGTACCGCCCCCGAACCGCGCCCGGGCCTGCGAGGCGGCCACATGCCGGGCGCGGTCAGCCTCCCCTTCGGGGAACTCCAGGACGCCGACGGCCTGATGCGCCCCGCCGCCGAGCTCCGCGAGGCGATCGGGGCGGTGGCGGGGGACCGGGAGCGGCTCTACTTCAGCTGCGGATCCGGGGTCACGGCGTGCGTGCTCGCCCTCGGCGCGGAACTCGCCGGGTACGGGCGGCTCGCGGTGTACGACGGCTCCTGGAGCGAGTGGGGCATGCCGTCACCGGACCGGCCGGTGGTGACGGGGGCCGAAGCCGGTCCGTAGCGGCGGGGGGTGCCTGGGTCCGGCTCCGGGGTGGTGCTAACCCCACCAGGATTCGGGCACGGGCACCATGGCCGCCGTACCCGCCCCGCGGGCACGATCGTAGACATGACGCTGACTGTTCGTACCGCCGCCGCCTCCACCGCCGTCGCCCTCGCCGCGGGCCTCCTCCTCACCGGTTGCTCCCTCTCCATCGGCCCGCAGAAGAGCGCGAGTTCCGACGCCACCGTCTCGGAGGCCGTCACCGCGGTCGCCGTGCCGGATGCCCGCAGCGGTGACATCAAGGTCACCGTCGGCTCCGGTCCGGGGGTCGTCGTCCACCGCACCGTCCACTACCGCGGCGACACCAAGCCCGAGCCCGCCCAGCAGGTCTCGGGGGGCGTGCTGACCCTCACCAACGGGGACTGCTCGAACCAGTGCTCCGTCGACTACCGCCTGGAGGTGCCGGCCTCGGCCAAGGTCGAACTCCACAGCGACAGCGGGGACATCACGGTGACCGGGGTGGCCGCGGCCGGCCTCGAATCCTCCTCGGGCGAGGTCAAGGCCGACGGGATCGCCGGCCCGCTGAAGATCCGTACCTCCTCGGGGGAGATCACCGCCGGGAACCTGTCCGGTCAGGCCGTGGAGGCCCGATCCGATTCCGGCGCCGTCACCCTGGCCTTCGCGAAGGCCCCGGCCTCGGTCGCGGTGGAATCCACCTCGGGCAGCGCGAAGCTGAAGGTCCCTTCGGCCCCGTACCGGGTCGATGTCTCCACCGATTCCGGCGCCCGCAAGATCACCATCCCCACGGACCCGTCCGCCCCGTCCCACCTCTCGGCGAAGACCACCTCGGGCGACATCCAGATATCGGCGGCCTGAGGCCTCCGGCTACCGCCTCAGGGGGCGAACCGCGGAGCCCTACGCCTGCTGCGGCGCGAGGACGGCCCGCAGTTCACCTATCCCGGCCCGCCAAGGCCCGGGCCGTTCCGTCTCCTCCCAGAGCTCCATGAGCTCGGAGGGCCCGGTGACCACCCGGTCGAGGGCTCTGACGGCAACCGTGCGCAGGTCACCGGAGAGCCGGGGCAGGGGCAGATCCGGGCCGTAGGCCGTGGTGACGGGCGTGCCGTCGGGGCACTGCGCGGCAACCAGCGCAGCCGCGGCGACCGCCTTCGCCGCGATGTCCTGGTCGAGGTAGTCAAGAGTGTCGACCACTTCCGCGAGGGCGCCGCGGATGCGGGCCTCGCGCTCGTTCTCCGGCGCGTCGTCGAGGCCTCCGCAGAAGTCCGCGGCGGTGTCGTTGTCGAAGGGGCCGACGTCCCAGGTGCCCATGTTCTTCTCCCGTTCGTGGTGCTCGTGGTGATGTCCGTGGATCGTCGCAGCGGCCACTGACAACGCCGCGGGTTCCTGTGCACCGATGACCGCGACGGTCCGCAGCGGTGCGCGCGCCGGGCGGCCCCTCAGGAATCGGCTGGCGAGCCGGTCTCGGTTCCGGGCAGATCGACCTCGCACCTCTCGGGAGGTGATGGGGGATCAGGCGATGTCCGGCATGCCTTGGACGGGTGACGACCGCGGCCACGACGACGAGGTCCAAGGGCGCCGGCTGCGCCTGCTGAACCGGTCCACGGGCGAGCCCGGCTACCGGGACGACCGGTACTCCGAGCAATGCGGGGAGTGCCGGTTCTGGCTCGCGCTCGGCGGGTAGCACCCGCGCGCGGGGTTACTCGTGGCGGGCGAGCTTGACGGCGGAGACCAGCAGGATCGCGGCCAGCGCGGGGATGAGGAGCACGTCGGGGAAGACTCCGAGCAGCAGCCCGCCCAGGACCGCCCCAGCGATCGAGCCCGCGACCATGACCAAGGCGAAGCGGCGGTTGGCGCCCAGTACGGCGAAGCTGCCGTCGCGGCTGTAGCGGGCGAAGGCCACCAACATCGTCGGCAGCGACACCAGCAGGGACAGGCTCCCCGCGGTCTTGATGTCCTGCCCGAAGAGCAACACGATCGTCGGGATCAGCAGCTCGCCGCCGGCCACGCCCATGATGGCCGCGACCACCCCGATGCCGAACCCGGCCGTCACCCCGAGCGGCACCTGTGCCCACAGCGGCAGGTCGAGGGTCCCCAGCGTGGAGAAGTGCGTGAACAGCAGGGCCCCGGCCATCAGCACCATCAGCGCGGCCAGCACCTCGTAGAGGGTGGAGGAGCGCATCCGCACCGCCCACGAGGCCCCGGCCCAGGCGCCCAGCAGGCTCCCGGCGAGCAGGTTGACCGCCACGCCGATCGCCGCCCCGGCTCCGAACACCACGGGCATCGAGTGCGTCGAGCGCAACGGAGCGAGGGGCCGGTCAGTGGCCATGGCAGGAATCCTCCCCGGTGGTGACCCCCGCCTACTACCAACGGCCCGCACCTTCGGGGGAAGGCACCGCGACCCCTGTTCGCCCCGGGCGAACGGGGGTTGGGGAACATTGGGGGGCGCATGTGCATTGAGTCGGCATAGCTCAACTTCACTGCCGGAGGGAAGATCATGGCTTCGACGTCCGTAACGCTCACTCTGCCCGTGCTGCCGCTCGACGACGAGGTCGTGCTGCCTGGAATGGTCGTACCGCTGGACCTGACCGACTCCGAGGCCCGGGGGGCCGTGGAGGCGGCGCAGGCCGCCGCCGGGAGCGGGAAGCCGCGGGTGCTGCTCGTGCCGCGGGTCGACGGGAAGTACACCGGGACCGGGGTGCTCGGCACCGTCGAGCAGGTGGGACGGCTGTCGGACGGGGACCCGGGGGCGCTGATCCGGGGGCGCGGGCGGGTCCGCATCGGGGCCGGGACCACCGGGCCCGGGGCGGCGCTCTGGGTCGAGGGCGAGACCGTGGACGAGAGCGTCCCGGATCCGCTGCCCGGGGCCGTCACCGAGCTCATCAAGGAGTACAAGGCGCTCGCCACCAGCTGGCTCAAGAAGCGCGGGGCCTGGCAGGTCGTCGACCGGGTCCAACAGATCGAAGGGGTGTCTGCGCTCGCCGACAACTCCGGCTACTCGCCCTTCCTGAGCGTGGCTCAGAAGGTGGAGCTCCTGGAGACCGCCGACCCGGTCGCGCGGCTCAAGCTCGCGGTCAAGGCGCTCAGCGACCACCTCGCCGAACAGGACGTCGCCGAGTCCATCGCCAAGGACGTCCAGGACGGGGTCGACAAGCAGCAGCGGGAGTTCCTGCTCAAGCGTCAGCTGGAGGCGGTCCGCAAGGAACTGCGCGAGCTCGGCGGCGAGAAGGAGGGCGAGGAGTCCGACGACTACCGCGTCCGCGTCGAGGCCGCCGACCTGCCCGAGAAGGTACGGGAGGCCGCGCTCAAGGAGGTCGACAAGCTGGAGCGGTCCAGCGACCAGTCCCCCGAGGGCTCCTGGATCCGCACCTGGCTGGACACCGTGCTCGAACTGCCCTGGAACGAGCGGACCGAGGACGAGTACGACATCCGCGGCGCCCGGGCCGTCCTGGACGCAGAGCACGCCGGGCTGGGCGACGTGAAGGACCGGATCACCGAGTACCTCGCGGTGCGCAAGCGCCGCTCCGAGCGGGGTATGGGAGTCGTGGGCGGCCGCCGCGGCGGGGCCGTGCTGGCGCTCGTGGGCCCTCCGGGGGTCGGCAAGACCTCCCTCGGCGAGTCCGTGGCCCACGCCATGGGACGCAAGTTCGTCCGCGTCGCGCTGGGCGGGGTCCGGGACGAGGCCGAGATCCGCGGCCACCGGCGTACGTACGTGGGCGCGCTGCCCGGCCGGATCGTCCGGGCCATCAAGGAGGCCGGGTCGATGAACCCGGTCGTGCTCCTCGACGAGATCGACAAGGTCGGCTCCGACTTCCGCGGGGACCCGGCGGCGGCGCTGCTGGAGGTGCTCGACCCTGCCCAGAACCACACCTTCCGGGACCACTACCTGGAGGTCGAACTCGACCTGAGCGATGTCGTGTTCCTGGCCACCGCCAATGTCCTGGAGGCCATCCCCGAGGCCCTCGCCGACCGCATGGAGCTCGTCCGGCTCGACGGCTACACCGAGGACGAGAAGGTGGTCATCGCCCGTGACCACCTGCTGCCCCGCCAGCTGGAGCGCGCCGGCCTCGGCGCGGAGGAAGTGGTGCTGGAGGAGGGCGCGCTGCGCAAGCTGGCGGGGGAGTACACCCGCGAGGCGGGCGTACGCACCCTGGAGCGTTCCATCGCCCGGCTGCTGCGCAAGGTGGCCTCCCAGCACGAACTCGGGGAGCGGGAGCTGCCGCTGCGGATCGGGGCCGGCGAGCTGCGGGCGCTGATCGGGCGGCCGCACCACGTACCGGAGTCCGCGCAGGACCCGGCCGAGCGGCGCACCTCCGTGCCCGGCGTGGCCACCGGCCTCGCCGTGACCGGGGCGGGCGGGGACGTGCTGTTCGTGGAGGCCTCGCTGGCCGACCCGGAGACCGGGGCGGCGGGCCTGACCCTGACCGGGCAGCTCGGCGACGTGATGAAGGAGTCGGCGCAGATCGCGCTCAGCTTCCTGCGCTCGCACGGCGCGGAGCTGGAGCTCCCGGTCGCCGACCTGAAGGACCGGGGCGTGCACATCCACTTCCCGGCGGGCGCGGTGCCGAAGGACGGCCCGAGCGCGGGCGTCACGATGACCACGGCGCTGGCCTCGCTGCTGTCCGGACGGCAGGTCCGCACGGACGTGGCGATGACGGGCGAGGTCTCGCTGACCGGGCGGGTGCTGCCCATCGGCGGGGTCAAGCAGAAGCTGCTGGCCGCGCACCGGGCCGGGCTGACCACCGTCATCATCCCGAAGCGCAACGAGGCCGACCTGGACGACGTCCCGGCCGAGGTGCTGGAGGGGCTGGAGGTGCACCCGGTGACGGATGTCCGCCAGGTGCTGGCGCTGGCCCTCGTCGCCGACGCGGTGGCGGTGACCGCGGTCGCCTGATCCGTCGCCTGGCTCGACGCCTGGCCCGACGGCCTGATCCGTCGCCTGGTCCGCCCACGTCACAGGGCCCGGGACTCCGCTCCGGCGGGGTCCCGGGCCCGTGGCGTACCCGCTGCGAAATACTGGTGCCCCACACACCACCGAAGGAGCGGGACACGTGCACGGGAGCGAAGACCAGGAGATCCTTGCCCTGGAGCGGGAGCTGTCCGTCTTCCTCCGGCGGGCCCGCGCCTCTTCCGGGGAGATGGCGCGCGAACTGCACCCCGAGCTGGAACCGGCCGCGTACGGGCTCCTCGTCCGCCTGGAGGCCGCCGGCCAGCAGCGGGCGACCGAGCTGGCCGGGTACTTCGGGGTCGGCAAGGCCACGATGAGCCGCCAGCTGCGGGCCCTGGAGGTGCTGGGCCTGGTGGCCCGCGAACCGGACCCGGCGGACGGCCGCGCCTTCCTGGTCGGGCTCACGGACGAGGGGCGGGAGCGCTTCCTGCGGGTCCGCGGCGCCCGGCGCGAGCAGTACATGCGCAAGCTCGCGGACTGGGACCGCGGGGAGGTCGCGGAGCTGGCCCGGCTGCTGAACCAGCTGAACGCGGGCGCGGAATAGGAGGAGGGGCCGGATTCCCCGCCCCCTACAGCTCCGCGTACACCGCCGACGCGTCGTCGTGCCGTTTGCCGCGCCGGTGCGGCCGGTCCGGATCCGTTTCCAGGGTCCGGACGCGCTGGATCAGGGACCGGGCGCCCTCCTTGCGCAGCACCGCCAGGCACTCGGCCCAGTCGCCCTCCTCGAAGGTGTCCGTCCACCGGCTCGCCCCGTCCGTGAGCGCCGCCACCGCCCGGACCTCCTCGCGGGGGGTGCGCCCGGTCACCGCGCGGGCCGCCACCGCCGGGTCCGCGGCGGCCGTGAAGAAGCCGCCCTCCGCGTTGCGCAGCAGGTCCGCCGAGGCGTTCGTGCGCAGCCGCTCGCGCGGGATCCGGTCCAGCCGGTCGTCGACGACCGCGCGCACCTCGCCCCCGGGCGCCTGGAGGAGGAGTACGGAGTCCGAGAGCACCAGGTGCTCCACGTAGGACTCGTCCCAGCGGACGATGACCACCGTCGCCTGCGGAGTCCGCACGTGAGAAAGGTCACAGGTGTCGCGGTGGGCGTCGGCAGTGGTGCCGATGGCCTCCGCGAGGACCCGGTCGAGGGGCATGTCCCGTCGCGATCCGGACAGTTCGGTCAATCGGCCGCCGAGCCGGGCCGCGAACCAGGGGACTCCGTGCGTGCATCCGACCTCGCCCGGTGGCGGGGTGACCCCGTCGAGGGCGACCAGGACTCCGCCGCCCGACGCGGGTATCGCGGCCGACAGCCAGTCCTCGTTGGGGCGTTCCGGGTCGCCGGGGGCGGAGGAGAGATCGATGCGCATGCGGACATTCTGCCCGTGCGGGGCGCCGGAGGGGCGGGACGGGCCGGGACGGGCCGGGGCGAGTGCGGATCAAAGCGGTACGGGTGGGGCGGAAGGGAATTCCCGGGCCCAGTGGGGTGACCGTCGGTATGTGGGCGGGCATCCTGCCAAACGCCGCATCCATCTTTCAACCACCTGTCCATGGACGGGCACTGACGGCCGTTCGCCGAGTTGGCCGCCAACTCCTCCGTGATGTTCACTCCTTCGTGTGGCCGGGCGGGCGATGTGCGGCCCTCTTCCCGGGGCACTGCGAAGGTCTGAGGCGGTACGGCGGCACAGCAGAGCAAGACGACGGGGGCAGGGGGCGTTTACTTGTTGACCGGCCGTTACCTCGGCCACACGAGTAGACGAGCACGAGCAGCACACGTACAGGATTGCGAGCACCGGTGCAGAAGAAGCGGCCTCGGAAGAACGGCACCGTCGCGAACGGCACCGCACCCGGTGGCACCGCGACCGACCGACCAGCCTCCGACGGCACCGCCACCGACCACGCCCGCAAGGGAGTCCCCGCGGGAGCTCCCGCTGGGCGCCGGGTGCGCGTGCGCCGCAGGCTGGTCATCGGGGTCGCAGTCGCCGGGCTCGCCGTCCTCGCGGCCGGGGCGCCCGCCGTCCTGTCCGCCTCGGCGGACCTGAAGGACTCCCAGCACCTGGTCACCCTCGCCGAGCAGACCGGGGCCACCCTCACCCTCGCGCACCTCCTCGGCGACGAACGCGACGCCGTCACCGAGTACGTGGCCAAGGGCCGCCCCGGCGGAACCCAGGGCGCGCAGGCCGCCGTCCAGGAGCGCACCGCGGGCACCGACCGCCAGCTCGCCGAGGTCCGGGCCGACGCCGACGAGGAACTGGCCCGCGCCCTCGGCCGGGTCCGCACCGTGCGCACCCAGGCCCTCGAAGGCAAGGGCAGCGCCCTCGCCGCCCACCAGGCCTACTCCGGGGTCATCGCCGAACTCCTCGCCCCCGGCGGCCGGCTCGCCGAGCTGACCCCGCCGCGGGCCGCCGACGCCCTCGTCACCACCCGCCCGCTGGCCCCCCTCGGCCAGGCCGTGGAACAGGCCTCCGCCACCCGCGGACTGCTCCTCGCCGCGCTGGACGTGCCCCGCGGCGACCAGTCCCAGAGCTCCGCCGCCATGGACGAACTCACCACCGCCGCCCAGCGGGCGCGGGTACGGGAGCTGGGCGCCCTCGACGACTTCGCGCGGGCCGCGCGCCCCGACGTGCGCCAGACCCTCACCGCCACCGTCGCCGGACCCGAGGTCAAGACGGCCGACGAGTACCTCAAGCGGCTCACCGACCGGCCGACCCTCTCCTCCGCCGACCGCAAGCTCGACTCCGCCACCGTCGGCCCGTCCCTCACCGCCCGCATCGACCGGATGCGCTCGGTCGAGGCCACCCTCGCCGGCCAGCGCGCCACCGCCCTCGCCACGTTGCGGGACGACGACGTGACCGCGCTGGAGACCCTGCTGGCCTTCCTCGGCGTGCTGTTCCTGGTCACCGTCGGCGTGGCCACGGCCATCGCCCGCTCGCTGACCCGCCCGCTGTCGGTCCTGCGGCGCGGCGCGGCGCGGCTGGCGACCCCCGAGGGCTCGGTGGAGCCGGTCCGGTTCACCGGCCGCAACGACGAGTTCGCGGAGGTCGTGCGGAGCCTCAACTCCGTGCGGGACCAGACGGTCTCCCTGCACACCCGGATCGCCGGGCTCGACGCCGACCGCCGCCGCCTGATCGGTCGCAACGAGGCGCTGACCTCGGGCCGCGAGGCGCTGGAGGAGGAACTCGCGCAGCTGCGGGCGGGGCTGGAAGAGCACCGCCGCATCATGTCGACCACGTCCGTGTCGCTGTCCCTGCGCACCCTCGGGCTCGTCGAGCGCCAACTCGCCGTCATCGAGGAGCTGGAGTCCGAGGAGCAGGACCCGGACCGGCTCGCCACCCTCTTCAAGCTCGACCACCTGGCGACCGTGATGCGCCGCCACAACGAGAACCTCCTGGTCCTCGCCGGCCAGGAGCACGGCCACGGGCAGGGCCTGCCGGTGCCGCTGGTCGACGTGATGCGGGCGGCGGTCAGTGAGATCGAGCGCTACGAGCGCGTCGACCTCGGGGCGCTGCCCTCGTACACGCAGATCGCCGGGCACGCGGCCGACGACATCTCGCACGTGCTCGCGGAACTGCTGGAGAACGCGACGACCTTCTCGCCGCCGGACGCCAAGGTGAAGGTGTCCGGCTGGCTGCTGGACTCCGGCGACGTGGTGCTGTCCGTCGTGGACGAGGGCATCGGGGTCACGGGGGACCGGCTGGAGACGCTGAACTCCCGCCTGGCCACGCCGGACGCGTACGACGAGGAGCCGGAGTCGGAACACGGCCTGGGCCTCGGCCTGTACGTGGCCGGGCGGCTCGCGGCCCGGCACGGCGTCACGGCCGAGCTGCGGACCTCGCGGCACGGGGGCACGGAGGCGCTGGTCGCCGTACCGGCGTCCCTGCTGCCGAGTGCTCCGCCGGTTTCGCCGGTCCACACCCTGGGTACCCCGGGGGCCCCCGCGCTGCACCTGCCCGGCGTGGTCGCGGAGGCGAACGAGAACACCCTCCCGTCCCGCCTACGGGGCCTTGCCGCTGCGGCCGCTGCCGACGCCGCCACCGAGCCCGAGACGGCTCCGGCGGAGCAGCGGCCGAGCTGGGCTTCGGAGCCCGAGGAGGCTCCCGAGGAGGCTCCCGAGCCCGAGGCGGTCCCCGAGCCCGAGGCGGTTCCCGCGGAGCAGCCGCGCTGGATCACCGAGCCGATCGGGGAGCCCGCGCCGGTCGACGAGCCCGAGCCGGTCCACGAGTCCGCGCCCGCTCCGGCCGAGGAGCTGCTGGCCCGGGTGGTCCCGGAGCCCGCTCCGGCGGCGTTCGCACCCCCGGCGGACCAGCTGCCCCCGGCCGAGCAGGTCTTCCGCGTCCCGGCCCCGGCCGAGGAGCAGGTCCCCGCCGACCAGGTGTTCACCGTCCGGGCTCCTGCCCAGGAGGCGGACCCCGCCGAGCAGGAGTTCGCCCTTCAGGCTCCGGCCGAGGTACCCGCCGAGCAGGTCTTCCGCGTCCCGGCCCCCGCCGAGGCACCCGTACCCGTACCCGTAGAGGACGAGGGCCTCACCGACAAGGGCCTGCCCAAGCGGACCCCCCGCGCGGTGGCCGCCGGGCGGGGAGGCGACGTACCGGCCCCGCCGCGACGGGTGGACGCCGACGAGCTGCGCCGCCGGCTCGGCGGGTTCTACCGCGGCGCCCAGGACGGGCGGCGCGTCGTGGAGGCCGAGCTCGCCCAGGACCCACGGCAGGGCGGGCCGCAAGGCCAACCGCACGACCAGGGGCAGACCGACCGGGGGGACACCGCACAGGAGGCACGCACATGACCGCGCCCAGTACGTACGGACTGAGCACCCAGGCCCGCAACCTTCAGTGGCTGCTGACCGACCTGGTCGAGGAGGTCCCCGGGGTCAACTCCGTGGCCGTCGTGTCCTCGGACGGGCTCCTGTTGCTGTCCTCCGAGCCGGTGGCACCCGACACGCCCCCGGCCGAGGCCACCGCCGGGGCCCCGCCGGTCCGCCCCAAGGGCCCCCGCGGCGCTTCCGCCGACCTCGCGACCATCGTCTCCGGCCTCGGCTCCCTCACCACGGGCGCGGCCGCCCTGATGGACGGCGGCGCGGTCAAGCAGACGATGGTGGCGATGGAGCACGGCTCCGTGTTCGTCATGTCCATCAGCGACGGCTCGCTCCTCGGAGTGCACGCCACGCCCGACTGCGACATGAGCGTCGTCGCCTACCACATGGCCTTGTTCGTGGGCCGCGCCGGCCACGTCCTGACCCCCGAAGTCCGCAGTGAGCTGCGCCAGTCGATGGAGAAAACCCCGTGAGGAGTCCGGCCTCCGACCGGCTGCCGATACGCGGCGCCGACCGCCGCCCCGCGCGTGTACGCCCGTACTCGCTCACGGGCGGCCGCACCCGTTTCACCCAGGTCCTCAACGTCGAGACCTTCGTCGCCGCCCTCGACACCAAGGTGTCCGCGCCGCGGAAGCCCGACCGGATGCCCGAGATGCCGGCCATAGTCGAGGTCTGCCGCCGCATGCGCACGATCGCCGAGATCGCCGCGCTGCTGAAGCTGCCGCTCGGTGTGGTGCGCGTCCTCGTCAGCGATCTCGCCGACCAGGGAAGGATCCGCGTCTACGGAACCGGGCACGGCTCCGGCCGTCCCGACCGCGCGCTACTCGAAAGGGTGCTCAGTGGGCTCCGCCGTCTCTGAAACCGGCCTCCTCCCGACGGGCGGCCTCTTCTCCCCGAACGGGGCCGGCGCCGCGCAGGACGAACCCGTACAGCCCTGGCAGTACGACCGCTCGCGCGCGCCCGTGGCCGTGAAGGTGCTGGTGGCGGGCGGGTTCGGGGTGGGCAAGACCACCTTCGTCGGGTCCGTCTCCGAGATCACGCCGCTCCGTACCGAGGCGGTGATGACCCAGGCCAGCGTCCCGACCGACGACCTGTCCTCGACCCCGGACAAGCACACCACCACCGTCGCGATGGACTTCGGACGCGTCACGCTCGACGACGACCTCGTCCTGTACGTGTACGGGACTCCGGGCCAGGAGCGCTTCTGGTTCATGTGGGACGACCTGGTGCGCGGGGCCATCGGCGGGATCGTCCTCGCCGACACCCGCCGGCTGCGCGACTGCTTCCCGGCCCTCGACTACTTCGAGAGCTGCGGGCTGCCGTACGCCGTCGCCGTCAACCACTTCGAGGGCACCCGCTCGTACGAACCGGAAGACGTGCGGGAGGCGCTGACCATACCGGCCGGCGTGCCCGTGGTGATCATGGACGCCCGGCGCCGGGTCACGGTAGTTGAAGCCCTGCTGACCCTCGTGGGCCACGCCCTCGACTCGACTCCCGAATAGAGAACGCGCACATGCGGAAGATACTCGTCGTCGGCGCCGGCCAGTCCGGCCTCCAGCTCGCCCTCGGACTCCAGTCGAAGGGGTACGAGGTCACCCTCATGTCCAACCGGACGGCGGACGAGATACGCACCGGGCGGGTCATGTCCACCCAGTGCATGTTCGACACCGCGCTCCGGCACGAGCGGGACCTCCAGCTGAACCTCTGGGAGCAGCGGGCCCCGAAGATCGAGGGTCTGGGCGTCTCGGTCGCCGCCCCCGACGCCGGCCGCGCCGTCGACTGGCTCGGCAGGCTGAAGGGCTTCGCCCAGTCCGTGGACCAGCGCGTGAAGATGTCCGGCTGGCTCGACACCTTCGCGCAGCGCGGCGGCCAGCTGGTCATCCACGGGGCGTCCGTCTCCGACCTGGACTTCTTCTCCCGCACGTACGACCTGGTGCTGGTCGCGGCCGGAAAGGGCGAGCTGGTCTCGCTGTTCGGCCGCAACGCCGCCCGCTCCCCGTACGACGCCCCGCAGCGCGCGCTGGCCGTCAGCTACGTGCACGGCCTCGGCCCGCGCCCGGAGCACCCGGAGACGGAGGCCGTGCGCTGCAACCTGGTCCCGGGCGTCGGCGAGCTGTTCGTCATGCCGACGCTGACCACCTCCGGCCGGGCCGACATCCTGTTCTGGGAGGGTGTCCCGGGCGGTCCGGTGGACGCGTTCACGGGGGTGCGGGACCCGGCCGACCACCTGGCGCTGACGCTGGAACTGATGGAGAAGTTCACGCCCTGGGAGTACGCGCGGGCCACGAAGGTGGAGCTGACGGACGCGGGCGCCACGCTCGCCGGCCGCTACGCCCCCGTCGTGCGCAACCCGATCGGCCGGCTGCCCGGCGGCGGCCTGGTGCTGGGCGTCGCGGACGTGGTCGTCGCGAACGACCCGATCACCGGGCAGGGTTCGAACTCCGCCGCCAAGTGCGCGGCCTCGTACCTGTCGTCGATCATCATGCACGGGGACAACCCGTTCGACGAGGCGTGGATGAAGGCCACCTTCGACAAGTACTGGTTCACCAACGGCCGGCCGACGACCCAGTGGACCAACGCCATGCTCGGCGTCCCGCCGGAGCACGTGCTGAACCTGATCGGCGCGGCCGGGCAGCTCCAGCCGGTGGCGGACCGTTTCGCCAACGGCTTCGACAACCCGGCCGACTTCGACTCGTTCTTCTACGACCCCGAGGACGCGGGCGACTACCTCGCCGAGGTCACGGCCTCGGTCGCGGGTTCCGACGCCGATGGGGACGAGGGCGCTTCGGCCTCCGAGTAACCCGTGTCGTCCCCCGCCGCCCCGCCCGGGGTCTCGGGCAGCGGCGGCGGGGTGAAGGCGGGCAGCGGCGCCCCGTCGGGGTCCGGCCGCACCGCGCCGAGCAGCGGGTTCGCCGCGATCGGCGAGACCTTGACCTTCGCACCCGGCCGCGGCGCCTGGATCACCTTGCCCTCGCCCACGTACAGGGCCACGTGCGTGGCGGTCGGGAAGTACACCACCAGATCCCCCGGACGGAGCTCGTCGAGCGGCACCCTGGGCAGCTGCGCCCACTGCTCCTGGCTGGTCCGGGGGATCGCGCGGCCCGCGTGCGCCCAGGCCTGCGAGGTCAGCCCGGAGCAGTCGAAGGACGCCGGGCCCTCGGCGCCCCAGACGTACGGCTTGCCGAGCTGCGCGGCCGCGTAGGTGAGCGCCGAGCCGCCGGCCGCCGTGGGATTACGGGGCTTCGCGCCGAGCTTCCCCGAATCGACCAGCTCCCGCTGCGCGGTGGCGGTGTCCTCGGCCTCGCGGGTGCGGAGCTCGCCGAGCTGGGCGGGGGTGAGGGAAGCGAGCATCCGCTCGACCTCCTTGAGCTGCGCGGCGGCCGTCTCCTTGCGCTTCTTCGTCTCGGCGGCCAGCTTCTGCTCGGAATCCAGGGCCTTGCGGGCGGCGACGGCGAGCACGTCGGCCTGCTGCTCGCCCCGGCCCAGCCGCTCCAGCGCGGCGGCCCGCAGGACACCCTCGCGCTCCGCGACCCGCCGCTGGTCCAGGGCCCCCTGGGGTTCCTCGGCGAACAGCATCCGGGCGAGCGGGGAGAGCCCCCGGGCCCCCTTGTACTGCTCCCGCGCCAGCCGGCCTGTGGCGGCCCGGGCCTCGGTGACGGCGGTACGGGCCTTCCCGAGCTCGGCGGCGAGCCGGCGCTCCTCGCCCTGGCGGGCGGTCAGCGCGGTCTCGGCGGCGTTGTAGGCCTCGGTGGCCTGCTCGGCCTGCTGGTAGAGGCCCTGGAGCCGCGAGAGGAGCACCCCGACGGGCTCGGCCGGGGCGCCGGGTGCGCCGGGGGTTTCGGGCGCGGCGGGCGCTTCGGGTGCGGCCGGTGCCGCGGGTGCTTCTCGCCCCGCGGGGGCCGCGCCCGCGCCGGGTGCTTCGAGTCCGGCGGGTTCCGCCCGGGTGCCGGGTGCCGCGTGGACGCCGGGGGCGAGCGGCTCGGCCGGCTCGCCGGGTGCGGCCTGTGCGGCGGGGAGCGGGCCCGCCGTGGCGAGGACTGCGGCGACGCAGGCGGCGCGAAGCAGCCGACGCCGAGGTCGACGTGACATGTGGTCACCTCCAGGCGGCCGATGCTGCCACGCCCGGTATGACAATTCGCCCACCCGGGTCGGCCGTGCCGCGCCGCTCACCCGGTCGGCTCAGCCTCCCGGGCTCAGCCTCCTGGGCTCAGCCTCCCGGGCCCAGCAGCCGGGCCTTGGCCGTCGAGAACTCCTCCGTGGTCAGCAGCCCTTCGCGGGCCAGGGCGGCCAGCCGGGTCAGCTGGTCGGTGAGTTCGGCCCCGGCGGGGGTCTGTCCGGAGCCTCGCGGACCGGCACCGGAGGCCGAGGCGGAGGGGACGGGCGAGGTGGCGGGTGAGGCGCCGTACGAGGCGGCGGGCGAGGTGGCAGTCGAGGTGGCGGGCGCGGCCTTCGGCCGGGCCGTGTCCCAGACGTACGCGCCGCGCTTCAGGATCCCGCGCAGCAGCGGGTTGCCCTCCGGGCGCCGGGAGGGGTTGACCACCGAGCCGATGGGGCGGATGAACATCAGGCCACCCCCAGCCGGTCGGCCGGGAGCCGGACCGCGCCCGCGATCCGGCCGCCCGCCGCGCGCACCGCGACGGCCGCGTCCTCGGCCCAGACGTGCTCGATCACCAGGAGGAGGGCGCAGCTGCCGCGTTCCAGCAGGTCCGCCGCTTCCGTGACGTCCTCCGGGCCGATCAGCGGGGCCGCCTCGCGGTGCGCGAGCAGGCCCCTGAGCTCGACGAACTCGTCGAACTCCGCCGCCAGCACCTCGCCGGCCGCCGTCTTGGTGGCCACCAGCCCGTCGATCAGCCGCACCACGCCGGCCTTGCGCAGCCCCATCACCGCTTCGACCGCCGCGACCCGCAGCTGTTCTTCCGGAAAGGCCAGGACGATGAACTCCGCAGGTCCCATGGAAGGCGACTCCTGATCCGCTTACTTCGGCTACTTCGCTTACTTCGCTTCCGACCGGTTCTGACGACTCTTCGGCACACTATGACATAAGCGGACATACGGGCCGCCTGCTTGCTACGTTTCCCCGTATGACCGCTCTGACGGCAAAGGTGGCGGAGCCCGCCCCGCCCTCGCCACCCGGCGCCCACGCCCCCAAGCGTCGCGGTGTCGAGCTGTCGCTGCTCTTCGGCGCCGTGTCGATCGCGGTCCTCGGGCACCTCTACGTGGGCCTCACCACCACCGGCCACATCCCGCGCCCCGCAGCCCACTACGCCGCCGGCCTCGCCGTGGCCGCGCTCGCCGCGCACCTCGCCGTCCGGCTCCGCGCCCCGTACGCCGATCCGCTGCTGCTCCCGATCGCCGTCCTGCTCAACGGGCTCGGCCTCGTCCTCATCCAGCGGCTCGACGCCACCACCCCCGGCCACGTCACCGCCGGGGAGCAACTGCGCTGGTCGGCGCTCGGGATGGCGCTGTTCGTTCTCGCAGTGGTTCTGCTCCGGGACCACCGGGTGCTCCAGAAGTGCGCGTACCTCGCCGCGGCCGTGGCGCTCGCGCTGATGCTCGTACCCGTCTTCTTCCCGGCCGTGAACGGCGCGCACATCTGGATCCGGTTCGGCGGACTTTCCTTCCAGCCGGGGGAGTTCGCCAAGATCCTGCTCGCCGTGTTCTTCGCCGCCTACCTCGCCGCGAACCGCACGGCCCTGGCCCTCACGGGACGCACCCTCTTCTGGAAGCTGAGGCTGCTTCCCGGCCGGGTCCTCGGGCCGATCCTCGCCGTCTGGCTGCTGTCGGTCGGCGTGCTCGTCCTGGAGCGCGATCTGGGGACCTCGCTGCTCTTCTTCGGCCTCTTCGTCATCATGCTGTTCACCGCCACCGGCCGGATCGGCTGGATCGCCATCGGGCTGCTGCTCGCCGCCGTGGGCGCGTACGCCGTCGGGACGTTCGAGCCGCACGTGAACAGCCGCGTGGACGACTGGCTGAATCCTTTCGCCTCCATCGAACGCGGCGACGGCCCCGGCCAGCTCGCCCAGTCCCTCTTCGCCTTCGGCGCAGGCGGGCTCCTCGGCGCGGGCCTCGGCCACGGCCAGTCCTTCCTCATCGGCTTCGCCGCCAAATCCGACTTCATCCTCGCCACCGCAGGCGAGGAGCTCGGCCTCGTCGGCCTCACCGCGATCCTGCTCCTCTACGGGCTCCTCGTCTCCCGCGGTTTCCGCGCCGGACTCGCGCTGCGCGACCCCTTCGGCCGCCTCCTCGCCACCGGACTCGCCTCGATCCTCGCGCTCCAGGTGTTCGTCATCGCCGGCGGAGTCACCGGCCTGATCCCGCTCACCGGCATGGCCATGCCCTTCCTCGCGCAGGGCGGCTCCTCCGTCGTCACCAACTGGATCATCGTCGCCCTGCTGATCCGGCTCAGCGACAGCGCCCGCAGACCCCGGCCCGACCGGGAGCCCGAGGAGGCCGACGCGTGATCCGCTACATCCGCTGGTGCGCGTACTTCTGCGCCCTGCTGCTCGTCGCCCTGCTGGTCAACGTGGCCCGCGTGCAGGTCTGGGAATCCGCCGCCTACGGCGCGAACCCGGCCAACAAACGCCCCGCCATCGAGCGCTACGCCGAACCGCGCGGCGACATCACGGTCGACGGCCGGCCCGTCACCGGCTCCCGGGACAGCCGCCAACTCCTGCGCTACGAGCGGACGTACAAGAACGGCCCGCTCTACGCGCCCGTCACCGGCTTCTCCTCCCAGACCTACGGCACCAGCTTCCTGGAGCGCGCCGAGGACCGGGTCCTGTCCGGCACCGACCCCGGGCTCTCGGCCTTCCCGCTCTGGTACGACCTCGCGCGCGGCCGCCCCGGCGGCGGCAACGCCGTCACCACCATCCGGGCGAACGTGCAGCTGGCCGCGTTCACCGGGCTGGCCGGCAAGAGGGGCGCGGTCGCGGCGGTCGAACCGGCCACGGGCAAGATCCTCGCGCTGGTCAGCAGCCCCTCCTACGATCCGGCGCTGCTCTCCGGCACCGGTGCGAAGGTCAAGGAGGCCTGGGAGAAGCTCAACGCGGACCCGGCCAAGCCCATGCTCAACCGCGCGCTGCGCGAGACGTACCCGCCCGGCTCCACCTTCAAGATCGTGACGGCGGCGGCCGCCCTCGACGCGGGGGTGGTCACCGACGTGGACGCGCCGACCGAGACCCCGGACCCCTACCCGCTGCCGGGTACGAACACCCTGCTGCCGAACGCGGGCACCGGCTGCGCCGACGCCTCGATGGCCGACGCCGTGCAGTGGTCGTGCAACACGGTGATGGCGAAGATCGGCGTACAGGTCGGCCTGCGCGGGATGACGGAGGCCGCGCGCCGGTTCGGGTTCAACGACGGCGGGCTGCGGGTGCCGGCCTGGGTCTCGCGCTCGAACTTCGACACCGACATGAGCCCGGACCAGCTGGCCCTGTCCTCCATCGGGCAGTTCAACACCAAGGCCACGCCCTTGCAGATGGCGATGGTGGCGGCCGCCGTGGCCAACGGCGGCGTGCTCAAGACCCCCTACCTGGTGGACCGTACGACGCAGGACGACGGCCGCCCGGTCCGCCGCACCGACCAGCACACCCTCGGCCGGGCCATGACCCCGCTGACCGCCATGCGGATGCAGGAGCTGATGGTGAAGGTGGTGGAGAACGGCACCGGCAAGAACGCGGAGATCCCCGGCGCGGTGGTCGGTGGCAAGACCGGCACCGCCCAGCACGGGGTCGGCAACGCGGGCACCCCCTACGCCTGGTTCATCTCCTGGGCGGCCAAGGCGCAGGGCGGGGCCCCGCCGGCGGTCGCGGTGGCGGTGGTCGTGGAGGACGCCTCGGCGGTGCGCGGGGACATCAGCGGCAACGGCGCGGCCGCGCCGATCGCGCGGGCGGTGATGGAGGCGGCGCTGTCCACCCCCTGAAACGGCCGGGTGGGGTAGGGGAGTTCCTGGTACTCGTAGGAAATGACCTACGAACTCGCACAGGTGAACATATCCCGCCTCAAGTACCCCCTGGACTCCCCGGAACTGAAGGACTTCGTCGACGGCCTCGAACCCGTCAACGCGATCGCGGACGCGGCGGAGGGCTTCGTCTGGCGGCTGGAGGGCGAGGGGGGCGACGCGACGGACGTGGCCGTCTTCGGCGACGAGTGGATCATCATCAACATGTCGGTCTGGCGGGACTTCGACTCCCTGAACACCTTCATGTACGCGGGGTTCCACCGGGAGCTGATGGCCAGGCGCCGCGAGTGGTTCGAGCACGTCAAGGAGGCCATGACCGCCCTGTGGTGGGTTCCGGCGGGGGAGCGCCCCACGGTCGCGGACGCCGAGGAGCGCCTGACCCACCTGCGGGAACACGGCCCGACCCCGTACGCGTTCACCCTGCGCGAGCGGTTCCCGGCGGGCGGGGCCGCGTAGCCCGTCCGCCTCCCGCGGACCAGTCGGCTCCCCGCGACCCGTCAGCCTCCGGCGGACCCGTCGGCGATGGCCTCGGCCACCTCCGCCACCCGCTCCGCCTCCTCGGCCGCGAACCGCTCGCGGTCGAGGGTCTCGGCTATCTCCTCGTCCTGGCTCATCAGCAGGTCCAGGTTGGAGTTGCCCATCTCGAAGACGCCCATGTCCAGGTACGCCTTCTGGAGCCGCTCGCCCCACAGCCCGATGTCCTTCACGCACGGCACGATCCGGCTGAACAGCAGCTTGCGGAAGAGCGCCAGGAACTCCGACTGCTCGCTGAACTCCTCCGCCTCCTTGCGGGAGATGCCGAAGTTCTCCAGCACCTCCACCCCGCGCAGCCGGTCGCGCATCAGGTAGCAGCCCTCGATCACGAACTCCTCGCGCTCGCGCAGTTCGGCGTCCGACAGCTGTTTGTAGTAGTCGCGCAGCGCCATCCGCCCGAACGCCACGTGCCGTGCCTCGTCCTGCATCACGTAGGCCAGGATCTGCTTGGGCAGCGGCTTGTCGGTGGTGTCGCGGATCATGCCGAAGGCGGCCAGCGCCAGCCCCTCGATGAGCACCTGCATGCCCAGGTACGGCATGTCCCAGCGGGAGTCGCGCAGGGTGTCGCCGAGGAGGCCCTTGAGGTTGTCGTTGATCGGGTAGAGCATCCCGACCTTCTCGTGCAGGAACCGTCCGAAGATCTCGGCGTGCCGGGCCTCGTCCATGGTCTGGGTGGCCGAGTAGAACTTCGCGTCCAGGTCCGGCACCGACTCGACGATGCGCGCCGCGCACACCATCGCGCCCTGCTCGCCGTGCAGGAACTGGCTGAAGTTCCAGGCGCTGTAGTGCCGGCGCAGCTCACCCTTGTCCCGCTCCGAGAGCTTGGCCCAGTGTCGGGTTCCGTAGAGCGTCAGCGCCTCGTCGGGGGTGCCGAGCGGATCGTACGGATCCACCTCCATGTCCCAGGCGATGCGCTTGGCGCCGTCCCACTGCTTGTCCTTGCCCTTCTGGTACAGGGCCAGCAGCCGTTCGCGGCCGCCGTCGTACTCCCAGCTGAAGCGGGCGTCGCCGGACGCGGGGACCGGCCAGACGGTCCCGCCCGGGTCACCGGTGTAGAGCTCGTGCGTCGACACTGACGCCCCCTCGTCTCACGTGGCCGTGTACTTCCGTACAGGACTGGACAGTTGGCAGCGTCACACGTTGGTAGACGCGCGGTCAACAAGTCGGGTGCGAGGGATTGACGGTCTTGCTGACAGGCAGTCTCATAAGGAGTGACCGCCGGTAACTCGACGACGAGGTGTCCGAAGCCATGACCACCGTGACCGAACGTGCCGAGCTGCGCGACGCCCTCGGCCTGCTCAAGGACCGCGAACAGACAGCCGAACGACTCCTCGAATCCTCGGTCAAGCACTCCTTCGACCCGGACCGGGAACTCGACTGGGACGCCCCGCCGATCGAGGGCAAGTACTACTGGCCGCCCGAGTTGCTCTCCCTCTTCGACACCCCGCTCTGGAAGAAGATGGGCGAGGAACAGCGCATCGAACTCTCCCGCCACGAGGCCGCCGCGCTCGGCTCGCTCGGCATCTGGTTCGAGATCATCCTCATGCAGCTGCTGGTCCGCCACATCTACGACAAGTCCCTGACCAGCAACCACGTCCGGTACGCGCTCACCGAGATCGCCGACGAGTGCCGCCACTCGATGATGTTCGCCCGCATGATCAAGAGGGACGGCGCCCCCGAGTACCCGGTCTCCCGCACCAACCACAACCTCGGCCGCGTCCTCAAGACCATCTCCACCACCCCCGGTTCCTTCGCCTGCACCCTCCTCGGCGAGGAGGTCCTCGACTGGATGCAGCGGCTGACCTTCCCGGACGAGCGGATCCAGCCCCTCGTCCGCGGAGTCACCCGCATCCACGTCATCGAGGAGGCGCGCCACGTCCGCTACGCCCGCGAGGAACTGCGCCGCCAGATGCTCACCGCCCCGCGCTGGGAACAGGAACTCACCCGCGTCAGCTGCGGCCAGGCCGCCCGCGTCTTCTCGCAGGCCTTCGTGAACCCCCAGGTCTACGACAACATCGGCCTCGACCGGCGCGAGGCGCTAGCCCAGGTCAAGGCCAGCGGCCACCGCCGGGAGGTCATGCAGACCGGAGCCAAGCGGCTCACCGACTTCCTGGACGACATCGGCGTGATGCGCGGTGTCGGGCGCAGGCTCTGGAAGGCCTCGGGGCTGCTGGCGTGAATTCCGGGGCGGGGATGGCGGCGTGGCTTCGGCCCCGGGACCGCTCGGGTGAATACCTGCCCGGGGCTGCTTGAGTGCGGTCCGGCCGGGACCGCTCGGGTGAAATTCCGGCCCGGGACTTCCCCGCCTGAAGGACACCGGGTCGGGCTACCCTGCGGACATGACCACCGTGCGCGCGTACCGCAGGCTGAGCGTCGAGGAGCGGCGGGCCCAGCTCCTCGACGCGGCCCTGTCGCTGTTCGCGCACCGGGCGCCGGAGGAGGTCTCGCTGGACGACGTGGCCGAGGCCGCCGGAGTCTCGCGCCCCCTCGTCTACCGCTACTTCCCGGGCGGGAAGCAGCAGCTCTACGAGGCCGCCCTGCGCTCGGCGGCCGACGTCCTGCGGCTCTGCTTCGCCGAACCCCAGGCCGGCCCGCTGACCCAGCGGCTCTCCCGGGCCCTGGACCGGTACCTGGCCTTCGTGGACGAACACGACGCCGGATTTTCCGCCCTCCTCCAGGGCGGCAGCGTCGTCGAAACCTCCCGCACCACCGCCACCGTCGACGGCATCCGCCGGGCGGCGGCCGAGGCGATCCTCTTCCACCTCGGCGTCCCGGCGCCGGGCGCGCGGCTGCGGATGATGGTGCGTACGTGGATCACGGCGGTCGAGGCCGCCTCGCTGATCTGGATCGACGAGGGCAAACAGCCGGAGGTCTCCTCGCTCCGGGACTGGCTGGTGGACCAGTTCATCGCCCTCCTGACGGCGACCGCCGCCACCGACGCGGAGACGGCGGCGGCGGCCCGCGCGGCCCTCGCCCTGGAATCGGCGGAAGGCCCGGTCGGGGTGCTGGCCCGGCGGGTGATCCCGGTGGTCTCCGAGGCGGCCCACCTGCTGTGACCCCGGAACCGCGGTGATTTCCGGACTCCTGTGAGACTGGGGGTGTGAGAAGCGAACCCACCTCCTTCGAGGGCGGCCCGATGGACGGCCGGACCCTCCCGATCCTCCTCGGCCCGACCGGCCATCCGCCGAAGTGGTACGAGATCCCGGTCCCGGACCCGGACGGCGGCGCCCCGACGGTGCTGCTCTACGAGCGGGTCCCGGCCGGGTACTCGAAGCGGCTGGGGCTCCAGAAGGGCTGGAAGTACGTCCACTCGCCCGCGGGCGTAAAGCCCCGCCCGCGCTGGCCCTGGACGAAGCCGAAGCCGGAGCCGGAGCAGGAGGCGCAGCCGGAGGGGTGACGGGGAGGGGCGGAGCTCTCGGCCGGGCCTAGGACACCCTGGCCTCGACCAGCGTGAGCACGGCCTCCGCCCCGCCCCCGCCGTCCCGCGCCTGCCGGAACACCAGCCGGGCCCCGATGACCTCGGCCTGCCCGACCGCGATCGTCAGCCCCAGCCCGTGCCCCTTGCCCGCGCCCTCGGTCCGGAACCGCTGGGGCCCGTGGGTCATCAGGTAGTCGGGATAGCCGTCCCCGTGGTCCCGTACCGTCACCACCGGCCCGTCCACCGTCAGCACCACCGGCGCCCGTCCGTGCTTGTGGGCGTTGGCAACCAGGTTCCCGAGCACCCGCTCCAGGCGCCGCCGGTCCGTCTCCACGTGCGCGTCCCGCACCACGACCACCTCCGTGACCGTCCCCGAGGCCCGCACCACCCGCTGCGCGAGGCGTCCCAGCTGGTGCAGGTCGGTCTCCACGACCTCGCGGCCCGAGTCGAGCCGGGAGATCTCCAGCAGGTCTTCCGTCAGCTGCCGCATCGTGCGGACCCGCTCCTGCACCAGTTCCGTGGCCCGGCTGTCCGGCAGCAGCTCCGAGGCCGCCTGGAGTCCCGTCAGCGGAGTGCGCAGCTCGTGTGCGACGTCCGCGGTGAACCGCTGCTCGCTCTGGAGCTTCGCCTGGAGACTGCCCGCCATCGTGTCCAGGGCCCCGGCCACGATGGCCACCTCGTCCTGGCGGCGCGAGGGGTCCTTCGTGCGCGGGTCTCCGACCCGTGCGTCCAGGTCGCCCTGGGTGATCCGCCGGGCCACCGTCGCCGTCTGGTGCAGCCGGCGCGTCACTCGGGTCACGGCGAAGGCACCGACCAGCAGGGTGCCGCCGATCGCCAGCACCGAAGACCCGATGATCGCGTTGTCCAGTCCGTTGATGGCCCGCGCGTTCTGCTCGTAGTCGATGGAGGTGGCCAGCGCCTGCCCGTCGGCGGGGGCCGCCGCCCACATCGTCGGCCGGCCGTCGTGGTCGGCCACGATCGTCCCGCGCTGCCCGGACAGGGCCAGCGCCCGCAGCCTCGCCGGCAGCCCGGCCGGATCCAGCCCGGACTCGGGGGGCAGGGGCTCGCCGGCCTCGTAGGCGCTCACGGCGTCGGTCAGCTTCCCGAGCGCCTTGTCCCGGGACGCCGCCACGGTCTGCCGGGTCACCTCCACGTGCACCAGCGCGCCCAGCACCGCCGCGAGCGAGCAGCACATCACCGCGATGAAGCACGCCGACTTCCAGGTCAGCGTGGCCGTCCAGGAGGGCAGCCGGAGCCTCACGGCGAAGTTCCCGCGGAGGTGGGGGCGGGGCGGGGGCTGGTGGCGGCGCTGGTGCCAGGGCTGGGGCTGGTGCTCGGACCGGTCGCGGGATTTGCGGGATTCGCGGGATTCGGAGGGTTCGGGGGGTTCACTCGTACGATCTGCTCGTAGGTCGGCAGCATCGAGCGCTGCTTGGCGTCCCAGGACCAGGTGGTGTTCACCTCGTAGCCCGCGTTGGCGCTGGGAACGTGCAGGATCACGTCCTCGTCGGCGAGTCCGACGCTGATGACGGTGTCGGTGGTCGCCATGATCCGGTTGAGGCGGCCCGCTTCGTCCGCCGTGTAGACCCGTACGGACATCATCTGATCGGGGAGCTCGATGCCGACGATCAGCTCGTCCTTGCCGTTGCCGGTGAGGTCCTGGTAGTACGGCGTCAGCACCGGGCACTTGGCGGGATCCGAGCCGGGCTTCCCGCACGCCTTGATCGCGGCGGCGGTCTCCCTGGGCATCCCGTCGGGGCCCGTCACGGCGTCCGGGTGCGCCCGTACCTCCGCCTGGATGAGGGTCACCGGGTCGATGCCGTGCACGTTCTGGTCCTGGACGGGCGGGATGCCGGTCACGTACTCGGGCGGCGCGCCCCCCGGATCGGCGGGCGGCACCACGGCACCCTTGCGCCCCGGCCACAGCTGTACGGGCCCGCTCGCGGTCGGGGTCGGCCCGGCCCCGGCCAGGCCGCCGGCGTCACCGCAGCCGGTGGCCAGCGGCAGCAGGAGCGGAGCCAGCAGGCAGAGGGCGAGGCGGCGGCGGGAGGGGACGGGGCCGGGATGGGGGGTGGGATCGGGGCCGGGATCGGGGTTGGGGGTCACGATGGATATGTCCTCCTCTCCCGTGGCCGTGTGAGTGTCCACAGTATGCGGAGGAACATCGTTTCTGCCCGTGTTGCCCCTGCCGTGCGACGGCCGTGCGACGGCTGCGGGGCGGCTGCGGGGAGGTTCGAGACCAGGTCCGGCGGGACGGCCTAAGCCTCTTCCGTGCGCCCCCGGCGCAGCATCGCGAAGCCCAGCCCCGCGGCGCCGATCGCCGCGATGCCGCCGCCCGCGCCGAGCAGCAGCACGCCGCCGCCGGGGCCGTCGGCCAGGGTGTGCAGGCGCAGCGCCTCGGCGGGACGGGAGGAGCCCGCGCGGACGGCCACGGAGGAGGCGGGTACGACCACCCCGTCCCGGCTCGCGGTCTTGTGCCCGGCGCCGCCGACCGCGTGCCCGGCGGTGGGCACGTCGTCCCCGACCCAGGAGCTGAGCCGCCCGTCGGCCTGCAGCGCGAGGTGCAGCTTTCCGGCGTCGCCGAAGCCCGCGATGCCGTCGCTGCTGGTCAGGGTGGCGGTCTTGGTCCCGTCGGCGGTGAGCACGTCGGCCTGGAAGGCGCCCTTGGCTACGCGGTAGACCTTCGCCTTGGAGAAGCCGTCCGCGAGGGAGAGGGTCTGGACCAGGGTCCGCTGAGGAGTCGCGGCGTGCGCGGAAGAAGCGGCCGGCACCCCCTCGGCGAGCGCGGCGGCCGTCGGGAACGCCAGCAACGTGCCGGCGCACGCGGCCACGGCGGCGGCGCGTACGAGAGTGCGGCGGCTGCGGCTCACGGTGTTCACGGGGGCGCCCTTCGGTATTGGTCAGGCCCTGGTCAGGCCCTGGTCGGGCCCTGGTGTGTCCAGGTGGGATAAACGTAAGCAACGGCCGTTGCGGTTGGGCCGCGCATTTGTAACAGCCGTACGGCAGCGACCCGACGGAGTCGTTACACGGCGGGATGTCGGGCCGCGCCCTCGGCGACGGGACATGACATGGCGCGACCGGGGGATTGCCGCCGGGCGCCGGGGCTGCTCCCATGGACGGCGGGGGTGAGGACGATGGCTACGCGGGGACTCGCAGTGGCGCCGGGCGGCCGGCCCGGCCGGGGGCGGTTGTACGTCAATCTGCCCGACGGCCGGGCGGTGGCCTGGTACGACCGGAAGGCCAACCGGATCAGCGTGCTGGCGGACGAGCGCAGGGAGGAGATCCTGACGGCCCTGCGCCCGTACCTGAGCGGAACGGTCTCCATCGGCCCGCCCCCGGTTCCCACGGCCGCGGACCTGCGTCGCCTGGCCCTGCGGCCCGACGACGACCTGGCCCCGAACCGTCCCGGGGAGGCCCTGCTCGGCGAGCTGGCCCACGGCTCCGCCGGCACCCGCGCCCGGCTCCGGCTCCGCCAGGAACTCGCGGCGCAGCAGCGGATCGGCGAGGTGCTGGACGGGCTGTCGGAGTCCGATGACTGGCGGGTCCTTCACTCCCTCGGCGGGATCACGGACCACCTGGTGATCGGCCCGCCGGGCGTCTTCTGCGTCCGCGCGGTGCCGGGGCGCCGGCAGCGCGTAGTGGTCGGCGACCTCCTCCTCACGGTGGGCCGCGCCGAACCCCGCCCGGACCCGCGCGCATGCCGCCGAGCGGCGGCGTATGCGACCCGCGCCCTGTCGGCCACGGTGACCCCGATCCTGGTGGTGGCCGACGCGTCCCGGGTGGACGTGGCCCCCACGCTCCGCGACGTCCGGGTCCTGACCCCGCCGACGCTGACTCCCTTCCTGACGGCTGCTCCCACGACGCTCAAACCTCCGGACGTGGAGGCCCTGTTCGCGGCGGCGCGCGACTGGACGACTTGGTCGTAGCCGCGCCGTCGTTGCCTGGGGATTCCGTTCCCGCCTGCGGCGGTGGCCTTGCGGACCGGGCTGCTGCGGCGCCGTTTCCGTCTGCGGCGCCGTGGCCGCGCCTCAATCGCCGGCGGGGCTTGATTTTGGTGCCGCGCCGCTGCCCTGGTGCGGGGCCGCGCCTGTGCCACTGCCGCACCGTTGCCAGGTGCGGGCCGCGCCTGTGCCGCTGGCGCGCCGCCGCCTGGTGCGGGCCGTGCCTGTGCCGCTGGCGCGCCGTGCCCGTCTGCCGCGCCGTTGCCGGGGGCGCTGCCCCCGGGCCCCCGCGCCTCACCACGCCGGCGGGGCTGACCTGGCTTCGTTGGTGGGCCGGGGCCGCTGCGGATGTTCGTCTCGGCTCGCGGAGCCTCTCGGAGTCGGACAGTGCCTGCGGTGGTGCCCGCTCGGCCTCGACTCACAACCGCAGCACCCCCGACCCACCAGCCACACCTTCGAAACCCGTCGGCCAACTCCCTTCGGGAGCAGCCCACACGACCAGAGACCGGCCCGACAAATTTCAGCCCCGCCGGCGTTTGAGGCGCGGGGTCTGGGGCGGAGCCCCGCCTTCAGCCCGTCCCGGGGGCACCTCCCAGCGGTAGCTGGGGGAGTTTGAGGACCGGGTCCGGGCAGCGCCCGGGGAACGGTGGAAGGGCGGGTAGGGGACACGCCCCGCGCAGCGGAACACCCGCAGCCCGGCGCCGGCATCGCGCAGCGACAGACGGCCGGGGGCCCGTAGCTCCGCGCTGGCCGGGGCAGGTCCCGCGGCGGCGGCACCCGCACGCGCAGCAACCGGCGGCGGCATCCGCAGCGGCCGAGTCGGGCTCCGCGCAGCGGGGTGGCGGCGGGGTCAGGCCCCGACGGCATCCGGCCCCGGAGCCGCCGGCAGCGGCGTCGGTACGACATCCGCGTGTTGGACGTTCGCCGTCGCCGGCGGCAAGCCGTCCGGCCAGTCCTGGCCCCAGCCACTGGCCATGGCCACACCCAGCGCAAGCGCACTCAGTGCCGCCACGGCAAGGTACATCCGAGGTGTCGTCATGCGCGGAGCATCCCAGCCGACTGCCGTCGGAGGGAAGGGTTCGGGCGTAGCGGGCCGCAACCGCGGCCACCGCCCGCGTCCACCCCGCCGGTTCGGGATCCGGAGTGCCGGCGGTGGCGAGCTCCCCGCACGCAGACCCGTACCTCGGGCTCCGTCGGATCAGAGCGGTCCGATCGCCTCGGTCAGCGCCTGCGGGCGCTGGTCGACCGGCAGGTGGTCGACGAACCGGACCCGGCAGCCCAGCGCGGCGGCCCCCGCGTCCGCGACGCGGTCGTCGCCGACCATGAGGACGTCGGCGGGAGCCGGTCCGAGCGCGTCGCAGGCGGCCTGGAAGAGCCGGGGGTCCGGCTTCTGGACCCCGTGTTCGAAGGAGAGCAGGTAGGCGTCGACCAGGTGGTCGATGCCGTGGGCGCGGAAGACGGGGCGCAGGTCCCAGCCGATGTTGCTGACGATGGCCACCGGGATGCCGCGCTCGCGCAGGGTGGTGAGGGTGCGCACCGTGTCGGCGTAGGGCCGCCAGGCCGCGGGGGTGCGGTGGCGGTCGTACAAGGCCTCGTACAGGGCGTCTTGGCCAGCCTCGTGCCCGGCTTCGGACGGGTCCGCGCGGGGCAGCTCCACCTGGCGGGCCAGGGCGGTGTACACGGCCCGGTGCTGCTCGTCGCCCAGGTCGCGCTCCCGCCACAGGGAGGCCAGGTGGGGCGGCAGCGCGCGGGGGTTGGCGCCGCCGGGCAGGGCTCCGGCCTCCTCCAGGCGGGCGGCGCAGGCGAGGAGTTCGGCCTCGGGCACGGAGATCGCGGCCTCCGTCAGCACCGCGCGGAGCCAGTCCTCGGTGGGTTCGATGCGGAAGAGGGTTCCGGAGAAGTCGAACATCACGCCCTTGATCATGTCGCCGATCCTCGTCGCGGCACCGGTCCCGCGCAAGGGTGCGTGAAGTGGACGGTCTCAAGTCGGCGCAATGGGTGGTGGGTTGAGGTGGGTTGGGGCGGGTCTCCGGTGGGCGGGAATCGGTTCCGGAAAATCATGCAAGCACGCTTGATTGTTTTCTCGCGGGCTGTCACGCTTCCCCCACGCCGAGAAGGGGAGCGCACCCGTGCCCGATCCGTCCGTTGTCGCCGTCTTCGTCGATCTCCGCGAGGAGGGTCGTGAACTCGACGCCCTCGTCGCGGAGTTGTCCCCGCCGGGCTGGGCCGAGCCCACGCCCGCACCCGGCTGGAGCGTCGCCCACCAGATCGCCCACCTGCACTGGACCGACCGGGCCGCGCTGCTCTCCCTCACCGATGCCGCCGCCTTCGCGGGCATGGTCGAGGAGGCGCTGAAGGCCCCCGACTCCTTCGTCGACGCGGGCGCCGAGGAGGGTGCCGCGCTGGCGCCCGCCGAGTTGCTGGCCCGCTGGCGGGCCGGTCGTACCGCCCTCGACGCGGCCCTCGCGACGGCCTCGCCCGAAGCCCGGTTCCCCTGGTACGGGCCGCCGATGAAGGCCGCGTCGATGGCGAGCGCCCGTCTGATGGAGACCTGGGCGCACGGCCAGGACGTGGCCGACGCGCTCGGCGTGCGCCGCGTCGCGACGGACCGGCTGCGGCACGTGGCACGGATCGGGGTGCGGGCGCGCGACTACGCGTACGCGGTACGGGGGCTGGCGGCGCCCGTGGGGGAGTTCCGGGTCGAGCTGACGGCACCGGAGGGGGCCGCCGCCCCCGACGAGCTGTGGACGTACGGGCCCGCCGACGCGCCCCAGCGCATCACCGGCCCGGCGCTCGACTTCTGCCTCCTGGTGACCCAGCGGGCCCACCGCGCCGACCTGGCCCTGACGGCGACCGGCCCCGACGCCGAACGCTGGCTCGACATCGCCCAGGCCTTCGCGGGCCCGGCGGGTCCGGGCCGCGAGCCGGGGGCCTCCCGATGACGACGGGACCCGGCGGCCCCCGCCGGCGGCCCGGCAGGCCGCTGCTGATCGGCAACGCGTCCGGCTTCTACGGGGACCGCTTCGGCGCGCTCCGCGAGATGCTGACCGGCGGCCCGCTCGACGTGGTCACCGGGGACTACCTGGCCGAGCTCACCATGCTGATCCTCGGCCGCGACCGTCTGAAGGACCCGGACCTCGGCTACGCCAAGACCTTCCTGCGCCAGCTGGAGGAGAGCCTGGCCCTCGCGCACGAGCGGGGCGTACGGATCGTCGCGAACGCGGGCGGGCTGAACCCGGCGGGACTGGCCGAAGCCGTACGGGCGCTGGCCGCGAAGCTGTCCCTGCCCGTCACGGTCGCGCACGTGGACGGCGACGACCTGATGCGGCAGCAAGGGAACACCGGTGGGTACGGGGAGAGCGGCGCGCTCACCGCGAACGCCTACCTCGGCGGCGCCGGAATCACCGCCTGTCTGCGCGCGGGCGCGGACGTGGTGGTGACCGGCCGGGTCACGGACGCGGCGCTGGTGAGCGGTCCGGCGGCATGGTGGTTCGACTGGGCTCCGGATGACCACGACCGGCTCGCGGGGGCGGTGGTGGCCGGCCACGTGCTGGAGTGCGGGACGCAGGCGACGGGCGGCAACTACGCCTTCTTCACCCGGCACGACGTGTCCCGGCCCGGGTTCCCGCTGGCGGAGATCGCGCGGGACGGGTCTTCGGTCATCACCAAGCACCCGGGCACGGGCGGCGCCGTGACGGTCGGCACGGTCACGGCGCAACTGCTGTACGAGACCCAGGGCGTCCGCTACCTCGGCCCGGACGTGACGGCCCGTCTGGACACGGTCCGGCTGTCCCAGGCCGGTCCGGACCGGGTCGCCGTCTCGGGCGTACGGGGCGAGGCGCCGCCGGAGACCCTGAAGGTGGGCGTGACCCGGATCGGCGGCTGGCGCAACGAGGTGGTCTTCGTGCTGACGGGCCTGGACATCGAGGCGAAGTCGGCGCTGGTCCGGGCGCAGCTGGCGCCGCTCCTCTCCTCCGTGGCTTCCGTCGCCTGGACCCTGTCCCGCACGGACCACGAGGACGCGCGGACGGAGGAGACGGCCAGCGCGCTGCTCCGGCTGGTGGTCCGCGACCCCGATCCGGACCGGGTGGGCCGGGGGCTCACCTCGGCGGCGGTCGAGCTGGCGCTCGGCAGCTACCCGGGCTTCCACGTCACCGCCCCGCCGGGACCGGCCCAGCCGTACGGGGTCTTCGCCTCGGACTCCGTCCCCGCCGCCGACGTCCCCCACACGGCCACCCTCCCGGACGGCACCCGCCTGGATCTTCAAGCCCCGCCGGAGTTTGAGGCGCGGGGGCCCGGGGGCGGAGCCCCACAAGGGGTCGGGGCGGAGCCCCGGCCCGGGGGTCCGGGGGCCGTGCCCCCGGATTCGGGAAGGGGCGGGGCGGGGGAGAGCCCCGCAGGGCCCACCACCCGCGCCCCCCTCGGGGCACTGGCCGGGGCCCGCAGCGGCGACAAGGGCGGGGACGCCAACGTCGGGGTGTGGGTCGAGACCGACGCCGCCTGGAGCTGGCTCCGCGACACCCTCACCGTCGAGGCCTTCCGGGCGCTGCTCCCCGAGACGGCCCCACTGGAAGTGACCCGGCACGTGCTGGCGAACCTCCGCGCCCTGAACTTCACCATCACCGGCGTCCTCGGCGACGGCGTCGCCTCCGGCCACCGCTTCGACCCCCAGGCCAAGGCCCTCGGCGAATGGCTCCGAGCCCGCCACCTCGACATCCCCGTCCACCTGCTGCGCGAAGCCGCGCTTCCCGAAGCCGAAGCCCCGCTCCCGGAAGCCGGGGCCCCGCTCTCCGAGGCCCCGCTCCCCGAGACCGACCCGGAGGGGACCCCGTGACCCGCCTCAAGACCGCCGTCGACCCGCTCGCCCCCGAGCACGCGCAGGCCCGTAGCGCCGCCCTGGAGCGGATCGCCGAGCTCGACTCCGCGCACGGGGCGGCCCTCCAGGGGGGCGGGGAGAAGTACACCGCCCGCCACAAGGCCCGGGGCAAGCTCCTGGCACGGGAGCGGGTCGAGCTGCTGCTCGATCCGGACACGCCCTTCCTGGAGCTGTCCCCGCTGGCGGCCTGGGGCAGCGACTACCCGGTCGGCGCCTCCATGGTCACCGGCATCGGCACGGTCGAGGGCGTCGAGTGCCTGGTCACCGCCAACGATCCGACCGTGCGCGGCGGGGCGAGCAATCCGTGGACGCTCAAGAAGGCCCTGCGGGCCAATGAGATCGCCCGCCAGAACCGGCTCCCCTGCATCAGCCTCGTCGAGTCCGGCGGCGCCGATCTCCCGTCCCAGAAGGAGATCTTCATCCCGGGCGGCGCGATCTTCCGCGACATCACCCGGCTTTCGGCGGAGGGCATCCCGACCGTCGCCGTGGTCTTCGGCAACTCCACCGCCGGGGGCGCGTACATCCCCGGCATGTCCGACCACACCATCATGATCAAGGACCGTTCCAAGGTGTTCCTCGGCGGTCCGCCGCTGGTCAAGATGGCCACCGGCGAGGAGAGCGACGACGAGTCCCTCGGCGGAGCCGACATGCACGCCCGGACCTCCGGCCTCGCCGACTACTACGCCCTCGACGAGTACGACGCCATCCGCCAGGCCCGCCGGGTCGTCGCCCGCCTCAACCACCGCAAGGCCCACCCCGATCCGGACCGGGCGCAGGAGCCGCTGCACGATCCCGAGGAGCTCCTCGGGATCGTCCCGGCCGACCTGAAGACCCCCTTCGACCCCCGTGAGGTCATCGCCCGCATCGTCGACGCCTCCGACTTCGACGAGTTCAAGCCGCTCTACGGCACCAGCCTGGTCACCGGCTGGGCCACCCTCCACGGCTATCCGGTCGGCATCCTCGCCAACGCCCAGGGGGTGCTGTTCAGCGCGGAGTCGCAGAAGGCCGCCCAGTTCATCCAGCTCGCCAACCAGCGCGACATCCCGCTCCTCTTCCTCCACAACACCACCGGCTACATGGTCGGCAAGGAGTACGAGCAGGGCGGCATCATCAAGCACGGCTCGATGATGATCAACGCGGTCTCCAACTCCCGGGTCCCGCACCTGTCCGTCCTCATCGGGGCGAGCTACGGAGCCGGCCACTACGGCATGTGCGGCCGCGCCTACGAGCCCCGCTTCCTCTTCGCCTGGCCCAGCGCCAAGTCCGCCGTCATGGGGCCCGCGCAGCTCGCCGGGGTGCTGTCCATCGTGTCCCGGCAGTCCGCCGCCGCGAAGGGGCTGCCATACGACGACAAGGCTGCGGAGGCCGACGCCGGCATGCGCGCCTTCGTCGAGGCCCAGATCGAGGCGGAGTCCCTGCCGATGTTCCTGTCCGGGCGGCTGTACGACGACGGGGTCATCGACCCGCGCGACACCCGCACGATCCTCGGCCTGTGCCTGTCGGCCGTCCACAACGCCCCCGTCGAGGGCGCCCGTGGCGGCTTCGGCGTCTTCCGGATGTGAGCCCCCAGATGACCCTGACCCCGAAATCCGTGACCCTGAACTCCGTCCTCGTCGCCAACCGCGGCGAGATCGCCGTCCGTGTCTTCCGCACCGCCCGCGCGCTCGGCCTGGCCACCGTCGCCGTCCACTCCGACCCCGACTCCGAGGCCCTGCACGTCCGCGCGGCCGACGCCGCCGTACGGCTGCCGGGCGCGGCCCCCGCCGACACCTACCTGCGCGGCGACCTGGTCATCAAGGCCGCCCTCGCGGCGGGCGCCGACGCGGTCCACCCCGGCTACGGGTTCCTCTCCGAGAACGCCGGCTTCGCCCGCGAGGTCCAGGCCGCCGGGCTCGTCTGGGTCGGCCCGCCGCCCGCCGCCATCGAGGCCATGGCGTCCAAGACCCGGGCCAAGGAGCTGATGCGCGCCGCCGGGGTCCCGCTCCTGGACCCCGTCGACCCGGCGACCGCCACCCCCGCCGACCTGCCCCTCCTCCTCAAGGCCGCGGCGGGCGGCGGAGGGCGCGGGATGCGGGTCGTACGGGACCTGGACGCGCTCAAGGAGGAACTGGAGGCCGCCTCCGCCGAGGCCCGTTCCGCCTTCGGTGACGGCGAGGTCTTCGCGGAGCCCTACGTGGAGCGGGGCCGGCACGTCGAGGTGCAGATCCTCGCCGACTCCCACGGCACCGTCTGGGCGCTCGGCACCCGCGACTGCTCCCTCCAGCGGCGCCACCAGAAGGTCATCGAGGAGGCCCCGGCGCCCGCCCTGCCCGAGGCCCTGCGCGCGAGCCTGCACGAGGCGGCCGTGGCCGCCGCGCGCGCGGTCTCGTACCAGGGCGCGGGCACCGTGGAGTTCCTCGTCACCGCCGACGGGCGTCCGTACTTCCTGGAGATGAACACCCGCCTCCAGGTGGAACACCCGGTCACCGAGGCCGTCTTCGGGCTCGACCTCGTCGCGCTCCAGCTGCGGATCGCCGAGGGCGCGGCCCTGCCGCTGACCCCGCCGCAGGCCGTGGGCCATGCCGTCGAGGCCCGCCTCTACGCCGAGGATCCCGCCCTGGACTGGCGTCCGCAGACCGGGGTGCTGCACACCCTGGCCGTCCCCGGAGAGGTCCGGGTGGACACCGGGTTCGCCGACGGGGACACCGTATCCGTCCACTACGACCCGATGCTCGCCAAGGTCGTCGCCCACGCCCTGACCCGCGCCGAGGCCGTCCGCGCCCTCGCCTCGGCCCTCGCCGGAGCCCGGATCCACGGGGTCACCACCAACCGCGAGCTCCTCGTACGGTCCCTGCGGCACCCGGAGTTCGCGGCCGCGCGCCTCGACACCGGGTTCTACGAGCGCCACCTGCCTCTCCTCACCGAAACCGACCCGGAAGACCCGGCGCCCGCCCTCTCCGCACTGGCCGCGGCCCTCGCCGAGGCGGCCCCCGCCCCGCACGCCCCGCTCGCCGTCCGGCTCGGCGGCTGGCGCAACCTCCGCTCCCAGCCGCAGAGCCGCCGGTACACGGTGGGCGGGACGGAGCACGAGGTCCGGTACCACCCCGCCCGCAGCGGCCCCCCGGAGCTCGTGGACCGGCCCGGGATCCGGGTCCTGGCTGCCACGCCGGAGCTGGTCACCCTCGAAGTCGAGGGCGTCCGGCGCGTGTTCCACGTGAAACGTAATTCGAACACCTCGGGTGCAGGGAGCGTCGTCGGGGCCGAGATCTACGTCGACTCGGTGCTCGGCGCCCACACCCTGACCCCCGTACCTCGGTTCGCGGACCCCCAGGACCGCACCGAACCGGGCTCCCTGCTCGCCCCCATGCCCGGCACCGTCGTCCGAGTCGCCGAGGGCCTCGCCCCCGGCAGCCCCGTCACCGCCGGGCAGCCCCTGCTCTGGCTGGAGGCGATGAAGATGGAACACCGCATCCTCGCGCCCGCCTCCGGCACGCTCACCGCGCTCCACGCCGTCACCGGCCAACAGGTCGAATTCGGCGCCCTGCTCGCCGTCGTCCAGGAGGAATCGTCAGCATGAGCAACACCGTTGTTGCACCTTTTGTCCTCGAAACTGAAGAGCACCAGGCCCTGCGCGCCGCCGTAGCCGCCCTCGGGCAGCGCTACGGCCGCGAATACCTCGCCCGCGTAGCCCGCGAGGGCGGCCACCCCGACGAGCTGTGGGCGGACGCCGCCAAGCTCGGCTACCTCGGCGTCAACCTCCCCGAGGAGTACGGCGGCGGAGGCGGTGGCATCGCCGAGCTGTCCATCGTCCTGGAGGAGCTCGGCGCCGCCGGCTGTCCGCTGCTGATGATGGTGGTCTCGCCCGCCATCTGCGGCACGGTCATCGCCCGCTTCGGCACCGAGGCCCAGAAGCGGGAATGGCTCCCCGGCCTCGCCGACGGTACCCGCACCATGGCCTTCGGCATCACCGAACCCGACGCCGGCTCCAACTCCCACCGCATCACCACCACCGCCCGCCGCGACGGCGACGACTGGATCCTGACCGGCCGGAAGGTCTTCATCTCCGGCGTGGACATCGCCGACGCCACCCTCGTCGTCGGCCGCACCGAAGACGCGAAGACGGGCCGGCTCAAGCCGTGCCTGTTCATCGTCCCGCGCGATGCCCCCGGCTTCTCCCGCTCCGTCATCGACATGGAGCTCCAGGCCGCGGAGAAGCAGTTCGAGCTGGTCCTGGACGAGGTGCGGCTCCCCTCCTCCGCCCTGGTGGGGGACGAGGACGCGGGCCTCCTCCAGCTCTTCGCCGGCCTCAACCCCGAGCGCGTCATGACCGCCGCCTTCGCCATCGGCATGGGCCGCTACGCCCTGGCCAGGGCGGTGGACTACGCGAAGACCCGCCAGGTGTGGAAGGACCCCATCGGCGCCCACCAGGCCATCGCCCACCCGCTCGCGGCCTCCCACATCGAGCTGGAGCTCGCCCGCCTGATGATGCAGAAGGCTGCCCGCCTGTACGACGCGGGCGACGACATGGGCGCGGGCGAGGCCGCGAACATGGCCAAGTATGCGGCTGCCGAGGCCTGCGTCCGGGCGGTGGACCAGTCCGTCCACACCCTGGGCGGCAACGGCCTCACCCGCGAGTACGGCCTGGCCGCCCTGATCGTCGCCTCCAGGGTCGCCCGGATCGCCCCCGTGAGCCGCGAGATGATCCTGAACTTCGTCTCCCACCAAACCCTGGGCCTGCCGAAGTCGTACTAGCCGCGTGCGGCGCCGTCGCCGGGGACCAGCCCCCGGACCCCCGCGCCTCAAACGCCGGCGGGGCTGGATTTTGGCCGGCGCTGGCTGATTCCAGCCT
>NZ_JBHYVM010000036.1:56425-91126 GCF_042750105.1 Streptomyces sp. NPDC059443 | reverse complement strand
CCTCCGCCCGCCTAGGCCGTCTCTTTCGGATCTTGTCGGGGTCCACGCCGCCCGGCACCGCACCTCGCCGCACCGCCGGGGCGCCCGAGTACGTCCAGTACACGGGAGCCCCGGCAGCAGGGCGAGGCACGGCACCGAACGACGCGGACAAGGCCGACAAGATCCGAAAGAGACGGCCTAGCTCCGCTCACATCCAGAGGGTGTCGGCCGCCTTGCGTTGCGCCTCCGTCTCCAGCAGGGGCGCGAACGCCCGCCACAGCAGCAGGCAGGCGCCTGCGGCGGCCAGGGCGCCGCCGACCGTGTCGGTCAGCCACTGGGCGTGCAGCCAGGTGCGGCTCCACATCATGGCGGCGGTGTACCCGGCGCCGAACAGCCACCACCAGCGCCGGGCGGCGCCCGGCGGGAACAGCACCACGGCTACGGCCATCACCAGGGCCACGGCACTGAAGACCTGGCCGGAGGGGTACGAACCGTCGTTGACCAGGACCCAGGTGTACGGGGGTCTGGGCCGGTCGGCCACCTGCTTGAGGGGCAGCACCACGAGCATGCTGCCCGCGATGGCGGTGGTGAAGACGAACAGCGCCGACCGCCAGCGCCCGTACATGCACAGGCAGCCCATCAGCATCAGGGGCAGGATCGTGCCCAGCGGGCCGCCGAGGCGGTCGAGAACGGTGGCGAAGCCGGTGGCCGGATCGCCGGGCGAGCCGTCCATCGAGCGGGCCCAGGCGTCGTCGAGGCCCTGGAAGAAGGGCCGTTCGTCCAGGCGGAGGATCAGCCCGATCGCCAGGGACAGGAGGATCAGCGCGGTACCGGCGGCGAGGGCGTGGCGGGGCGGGGCGGCGGGTGTCCAGTGGCGCGGCGGCCGGGTGGGGGGCAGGGGCCGCGCGGGGGAGTGGGAGGGGGAAGGGGGCTGGGAGGGGAACGGGGAGGGGGAATGCGGCATGGCGGGGCCTTTCGCGGTCGCCTCCCCGGCGGTGGGGGCACGCGGGGGAGCGGTGTGCGGACGTGAGGCGGGGGATCTGGGGAAGCGGCCCGAACGGGCGGGGCCCGGCGGCGGGGCCACGGGGGTGGCCGCAGGAGCGGCCGCAGGAGCGGCCGCAGGAGTGGCGCGGGCCGTGTCGGTGGGCGGCCGCGGCGCAGGCGGCTGGCCGTCCGGTTGCTGGGCCGTCCGCCGGCCGGGCGGCCCGGCGGCCGGATCGTCGCGGTGCGCCACGGAGTATTGCGGAAGCGTGACCGCCGCCACAAGGGCAAGAGGGTTTCCGGTCATGACGAGGCTGGTCAGTGGCTGTGGACGGATGGTTACACGTGCATGACTGGGCATTCGTCGGCGGGTCACGATCTGGGAAGCGACTCGCGCCGACCCTTGGCGGGAGTGCGGATTGGGTGCTACACAGTGTCCAAGCACTGGAAGTGACACGTGTAACAACATCGCGTTAATCGCACCGCGCCACCCGCACCGCGACACGTGAACCAGCACGCCGGCCGTACTCGGCTGCGACATCTCCCGGTGACGCCGCTCGTCCGCGTCCGCCCCGTGCGCCGCGCCCCGGCAGCACCTCCAGGCCGCGCGCCACCCCTTTGTGAAACCTCTCCGCGCCACCTCCCCACGCCCCTCCCCGTTCCGTCCCCCGAGGAGTCGTCATGGCCACGAACGAGCTCACCGATCCGCCGACGTCCGTCCCGGCGGATTCCGAACCGCCCCACCGGCGCGGGCTCCTGTTCCTGCTGCTGGTCGCCAACTCCGCCATGATGGCGGTCTACATGGGCGTCGGATCCGTCCTGCTGCCCACCCAGATCGCCGCGATCGCCGGCGACGACAAGGTCGCCGTCCTCGGCCTGATCGGCGGCGTCAGCGCGATCTTCGCTACCGCCTTCAACCCGATCGCCGGCGCTCTCTCCGACCGCAGCGGCCGCCGCAACCCCTGGGTGCTGGGCGGGGCCTTCGGTTCGCTCGTCGGCCTCGCCTTCCTCGGCAGCGTCAGCACCGCGCTGCTCGTCGGCATCGGCTGGTGCCTGATCCAGGCGACCATGAACATCTACCAGGCCGCCGTCACCGCGATCGTGCCCGACCGGGTACCGATCGCCCGGCGCGGCACCGCGTCGGCGCTGGTGGGACTGGGCCTGCCCATCGGCGGCACGGTCGGCGTGCTGATCTCCTCCCAGACCGCCGCCCACCTGCGCATCGGCTACCTCGTCTTCGGCGGGGTCATCGCCGGGGCCGCGCTGCTGCTCACCCTCTTCTGCCGCGATCTGCCGCGCTCCGAAACGGCGCCGGACCCGGACTCGGCTCCGGCACCGGCCGCCGCCCCCAAGGGGGCCCAGGTCAAGGCCTTCCTCTCCTCGCTCGGCCACCACGACTTCCGGTGGGCCTTCATCGGACGGGCCCTGATGGTCCTCGGATACTTCTCGGTCGTCGGATACCAGCTCTACATCCTCGACGACCACATCGAACTCCCCGAAGGGCTGACCCCGCCCGCAGCGATGGCGGTGCTCACCCCGGTCTCGATGGTCGCGATGGCCGTCTCCACGGTGGTCGGCGGAATCCTGTCCGACCGCTGGAACCGCCGCAAGGTGTTCGTCGGGGTCTCGGCGGCCCTGGCCGGGCTGGTCATGGTGGTTCCGGTGGTCAGCCCGACGTGGCCGGGCATGCTCGTCTTCAGCGCGCTCAACGGCCTGGCCTTCGGATGCTTCATGGCCGTGGACACCGCGCTCGTCACCCTCGTACTCCCGCGGGCCGAGGACGCCGCCCGTGACATGGGAGTCCTCAACATCGCGAACGCCGGGCCGCAGATCATCGCCCCGTTCGTGGCCTCAGCGATCGTCACCGGCCTCGGCGGGTACACCCCGCTGTTCCTCGTCGGCGGCGCCCTTTCCCTGATCGGCGCACTCGCGATCCTCCCGATCCGCAGCGTGCGCTGACCCGGATCCGCCCGTCCCTTGCTTTCCCCCTCCCCCTCCAAAGGAGCGTTCTGTGCAACGCAAGCGAGTTCTGCCCCTGGCCGCCCTGCTGCTGTGCGCGCCCGCCCTTGCCGGTACGGTGCCTGCTGCGGCAGCCGCGGCCGTGGCCCCGCCGGAGGCCGGGCCGGCTCCCGTGCCCGCCGGCCCGTTGCGGATCCTGCTCACCAATGACGACGGCTACAACGCACCCGGCATCCGCATCGCGTTCGACCGGCTGACCGCCGCCGGTTACGACGTCACCATGGTCGCGCCGCTCACCAACCAGAGCGGCGCCGGCACGAAGACGTCGAACGGCCCGTCCCTCTCCGTGCGCCACCCCGAACCGAAGGTGTGGGCCGTCGACGGCACCCCCGGCGACTCTGTGGCCTTCGGCCTCTCCGAGGTGTTCGAGGGGCGAGCGCCGGACCTGGTCGTGTCCGGCACCAACTTCGGCCCGAACGTGGCCGGTCTCGCCACCCACTCCGGAACGGTCGGCGGCGCCATCGCGGGCCTGGAGGGCGGCGTACCCGCCATCGCCCTGAGCACCGGCGGGGTCGCGGCCCCCGACCCCGTGACCACGGTCAACGCGATGGGCCCGACGCTCGACTTCGCGGTCAAGCTGATCGAGCGGCTGCGTACGCACGCCGGGTCCGGCGGCCCGCTGCTGCCCAAGGGCGTCGGCCTGAACGTCAACCACCCCGTCGTCGGCGCCGACGGCAAGGGCACCGCGGCCGGGGTGGCGTCGACCTTCCAGGACCCGCAGCCGCTGCTGAAGGCCGGCTTCACCGACGCGGGCGACGGCACCTGGAAGGTGGGCGTGAAGGTGGACCTGCGGACCCCGGCCCGGGGCGGCGACGTCGAAGCCGTGAGCGCGGGCAAGATCGCCATCAGTCCGATGAACGCCGACTGGAACACCGGCCCGGCTGACTTCGCCGTCACCTCCGCCCTGATCGCCGGGCTGCGCCCGTAACACCGCCCGCTTTCCGGGGGCGGGGAGCGGAGGCGGGGCGGCGCGTGCCGCGCTCCGACGTCCTCGCCGCCCCCGGATCAATTCGACTCCAGGAGTACGGATGAAATGGCTCTGGACCCGGACCGCCCGGGTCTCCTCGGCAAGACCAAGACCCTTACTCGGTACGGTACTTGCACTGACCGTCCTGTTCGCCGCGGCCATCCCGGCGGCCGCCTCGCCGGGCGGCGGCCCGGGCAGCGGCCCGGGCAGCGGCCCGCACGGCAGGCCGGCCGGCGGCCCGGACGGTTCTTCCCGCCCGGTCGTGGCCGTCGCGCAGGGCGCGCTGCGCGGCCTGCCGGTCGGCGGGGTGGACGAGTTCCTCGGCGTGCCCTACGCCGCCCCGCCGGTCGGCGAGTCCCGGCTGCGCGCCCCCGGCGAGCCGCAGCGCTGGAGCGGGGTCCGCGAGGCCGACCGGCAGGCGCCCGCCTGTCTGCAGTTCTCGCCGTTCGGGCTGCGGGATCCCCAGGCGGTCAGCGAGGACTGCCTCTACCTGGACGTGTACCGGCCCCGGGGTGCCCGTGCGGACGCCCGGCTGCCGGTGATCCTCTGGATGCACGGGGGCGCGTACAGCCAGGGCACGGGAACCCAGTTCGGCGGCGGTGCGATGGCCGAGCTCACCAACAGCGTCGTGATCAGCATCAACTACCGCCTCGGCCAGCTCGGTTATCTGGGACTTCCCGAACTGACCCGCCAGGACGCGCGGCGCTCCGGCTCCTTCGGCCTGATGGACCAGATCGCTGCGCTGCGCTGGACGCGCGAGAACGTCGGTGCCTTCGGCGGGAATCCCGGCAACGTGACCATCTCCGGCCAGTCGGCGGGCAGCGGTTCGGTGTGTGCGCTGCTGGCCGCCCCGTCGGCGGCCGGGCTGTTCCACCGGGCCGTGCTCCAGAGCGGGCCCTGCACGCTGCTCCGTACGCCGGACAGCGCGCGGGCCGAGTCCGAGGCGCGGGCCTTCGCGGCCCGGGCGGGCTGCGCCGATCCGGCCGGGGCCGTCGCCTGTCTGCGTGCCGCTCCGGGGGCGGCGCTGGTGGACGCGGCCCGCACGGTGCCGACTTCGGGTCCGGCGTCGGGTGACGGCCTGCTGCCGCAGGAGCCCGCCGCCGCGATCGCGGCCGGGACCTGGAACAAGGTTCCGGTCATGATCGGGAACACCCGCTCCGAGGACCGCTTCTTCGTCGCACTGACCCAGCCGCGCCTCACGGAACAGCAGTACACGGACCAGGTCCTGGCGGGCTACGGGGCGGCGGGGCCGGAGGTGCTCGCCCGCTACCCGGTGGCGGCCTACGGGTCCCCGTACCTGGCGCTGTCGGCCCTGATGACCGACTCGACCTTCGCCTGCCAGACCGCCTGGACGACGCGGCTGTTCGCCCGGCAAGTGCCCACCTTCGCCTACGAGTTCGACGACCCGGACTCTCCGACCCTGGCGGGCGCGCAGGTTCCGGGCCTGGACGAGTCGAACGCGCACAGCGCCGAACTGGCCTACCTGTACGACTACACCATGGGCGAACGGCCCCTGACCCCGGTCCAAGTCGCCCTGGCCACATGGATGAAGCGCTACTGGGGCGCCTTCGCCCGCTATGGCGCCCCCCTGGCGGCCGGCCAGACCCCGTGGCCGGTCACCGGCCCGGCGGGTGCGGTGCTGACCCTCAGCCCGACGGCGACCCGCATCAACCCGGAGTTCGCGGCGGACCACCAGTGCGGCTTCTGGCAGACCCAGCCGCCCCGGCCGGTCTGAGAACGGAGCGCGCGAACGACGGCAGCCCGCGTGGAGTGGATCACGCGGGCTGCCGGCATGCGACGGGCAGGTTTCCCAGAGACGGCCTAGGTGTGTTGTCCGGATCTTGCCGATCCCGCGCCGCCCGGCACCAGCGCGACAATGGGAGCGGCCGCTGGGACCCCGATCGCCTACTTCTCCCCGCTCCTGGTCGTCATGACCGTCCTCTACCGCCTGGACCGACGCCTCGACGGGCCGGAGCTCACGGCCGTGGTCCGGATCCCGCTCCACGACCTGGCCGCCGTGGCGGCCACTTACCAGTACGGCGGGTACGCGGTGGCCCGCTGGTGGGCGCTGCCGCTCCACCCCGCGCAGAGCGCGGGTGCGTGGGCCGGCTCCGCCGTCCTCCTGGTGGTGGTCATGCTGGTGTCCCGGGCGGCGACCCGGGGGAGCAGGATGGGGTCATGACGAGTCATGAGGGTGGGACCGCGCAGGCATGGGCCGCGCTGGGCGGGGCGGACGGGCTGGCGGAGCGGGTCGGCTACCGGGGTGCGAGCGGGCTGGCGGACGGGCCGCTGCCCGTACGGGAACTCGCGCGGGCCACGGTGGGCGTGTGCGCGCTGGCGGCGGCCGAGCTGTCCGCCGTACGGGCCGGGGGCGGGCCGCGGGACGTGGGCCCCCTGGTGGTGGACGAAGGGGCCGTGGCCACGGCGTTCGTCAGCGAACGCCACCTGCTGGTGGACGGTCGGACGCCGGTGTCCTTCGCGCCGCTGTCCGGTTTCTGGCGGGCGGCCGACGGGTGGGTGCGGACGCACGCGAACTACCCGCACCACGAGGCCGCGCTGATCCGCGTACTCGGGGCCGGTACCCCCGAGGGCGTGGCGGCGGAGATCTCCCGGCGGCCGGCCGTGGAAGTGCAGGAGGCGGTGTACGCGGCGGGCGGGCTGGCGGTGGCCGTGGCCCCGGAGTACGGAGCGCCGCAGCCGCTGGTGGAGGTACGGCCGTCGGGCGGGCGGGGGCGGGACCTGGGGCCGGGCGCCGGGCCCTCGGCCCCACCGCTGCACGGGGTACGGGTACTGGACCTGACCCGGGTCATCGCCGGTCCGGTGGCCACCCGCACCCTCGGGCTGCTCGGCGCCGACGTGCTGCGGACCGACGCGCCGGGGCTCGCGGAGTCGGACGACGCGTACGCCGACACCGGGTTCGGGAAACGCTCCGCGCTGCTGGACCTGGGCGCCGCGGCGGACCGGTCGGTGTTCGAGGAACTGCTCGACGCGGCGGACGTCGTGGTGACGGGCTACCGGCCGGGCGCGCTGGAGCGCTACGGGCTCGGGGCGCAGGAGCTGCTCGCGAGGCGGCCGGGGCTGGTGGTGGCGCAGCTCTGCGCCTGGGGCTGGCAGGGCGCCTGGTCGGGGCGCCGGGGCTTCGACTCGCTCGTCCAGGCGGGTTACGGGATCTCCGCGGCGTACGGGGACGAGCGCGGCCCCGGGGTGCTGCCGGCGCAGGCGCTGGACCACGGAACGGGGTACCTGATGGCGGCCGGTGTCCTACGGGCCCTCGCGGAGGGTGGCGGGAGGTCCATGCGGTTCTCCCTCGCCGGAACGGCGTCCTGGCTGGTCCGTGACCTGCCCCCCGCCACAGCCGCCACCGACACCGCCGACGTGGCTCCGGCGGAGGGATACCGCCCCGAACTCTGGCTGCGGGAGACGGAGTCGGGCTACGGAAAGCTGCGGTACGCGGCTTCGCCGCTGGGCCCCGGGGTGTGGGGCGGCGGCGACTGGAACAGGGGCCCGTCCCGGTGGGGGACGGACCGGCCCGTCTGGCTCTGACCCCGTGCGGGCCCCGGCCGGAGTGTCCGGCCGGGGCCCGGCCCCGCGGGGTGCTCGACCGGGCGTGTGACCAGTGGATACTGACTGAAAGTCCAGTCAGATAGGATCCGGTGCTCATGACGACAGAACGCCCTCCTGCCGCCCCCCATCTCCACGCTCTGGCCGCCGACGACCCGCACGAGGTCGGCGGCTACCGCGTCGTCGCACGGCTGGGTGCCGGCGGGATGGGACGCGTCTACCTCTCGTACACCCCGGGCGGCCGTCCGGTGGCGCTCAAGGTCGTCCGGCCCGAACTCGCGGGGGACCCCGAGTTCCGCCTCCGCTTCGCCCAGGAAGTGGCCAGCGCGCAGCGCATCCACGGGCTCTACACCGCCCAGGTCGTCGACTCCGGAGTCGACGCCGCCACCCCCTGGCTGGCCACCACCTACGTGCCGGGCCCCTCGCTCCAGCAGGCGGTCAACCGGTACGGTCCGCTGCCCGCGCGCACCGTGCTCCTCCTCATCGCCGGCATAGCCGAGGCGCTCCAGGAGATCCACCGCGCGGGTGTGGTCCACCGCGACCTGAAGCCCGCCAACGTCCTGCTCGCGGCCGACGGGCCGCGCGTCATCGACTTCGGCATCGCGCGCGCCGCCCACGCCAGCGCGCTCACCAGTACCGGACTGCGCATCGGCTCGCCCGCCTTCATGGCGCCCGAGCAGGCCCTGGGCCGGGCGGCCACCCCGGCGACCGACGTCTTCGCGCTGGGCGCGCTGGCCGTGTACGTGGCCGGCGCGACGCCGCCGTTCGGCGAGGGCCCCGAATCCTCCTCCCTCTACCGGGTGGTGCACGAGGAGGCGGACCTCACCCGGGTCCCGGCCGAACTGCAGGGGCTGCTCCGGCACTGCCTGGCCAAGACCCCGGAGCACCGGCCGACCACGGCCCAGGTGATCGAGGCCGTGCGCAGCCATCCCGCGGTCGGCGGGCAGCTGCGCTTCGCCGAGGACTGGCTGCCGCAGCAGGTCAGCACCGAAGTCCTGCGCCACGCCGACCTGCCGCCGGTGCCGCCCGCCACCCCGCCGGTCGCCCCGCCCCCCACCGCGCTCGTCACCGCCTTCGACGCGGCGCACACCATCGCCGCCCCGGGGACCTTCCAGCCGCACGCGCACCCGCAACCCGGGTTCCCGCCCCCGACGCCGTTCCCGTCCCAGCCCCCGTTCCAGTCCGAGCCCCCGATGCCGTCGCAGTCCCCGACGCCGTCCCGCGGTCGCAGACGGGAGAAGTCCGGGCGCCGGACCGGGCTCCTGGTGCTGGTGGTCGTCGCGGCGCTGCTCGCCGGGGCCGCGGGTGCCTTCGTACTGCTCGACGGGGACCCGGATCAGGGGGCCGGGGGCGAGGACCTGACCGATGCCACCGGACCCGCGGCGGCCCGCTCCGCCGCGCCGACACCCACGCCCACCCCGACACCCACACCGACGCCGGCCGCCGCGCCCGGCTACACCGCCGCCTACACGGGCACCGAGCTCACCTCGCCGGACCAAAGCTACGAGTTCGACCTCAAGGGCGGCCGGGTGGCCCCGCAGGATTCCGCTTCCTGGTACGTCGGGCGGACCGCCACCGAGTTCTACGTCCCCGAGAACAGCGACGCCTTCATCATGCAGAGCGGCAAGAGCGGGCTCGCCGACTGCCTCAAGGGGGTCGAGAGCCAGCCCGTCACCGCGCTCCCGTTCACCACCCTGCGGGCCGGCCGGGCCTTCTGCGTACGCGCCCAGGACAGCCGGGACGTCGGCATCCTGACCGTGATCACGGCAGGTCCGGGGGAGGGGCCGGTCAAGGTCTCGGTGGATTATTACCGCCGGAACGGCTGATTGACTGAAATTCCGGTCAGTGTCACAGTGAGGGCGCGCCGTCGGCCGCGCGACCGGTTGCGCCGACCGGTCGCGCCCTCCTCCGCCGAGGGCTGATGCCCGTACCCCCCACCCACGGAGTGCCCCATGCCCGGGACCAGACCACTCGCCCCCGCCGGCAGGCGCCTGCTCGTGCCCGCGCTGGCGGCCCTCGCCATCGCCGCCGCGATCGCCGTGGGGATCTGGCTCCAGTACGGCGAACGGCAGGCCATGGACACCCGCTACATCGCGGGAAGCTCCGCCGCCGACCGGATCGACATCAGCGCCTCGGTGCAGCGGGTGGACGCGACGGGCCGGGAGCTCACCCTGCGGCTCCTCGTCACCCCGCACGGCGCCCTGGCGGAGGAGGGCGGGCTCGCCCCGGCCCAGGACCTGGTCCTGCAGACTTCCTCCTCGGTGCGGGGAGACCTCTCCTTCAAGGCGCACAACCGGATCTCCGCCGTCGACGTGCCCGTCACCCTGACCGGCGGCTCCATCACCGACTACCCCTTCGACGCGTACGAGGCCGTCATCGAGTTCAGCGCCCAGCAAGGGGGACGCGGCGTCCCCGTGCGCATGGCGCTGTCCAACAGCGACTCGCTCTTCACCGCGCGGGCGGACACCGTGGACGACCCCGAGGCGGCCGTCCTCGACCTCTCCCTCGCACGCTCGAACAGCGTGCTCATCTTCGCCGTCTTCATGATGGCCGCCATGTGGGCCCTCGCCGTCGCGGTCCTCGTCGCCACCTGGTTCCTCGTCACCCGGCGCAAGGGGCTGGTGTGGCCCGCCCTCGGCTGGATGGCCGCCACGCTGTTCGCGCTCGCGGCGTTCCGCAACACCGCCCCCGGCTCGCCGCCGATCGGCTGCATCCTCGACTACATCGCCTTCCTCTGGGTGGAGCCGGTCATCGCGTTCTGCGTGGTAACGGTGGTCGCCGTGGGCGTCAGGGCCGAATCCGCCGCCGAGCGGGAGCCGAAGGGCGCGTAGCGCGTCCCGGACCGGCGAACGCCGAATGCCCCCCGCGCGACCTTCCGGTCGTGCGAGGGGCATTCGGTGTTACAGGGCCGTGGGGGCTCAGACCGCCGGGGCCGGGTAGGTCGGGTACTCCACGCCGGAGACGTGCTGGACGACCCGGATGACCTGGCACGAGTAGCCGAACTCGTTGTCGTACCAGAGGTAGAGGATCGCGTTGTCGCCGTCGACCTTGGTGGCGCCGGCGTCGACGATCGAGGAGTGGCGCGAACCGACGAAGTCCATGGAGACCGCGTCGGGAGCGGTGGTGAAGTCGATCTGGCGCTTGAGCGGCGAGTGCAGCGAGACGTCCCGGAGGTAGTCGAGGACCTCTTCGCGGGTGGTCTCACGGCCCAGGCGCAGGCTCAGGATGGCGATCGAGACGTCCGGGACGGGGACGCGGATCGAGCTGCCGGTGATCGGCGCCTTGAGGTCCGGCAGCGCCTTGGCGACGGCGGAGGCGGCGCCGGTCTCGGTGATGACCATGTTGAGCGGCGCGGAGCGGCCGCGACGGTCGGCCTTGTGGTAGTTGTCCAGCAGGTTCTGGTCGTTCGTGAACGAGTGGACGGTCTCCACGTGGCCACGGAGCACGCCGTACTCGTCGTCCATGGCCTTCAGCGGCGGGACGATCGCGTTGGTGGTGCAGGAGGCGCAGGACAGGATCTGTTCGTCCGGCTTGATCGTGTCGTGGTTGACACCGTGCACGATGTTGGGGACGTCGCCCTTGCCGGGAGCCGTCAGGACGACCTTGTCGATACCGGGGCGCAGGTGCTTGGACAGCCCCTCGCGGTCGCGCCACTTGCCGGTGTTGTCGATCAGGATGGCGTCCTTGATGCCGTACGCCGTGTAGTCGACCTCGGACGGGTCGTTGGCGTAGATCACCTTGATCGCGTTGCCGTTGGCGATGATCGTGCTCGTCGCCTCGTCCACGGTGATCGTGCCCTGGAACTGGCCGTGGATCGAGTCGCGGCGCAGCAGCGAGGCGCGCTTGACCAGGTCCGCCTCGCCGCCGCCGCGGACGACGACGGCACGCAGGCGCAGGCCGTTGCCGGAGCCGGCCTTCTCGATCAGCAGGCGGGCGACGAGGCGGCCGATGCGGCCGAAGCCGTAGAGGACGACGTCGCGGCCGTCGCCGCGCTCGATCTTGTTGGCACCCGTGGCGCCGGCGACGGCGAGGGCGGTGAACTCCTCCACCGAGAGGCCACGCTCGTCGGTCGCGTACGTCGCGGCGAGCATGCCGAGGTCGATCTGCGAGGGACCGAGGTCGAGCGTGGTGAGCGCCTGCAGGAACGGCAGGGTCTCGGTGACCGAGAGCTCCTCACCGTCGATCTGCCGGGCGAATCGGTGGGTCTTGAGAATGCTGACCACGGACTTGTTCACCAAGGAGCGGCTGTGGAGCAGGATCGTGACGTCCCGCTCCCGGTGCAGCTTCCCGATGACCGGGATCATCGACTCCGCGATCTCCTCGCGGTTCTTCCAGTTGGTGAACGCGTCGTCATTGACAGTCACAGAAATTATCTTTCGAGCTAGGCGGCGCTCATATGCTAACCCGTGGGACTTATGGCCCTACAAGCGCCCCCTGCTCAGCCCTCGGCGCGCTGGGTGACGGGAGCACTGCTCTCGTCGCCGAGGAACTCGTACCAGCGGCGCTGGAGGCACAGGTAGCGGGTGTCGGCCTCGGCCAGGGCGAGGAAGGAGTCGACGGTGTCGCCCAGCCTCTGGTTCAGCCCCGGATCGGTCAGCTCGCCGCCGTCACCGAAGGCGGAGTGCGCCATGGCGAGACTGAACATGTCGGGGTAGACCCGCGCCCCGAGGTGTTCGAGCGGGACGCGCAGCGCCCAGAGCCCGCGGTTCCCGCCGACCATGGAGGGGGACGCGGACACCAGCAGGGTCTGCTTGTCCTTGAAGGGCTGCGGTCGGAACCGCGAGACCCAGTCGACGGCGTTCTTCAGGACCCCGGGCACGGAGGCGTTGTACTCGGGCGAGGCGATGACGAGGGCCTGGGCCGCGAGCAGCCGCTCGCGCAGGGCCGCCGCTCCCGGCGGCGGGCCCTCGGCCGCCTCGTCGTCACCGTCGTACATGGGCATGGCGAAGTCACCGATACGGGCCAGGTCCACGATGGCGCCCGACCGCTCGACCTGACTGGCGACGAGGGCCGCCAGCCGCGTGTTCACGGAGCCCTCGCGGGAGGATCCCGCGAGGACGAGGACCCGTAGCGCCCCGGGTCCCGTGGAGATGTTCAGGTTGTCCGGGTCGGCCGGACCGTTCGGACCGTTCGAACCGTTCGAACCGGTCGGATCGTTCGCGGCGGCGGGGCTGTTCGCATCGGTCACGTGCGGGACCGTACGGGAACCCGGGCGCGCTCCCGCGCCGCGGCGCACGGGGTGTCACCCGGACGGGGTCAGTTGGCGCCCCAGCCGCCGTCCAGCGGGAGCGAGGAGCCGGTGACGTAGCCGGTGTGCGGGCCGCACAGCCAGAGGGCGGCCGCGGCGACCTCCTCCGGCTCGATGAGCCTTTTGATCGGGGACCGGGTCAGCATCACCTCGGAGAGGACGTCCCCCGCGCCGATGCCGTGCGCGGCGGCCTGGTCCAGGATCTGCCCCTCGACGAGGGGGGTGCGGACGTAGCCGGGGCTGATGCAGTTGCTGGTCACCCCGTACGGGGCGCCCTCGATCGCCGTGACCTTGCTGAGCCCCTCCAGGGCGTGCTTGGCCGCGACGTACGCCGCCTTGTACGCGCTGGCGCGCAGCCCGTGCACGCTGGAGATGTTCACCACCCGGCCCCAGCCCGCCGCGTACATGTGCGGCAGCACGTGGCGCAGCAGGAGGAAGGGCGCGGTGACCATCACCTGCTGGATCAGCGCGAAACGCTCGGGCGGGAACTCGGTGATCGGGGCGACGTGCTGGAGTCCGGCGCTGTTGACCAGGATGTCGACGGCGCGGGGCAGCTCCCCGATGGCGGCCGGATCGGCCAGATCGGCCTCGTGGGCCTGCCCGCCCACGAGGGCGGCGACGGCCTTGGCCGCCGCCGCGTCGATGTCGACCACGTGCACGGTGGCCCCGGCCTCGGCCAGGGCCACGGCGCAGGCCCGGCCGATGCCGCTGGCGCCGCCCGTCACCAGGGCCACGCGCCCCAGCAGTTGCGGGGGAGAAGCAGATTCGCTCGTCATGGCTCGAAGCGTAGGGAGCGGTCGGGGCGGGGCCCACGGTGTCCCGCCCCATACTCGGCTCGGCCGGTATGGGGCCGGACGCCATGCGGGCGCCCTGCGGATGGCGGGTGCGGGGCCCGCGCCGTCAGCCGCCGAGGGGGCAGCTGGTCAGCAGCGTCGCCCGGTCGGCCGCCGGATCCCGGGGGACGGTGTGGCCGGCCGGCGGACGCACCCCGCGGCCGATCCAGTCCTCCAGCGCGGTGAAGGCGGCGCGATGGCAGGGGGTGAGGGGGCGCAGCCGGTCGGGGAAGGCGTCCACGAGCGAGTCCACGTGGGTGCCGCCCTCGACGCGGTAGTAGCGCAGCAGCGCGCCGCGGCCGGCCCGCCGGACCATCTCGGCGTAGACGTCGGAGTCCCGGGAGATGGGGAGCAGGACGTCGAGGGTTCCGTGCAGGGTGATCAGCGGCTTGCCGATCCGGCCGGTGAGCGCGATCTTCGCGACCGCCTCGTGCACCTGCGCGGGGCGCTCGCCGTATGCGTAGTCGGCGTCGCAGGCCGGGGTGCCCGGCGCGCAGAAGGGGGTCCCGGCCTCGGTCGCACCGTCGAACCCCGGGTCCAGCTCCTCGCGGTAGATCCGCTGGGTGAGGTCCCAGTAGTAGCTGTGGTGGAAGGGCCACAGGAACTCCGAGCCGGCCGGGAAGCCCGCGGCGAGCATGGCCGTGTGGGCCTGCTCGGCCCCCGGGCCGCCGGCCGCGTAGACGGGGTAGGCGGCCAGCGCCGGTGGCAGGAAGGTGAGGAGGTTCGGCCCGTCGGCCCGCCAGAGCGTGCCCTCCCAGTCCACCCCGCCGTCGAACAGCTCCGGGTGGTTCTCCAGCTGCCAGCGCACCAGGTAGCCGCCATTGGACATGCCGGTGGCGAGGGTGCGGGACGGGGGCCGGTGGTAGCGCTGCGCGACGACCGCGCGGGCGGCCCGGGTGAGTTGGGTGACCCGGGTGTTCCACTCGGCGATGGCATCGCCGGGCGCCTGCCCGTCGCGGTAGAAGGAGACCCCGGTGTTGCCCTTGTCGGTGGCGGCGAAGGCGTAGCCGCGCGAGAGCACCCAGTCGCCGATGGCCCGGTCGTTGGCGTACTGCTCGCGCACGCCCGGGGAACCGGCGACGACGAGCCCGCCGTTCCAGTGGTCGGGGAGGCGGATGACGAACTGCGCGTCGTGGTTCCAGCCGTGGTTGGTGTTGGTGGTGGAGGTGTCGGGGAAGTAGCCGTCGATCTGGATTCCCGGCACGCCGGTGGGGACGGCCAGGTCCTTGGGGGTGAGTCCGGCCCAGTCGGCCGGGTCGGTGTGCCCGGAGGCCACCGTCCCCGCCGTGGTCAACTCGTCCAGGCAGTCCGCTTGTTGGCGTTCGGCTCCCGGTACGTGCAGCCGGGCGCGGCCGGCGCAGTGGGAGCCGGCGGCGCCGGCCGGGGGCGGCGCGGCTCCCGTCAGCAGGGCCGCGGCCAGGGCGGTCGTGGCGGCCACGGCCAGGGTGGAGCGGATCATCGGTGGCATGGAGGGACCTCCAGAAGGGTGGTGGCGGGTCGAGGGGACGGAGGGGCGGTTCGTGGCCCGTGTCTCGCGGGTCGGGGGAGACTCAGGGGCATTGGGTGTCGGCGATGACGAAGTAGCCGGCGGGCGCCTCCTTCAACGTGTGCGTGAGGAAGACGTTGTAGAGGCCCATGTTCTGGTGGGAGCCCTTCGCGTAGGCGTAGTTGCCGTCGGTGGTGGCCCGACCCGCCTGTACCTGCTGGTAGTTGTTCGCCTTCCAGCAGGCCGCCGCCGCGCCCGTCGTGCTCACCGTGACCGGCCCGGAGCGGGCGCCCGGAGCCCCCGCGCCGTCGCGCGCCGCCACGGTGTAGGCGTGGCCCGTGCCCGGGGCGAGGCCGGTGTCCGTGTACGGGGGCGCGGCCGGGGCGCCGACCAGGGTCCCGTCCCGGTACACGGCGTAGTCGGCGGCGCCCGCGACCTGGTTCCAGGTGAGGGTGACGCTGGTGTCGGAGACCCCGGCCGAAGCCAGGCCGGTGGGCGCCGGCAGGCCGCTGCCCGGGCCGGTCGCGGATCCGTCCAGGCCGAAGAACTTCGAGATCCAGTGGCTGGAGCAGATCGAGGCGAGGAAGTAGGCGGCCCCGGTGTGCCCGCACTGTTCGGGACCGGAGCCGGGATCGACCGGGGTGCCGTGGCCGATGCCCGGGACCCGGTCGACCTCGACGGCCACCGTGCCGTCCCCGGCGAGGTACTCCTCGTGCCGGGTGGCGTCGGGACCGATGGCCGAGGTGCGGCCGGGGGTCTGGGACAGGCCGTGCAGGGCGGTCCACTGGTCGCGCAGCTCATCGGCGTTGCGCGGGGCGACGGTGGTGTCCGAGTCGCCCTGCCAGATCGCCACCCGCGGCCAGGGACCGGTCCAGGCCGGGTACGCGTCGCGGACCAACTGGGCCCAGGCGGCCGGGCTCTTGTCCACACCGGGGTTCATGCAGGTGTAGGGGCTGCTGTCCTTGGCGCAGTCGTAGGGCAGCCCGGCCACCACCGCCCCCGCGGCGAACACGTCCGGATAGGCCGCGAGCATCACCGCGGTCATGGCGCCGCCGGCCGACAGGCCGGTGACGAAGGTGCGGGCGGGGTCGGTGGAGTAGGCGGAGGCGGCGTAGGCGACCATCTGCCGGATGGAGGCGGCCTCGCCCTGGCCGCGGCGGTTGTCCGCGGTCTGGAACCAGTTGAAACACTTGTTGGGGTTGTTCGCTGAGGTCGTCTCTGCGAGGACCAGTACGAAGCCCTGGCGGTCGGCGAGTTCGGGCAGTCCGGAGTTGTCGGCGTAGGTCTGGGCGTTCTGTGTGCAGCCGTGCAGGGCCACCACCACCGGCGGGTCGGCCGGAAGGGAGGCCGGCCGGTACACGTACATGTTCAGCTGCCCCGGATTGGCCCCGAAACCGGTGACCTGCCGGAGCGGGACGGCCGCGAGCGCGGGGGAGACGGGCCCGGCCAGGACGGAGCCGGCGGCCAGCAGCACGAGCGCGAGGAGCCGTACGAGCAGTCGTACGGGCCCTCGCGCGCGGGGCGGGGCCGGGGGTTCGGGTGGGGTGTGGCGCGGGGACATGGCGGCTCCCTCGGTGACGGGCGGTGCGCGGGCCCGTCGTCGGGGGTCCGCGGTGCCCGTCACCGTAGAAGCGGCCCCGACCACGGCGGGATGGCATGGAGAGCCACAATCCGGCCACCGCTTGACCGCTCCACAGGGGTTGCGGGAGCCGCCCGACGGCTGCTAGTACGCGGCTGCCCCGGACACCCTGAGCTCAGCCCCCGTCGCCGCCCGGACCTCCTCCAGCGAGACCCCCGGGGCGAGTTCGCTCAGCAGGAAGCCTTCGGGGGTGATGTCGACGACCGCGAGATCGGTGATCACCCGCTGGACGACGGCCCGCCCCGTCAGCGGTAGCGTGCACCGCTCCACGAGCTTCGGCGTGCCGTCCTTCGCGGTGTGCTCCATGAGCACGATCACCCGCCGCGCCCCGTGCACCAGGTCCATCGCCCCGCCCATTCCCTTGACCATCTTCCCCGGGACCGTCCAGTTGGCCAGGTCACCGGAGGCGGACACCTGCATCGCGCCCAGTACGGCGGCGTCGATGTGCCCGCCCCGGATCATGCCGAAGGACAGCGCCGAGTCGAAGAACGAGGCCCCCGCCGCCACCGTGACCGTCTCCTTCCCCGCGTTGATCAGGTCGGGGTCCACCGCGTCGGCGGCCGGGTACGGTCCCACGCCGAGGATTCCGTTCTCGGACTGGAGCACCACCTCGACCCCCGGAGGGAGGTGGTTGGGGATGAGGGTCGGCAGCCCGATCCCCAGGTTCACGTACGTACCGTCCGCCAGTTCACGGGCGGCGCGGGCCGCCATCTGCTCACGCGTAAGAGCCATGTCACTGGCCGCCTTCCCGGTCGATGGTGGTGCGGCCGGCGGGCGCCGGGTGCGAAGCCGGGGCGGCGGTGCGGACCGTACGGCGCTCGACGCGCCGCTCGGCCGCCGGATCCCCGGGGCGTACGCGGACCACCCGCTGGACGAACACGCCCGGCAGGTGGACGGTGTCCGGATCGAGCTCTCCCGGCTCGACCAGCTCCTCCACCTCGGCGATCGTGATCCGCCCCGCCATCGCGGCCAGGGGGTTGAAGTTGCGTGCCGAGGAGTGGAAGACGAGGTTGCCGTGGCGGTCCCCGGCCGCCGCCCGGACCAGGGCGAAGCCGGTGGTGATGGACTCCTCCAGGAGGTGCTCCCGGCCGCCGAAGCTCCGTAGCTCCTTGGGCGGCGAGGCCACCGCGACGCTTCCGTCGGCCCGGTAGCGCCAGGGCAGTCCGCCCTCCGCCACCTGGGTGCCGGACCCGGCCGGCGTGTAGAACGCCGGGATCCCCGCGCCACCCGCCCGCAGCCGCTCCGCGAGCGTGCCCTGGGGGACCAGTTCCACCTCCAGCTCGCCGCTCAGGTACTGCCGGGCGAACTCCTTGTTCTCCCCCACGTACGAGCTGGTCATCCGGGAGATCCTGCCCTCGCGCAGCAGCAGCCCCAGGCCCCAGTCGTCCACCCCGCAGTTGTTGGAGACCACCTCCAGGCCGGTCACCCCCGCCCGCTCCAGCAGCGCGCCGATCAGTACGCCCGGAACCCCGCACAGCCCGAAGCCGCCCACCGCCAGCGAGGCCCCGGCGGGGATGTCCGCCACCGCCTCGGCCGCGGTCGCGACCTCCTTGTCCAGACCCATCGCACAACCTCCTCCGCCCGGCCCGCGGCCGCCGGCCGTCCGACCGGACCGGTGCGGCCGGGCCGACCCGACCGACCCTAGGAACCGCCGGCCCGCCCTGGCCATGGCGCCCGGACACACACCCGGCAGTCCCTGTGTGTGCGTCCGGCGACCCGGGGAACCGGCGGAGCGGCCGGTGCGTCCTAGTCCCGCCGATCCGGCACCGGAGCACGAGGGGGAACCGATGGCGCAGCGAACTACCCTGTGGATGAATGGCGTTGTGGTCCGGAGAGCGAGCGTGGCCGTGGCCATGGCGGTGAGCGCCGCGGCGGTACTGCTCGCCGGATGCGGCGGGCCGCATCGCCCGGGGGCCGGGCCGCCGCCCAGGGTCGTGGAGTTCTGCCCCGTGGCCGACCCCGCCGCACCGACGGCCCCGCCCACACTGATCGACGGCACCCCGGCCAACACCCCCGAGGCCGAGCGCCTCGCCCAGGCCATCGGGGAACAGGGCCGCGGCGCCTTCGCCGACGTGTACTCCACTCTGATCGTCGACAGGAGGCCGGGCCGGGTCGCCCTGTGCGTCACCGACCTGGCCCGCGGCCGCCTCCTGGTGGCGGCGGCGCACGCGGCCGACCCGGGCGCGGATCCGGACCTGGCCGATCTGTACAAGAGCCGGTACTCCCGGCGGACCCTCGACGCGGCCGTCGCGAAGATCATCGGCGTGGACGCCGGCTTCCCGGTCTACAGCCTCTCCGGTGGCAACGGCGAGTCGGTGGAGGTCACCACGACCGAGGAGGGCGCCGCGTCGCCGCAGTTCAAGGCGCGCCTGGAGAAGGCCACGGGCGGTATCCCGGTCACCGTCACGAAGGGCGAGCCCCTCGACCCGAAGACCGGAGACGCCGGGATGACTCCCGCGCCCTGACCGCGTCCTCACGGTCCGTGCCCGCTCTACGCCGTTCCCGTGCCCCGCTCCGCGCGGGCGATGAGTGGCGAGGCCGCGCAGCAGGTGGTGGTTGACCGCTTCGCCGCCTCGGACAGGGCCTCGGTCAGGGCCTGCGCGTACGGCAGCGGTCGGCGTCGGCGTGGCGACACCACCCCGATGTGCCGGACGGGGCGCGGCGGTTGGACCCGTACGACGGAGACGGCGTCGGCGGTCTCCGTGTCGTGCGGCGCCGGGGAGAGGTGCGGGGTCGACGAGACGCGCGGGATCAGTGAGACGTGCGGGATCAGCGCGACGCCGACGCCCGCGCCGACGAGGGTTTGCGCGAAGAAGTAGTCCGTGGTGGACGCCGCCACCTGGAGGTCGAAGCCGGCCCGCTCCGCGTACCGGCGCAGGTACGCCTCCGTCTTGAGGCAGCCCAGCACCCAGCGGTCGGTGGCGAGTTCGGCGAGATCCGCCGACTCGCGCTCCGCCAGCCGGTGGCCGCGCGGCAGGACCAGCGACAGCGGATCGTCCATCAGGGGCATCCAGTCGAGGGCGGCCCCCGCCCGCAGCGGCAGCGGCCCGTCGAAGTGGTAGGTGAGCGCGAGGTCGGCCGCGCCCCCGCGCACCATCGGCACTGCGTTCTCCGGCTCGGCCTCCAGCACCGTCAGTTCCACCTCGGGATGCGCGGCGACGAACCGCGGGAGCGCCCGCGGCAGCAGGTGCCGGCCCCCGCTGGTGAAGGTGGCGATCCTCAGGCGGGGCCGCTCGGCGGTGATCCGGTCGATCTCGTGGCGCACCTGGTCGAGCTCCGCGGATATCGTCTCCGCCGCCTCCACCAGGAGCCGGCCCGGCTCGGTGAGCGTGACCCCGCGCGTGCTGCGCACGGCGACGGGGTGGCCGAGACCGCGCTCCAGTGCGGCGATGTGCTGGGAGACGGCGGAGGGGGTCAACAGCAGTGCCCCGGCGGCCTTGTTGAAGCTGCCGTGCTCGGCCACGGCGCGCAGGATGCGCAGCCGCTGCACATCGATCATCAGTTTCCCTTACGACGGGTTCAGTCTTCCGGTAGTTCCGCTGGTGACGCTACAGGGGCAGAGTCCTCGCCATGAAGAAGATTCTGGTCATCGGCGGAAGCCGCTACTTCGGCAGGCAACTGGTCACCCTGGAGCGGGACGCGGGGAACGAGGTGACCGTCCTCAACCGGGGTTCCGCCGCCCCGCCCCGGGGCGTCGGCCACCTGACCGCCGACCGTGACGACGAGGAACAGCTGCTCGCGGCGTTGGGGGAGCGCACCTTCGACGTCGTCTTCGACCAGGTCCTCTACCGACCCCGCCAGGCCGGGATCGCCCGCCGCGCGTTCGCCGGCCGGACCGGGCGCTACGTGATGACCTCGACGATGGAGGTCTACGACCCGGCGCCGCCCACCCCCGAGGCGCTCGCCTACGCCGAGGGCAAGCGGCAGGCGGAGGCCGTCCTGGCGGAGGATCCCGCCTTCGCACACGTCGCCGTCCGCACCGCGCACGTACTCGGCGGCGGCCGGGCGGAGTTCACCGGGCGCCTCGCGCACTACGTGGAGCGGATCGGCTCCGGGGACCCGGTGGACGTGCACGAAGCCCCGTACCCGACCTCCTTCATCCACCACCACGAGATCGCGCGGTTCCTGCACTGGGCGGGGGAGCAGTCCTTCACCGGGCCGGTGAACGCCGCCTCGCACGGGGAGCTGGACGTCCTCGGGCTGGGTGAGGCCGTCGGCGCGGCGCTCGGCCGGACGCCGCGCTACCGGATCGTCGGGAGCGGGAGCGGGAGCGGGAGCGGGAGCGGGAGCGGGAGCGGCGGTGGGCCGGCCGTCGGCGTCGCCTCGCCGTTCTCCTTCGACCGTGCCTACGCGATGGACAACAGCAGGGCGGCAGGCCTCGGCTTCGACTTCGGCCGGGTCGAGGACTGGCTCCCGGGGGCCATCGCGGAGACCGCGGCGGCGCTCCGACCCGCCTGACCCCGCCTGACCCCGCCTAACCCTCCCCGGCGCGGCGCCCCAGCGGGGTTGCTACTGCCGAGTTGCTCACACTGAAGGTGACGCTGCCCGACCGGTAGCGGTCGTCCGACCACTCGATCGGGCGGCCCGTCCGGGTCGCGGAGACGTGCCGCTGGCGCAAAAGGGGGCTTCCGCGCCGGATTCCGAGGAGCCGGGCGTCCTCGCTGCCGGCCGCGAGCGCGTCGATCAGGTGTTCGCCGTAATGGGCGGTGATCCCGGAGTCGTTCGCCAGGCCGTCCATCACCGACCGGCAGTCCTCCGGCATCGCCTCGACCGCCGCCGCGACCCAGTCGGCGTAGGCGGTCCGCTCGACCATCGCGGGCTCCCCGTCGAGCAGCCGCAGCCGCAGCACGGCCAGGATCTCCGTCCCGGGCGGCAGCGCCAGCCGGTCCGCCTCCTCGGCGGTGGCCGGGCGGCGGGTGCGCGACAGGAAGCGGCTGGCCGCCTGGTGGCCGACCCCCTCCGCCCACTGGGCGAAACTGTTGAGTTCGCCGAAGCTGTGCTTGCGTTCGTGGCGCAGGACGATCCTGCGGGCGCCCTGCCGGGAGCCGATCAGCCCCTCGGCGGCGAGGGTCGCCACGGCCTGGCGGACGGTCCCGCGCGAGGCCGACCACTGCGCGGCCAGGTCGCTCTCCGAGGGCAGTTGGGCGCCCACGGGGTACTCCCCGGAGAGGATCGACCGGCGCAGCGCCTCGGCGATCTCCAGATACCGCACCGTTGCCATGCCCATGTTCTTCCGTGCCCCCTTGGTGTGAAGGTCCCCGCCGCGCGCCGTCCATCAGCCTAGGCCGCGCCCGGGCCGAGCCGGGCCCGCGCCGGGGACGCGAAGATCATCATGGTCATCTCCTGTCACGAATGCATTCGGCCAATTCGGGTCTTCGTCGAGACGTGGACCAAGCGACAGCCTCCGTTCACCGTACGTACAGGGACTCAGGGCGAACTGGGGTCAACTTGTTCAGACAAGTGAACCCCTCAAGGATCCAGTCTCCGGGAGAGACCGTGCTCAGTTCCTCCGCTCGTCGCGGTGCGGCCGTTCTGCTCAGTGCCGCCGTCCTCACCACGCTCAGCGCGTGTGGTGCCGCACCCGACCAGCCCGCCGGCAAGACCGCCGACGGCAAGGCCAAGACCCAGCCCGGCTCCGCCACCTCCGTCGCCGACTTCGGCGGCATGGAAGGCCTCGTCGCGGCCGCCGAGAAGGAGGGCCAGCTCAACGTCATCGCGCTGCCCGCGGACTGGGCGAACTACGGCGAGATCCAGAAGGCGTTCCAGGCCAAGTACCCCAAGGTCAAGATCAGCGCCGAGAACCCTGACGCCTCCAGCGCCGACGAGGTCGCCGCGGTCAAGTCCCGCAAGGGCCAGACCCGCGCCCCCGACGTCCTGGACCTCGGCATCGCCTTCGCCCGCAGCGGCGCCGGCGAGAACCTCTTCGCCCCGTACAAGGTCACCGCCTGGGACAAGATCCCCGGCTCCCAGAAGGACGCGGACGCCCGCTGGTACAACGACTACGGCGGCTACGTCTCCATCGGCTGCGACGCCGCCAAGATCCCGAACTGCCCCCAGTCCTTCGCCGACCTGACCAAGCCCGAGTACAAGGGCAAGGTCGCCCTCAACGGCAACCCGACCAAGTCCGGCTCCGCCTTCGGCGGCGTCTACGCGGCGGCCCTCGCCAACAAGGGCTCCTTCGGCGACATCCAGCCCGGCATCGACTTCTTCGGCGCGCTGAAGAAGAGCGGCAACTTCATCCCCGTCGAGTCCACCCCGGCCACGGTCGAGAAGGGCGAGACGCCCATCTCCATCGACTGGGACTACCTGAACGCCGGCTACGCCGAGCAGTTCAAGGGCAAGGGCGTCGACTGGAAGGTCGCCATCCCCACCGACGGCGTCTACGCCCAGTACTACTCCCAGGCCGTCAACAAGGACGCCCCGCACCCCGCGGCCTCCCGCCTGTGGATGGAGTTCCTCTACAGCACCGAGGGCCAGAACCTGTGGCTCAAGGGCCACGCCCGCCCCGTGCTGCTCCCCGTCATGACCCAGGACGGCACCGTCGACAAGGACGCCGTCACCAAGCTCCCGCAGGTCCAGGGCACCCCGAACTTCCCGGCCTCCGCGGAGCTCGACAAGGCCAAGGCCACCCTCGCCGAGAAGTGGGACAAGGCCCTCAGCTGATGTCCGCCACCACCACCCCCCACACGACGGGGACCGCCGGCGGCACCACCAGCCGCCGGCGGCGCGGCCCGCGCACCTGGCTCGCCGCCCTCCCCCTCCTCGCCTTCACCGGGCTCTGCTTCGGCATCCCGCTGGGCGCCATCGCCTTCGGCGCGGTCACCCGTACCGACCCGGCGACCGGCGCCACCTCGCTGACCGGGGAGCACCTCGCGCGCTCCCTCCAGGGCCCGTACCTCGGCTCGCTCATCGGCAGCGTCCAGCTCTCCTCCCTCACCGCACTGGTGGGGGGCGTGCTGGGCGTCCTGATCGCGCAGGCCGTGGTCACCTCCCGCTCGCAAGCCCTGCGCGGCGCGGCGCTGACCGCCTCGGGCGTCCTCGCCAACTTCGGCGGGGTACCGCTCGCCTTCGCGTTCATCGCCACCGTCGGGATCTCCGGAGTCGTCACCCAGCTCGCCGACCTCACCGGTCTGGGCTGGAGCCTCTACACCTTCACCGGCCTCACCGTGGTCTACCTCTACTTCTTGACCCCGCTGATGGTGCTGGTGATCGTCCCCGCGCTGGACGGACTGCGCCCGCAGTGGCGCGAGGCCGCCCAGAACAACGGGGCGAGCGGATGGCAGTTCTGGCGCCACGTCGGCCTGCCCGTCCTCGCGCCCTCCCTGCTCGGCGGGTTCGTGCTGCTCTTCGGCACCGCCTTCGCCGCGCACGCCACGGCCGCGGCCCTCGTCGGCGGCTCCGTCCCGCTGGTCACGCTCAAGATCGCGGACGCGCTGTCCGGGAACGTGCTGACCGGCCAGGAGAACGTGGCGTTGGCGCTCGGCCTCGACATGATCGTGATCGCCGGCCTGGTCATGGCGGTCTACCTGCCCCTCCAGCGACGGAGCGCCCGATGGCTGCGATGACCCCGACGTCCGACGCGGCCGGCAGGGAGGCGCCCGGCGCCGCCACGGCCCCGGGCTCCGCGCCCGCCGCGGCCCGCAAGCCCCGTAGGTCCCGCCCCCGCCCCCGGGTGTGGCGCGGAGCCGTCCTCGGACTCGCGGGCGCGTACTTCCTCCTCCCGCTCGTCGCCTCCTTCGTGTTCACCGTGCACGTCCCTGGCCAGGGCATCAGCTTCGAGGCGTACACCGAGCTGCTCTCCGCCGAAGGGTTCACCAAGAGCCTGATGCTCTCCCTGGGCCTGGCCGCCGCGACCATCGTGCTGTCGCTGCTCCTGGCGGTGCCCGCGCTGGTCGCCGTACGCGTCGGCTCGCCGAGGCTGCGCCCGGTCGTCGAGGTCATGTGCATGCTGCCGCTGGTCGTGCCGCCGATCGCCCTGGTCACCGGTATCACCACCGTGCTCCGCTGGGGTCCCGACCACCTCTCGAAGACCCCGCTCTACCAGACCTTCCTCGCCGTCCAGAACCCGGACTTCCCCGTGGTCCTGGTCCTCGCGTACACGGTCCTGGCGCTGCCGTTCGTCTACCGCTCCCTCGACGCCGGACTGCGCGCCGTGGACGTCCCGACCCTGGTCGAAGCCGCCCGCAGCTGCGGTGCGAGCTGGCCGTACGTGGTCCTGCGCGTGCTCCTGCCCAACCTGCGGGCCGCCCTCGCCGGAGCCGCCTTCCTCACCCTGGCCCTGGTGCTCGGCGAGTTCACCATCGCCACGCTGCTCGGCTTCCAGCCCTTCGCCGTGTGGATCGTGTCCATCTCCGGAGCCCAGGCCCGCATGTCCGTGGCCGTCTCCATCCTCAGCCTCCTCATCACCTGGCTGCTCCTGCTCCTCCTCTCCCGGGCCGGTACCGCCCCCGCGACGGTGTCCCCGGCAGCCGCCACCTCCCGAACCTCCCGCACCTCCGGCAAGGAGTCCTGACCCGCATGTCCCTCACCCTTCCCGAGGCCAGGAAGCCGTCGGACGGCGAAGCGGCCCCCGCCGGGGCGCGCGTCGAATTCCGCGGCCTGCGCCGTGCGTTCGGCTCCACCGTCGCCCTCGACGGACTCGACCTCACCATCGAGCCCGGCGAACTCGTCGCCCTCCTAGGCCCGTCGGGCTGCGGCAAGACCACCGCACTGCGCGTGGTCGCCGGCTTCGAGCAGCCCGACTCCGGCGAAGTCCTCCTGGACGGCCAGGACATCACCCGCGTCCCGGCCAACCGCCGCGACGCCGGAATGGTGTTCCAGTCGTACAGCCTCTTCCCGAACCTCAGCGCCCGCGACAACGTCGCCTTCGGCCTGCGCGTCCGCAAGGTCGGCGCGGCCCAGCGGCGCGAGCGCGCCGCCGAACTCCTCGACCTGGTCGGCCTGCCCGACCACGGCGACCGCTATCCGCACCAGATGTCCGGCGGCCAGCAGCAGCGCGTCGCGCTCGCCCGCGCCCTCGCCCTGCGCCCGCGCGTCCTGCTGCTCGACGAGCCGCTCTCCGCGCTCGACGCGAAGGTACGGGCCAACCTGCGCGAGGAGATCCGCCGCCTCCAGCTCTCGCTGGGCATCACCACCGTGTTCGTCACGCACGACCAGGAGGAGGCCCTGTCGATGGCCGACCGGGTCGCCGTGCTCAACGCGGGCCGCCTGGAGCAGTGCGCCGCCCCCGCCGAGCTGTACGAGCGCCCCGCGACGCCGTTCGTCGCCGAGTTCGTCGGCACCATGAACCGGCTCCCCGGGCGGCTGACCGGCTCCGGGACCGTGGAGGTGGCCGGCTCCCGGCTGCCCGTAGACGGCCCGGTGCCCGCGACCTCGGACGTCGAGGTCCTCGTACGCCCCGAGAACATCACGGTGGTGGCAGCCGCCGAGGGCGCTGAGGGCACGGCGACCGTCGTGTCGGCCTCGTTCTTCGGATCGGTCACCCGGCTCCACCTGGACCTGCCCGGCGGCACCCGGGTCAAGGCGGACCTGCCCTCGCGCGACGCCGGAGCCCTCGTACCGGGTGCGCGGGCGGCCGTGGGCCTGGCCGAACGCCCCGTCCTCGTCGTCGCGGCGACAGCAGCCGCCGGAGCGGTAGTCGCCGCCGGGACCGGCTCGTGAGCGAACTCGCCGCGGTCCTCTTCGACATGGACGGCACCCTCGTCGACACCGAGACGCTGTGGTGGCGGACCACCGAGGAGATAGCGACCGGCCTCGGCTACGCCCTGACCGAGGCGGACGCCCCCGAGGTGGTCGGCCGGGCGGTGGAGGACACCGCCGCGCACCTCGTACGGGTCTCCCGTGCGGGCGACCATGCGGCGGTGGCCGAGGCCCTGACCGGGAGTTTCTTCCGCCGGGTCGAGGAGGGGGCGCCGATGCGGCCCGGGGCGCAGCGGCTGCTGACCGCCCTGGAGGCCGAAGGCGTACCGTTCGCGCTGGTCAGCGCCTCGCCGCGGGTGGTCGTGGATTCGGTGGTCGGGGGCTCGCTGGCCCACGTCCCCTTCGCTTTCACCATGTCCGCCGACGACACGGCCCTGACGAAGCCGCACCCGGACCCGTACCGGGTGGCCGCCGAGCGGCTGGGCGCGGCGCCGGAGGCGTGCGTGGCGGTCGAGGACTCCCCGGACGGAGCCGCCTCGGCGGAGGCCGCCGGCTGCGGGCTCCTGGTGGTCCCCTCGCTCCTGCCGGTACCGGCCTCCCCGGTACGCACCTTCGCGCGCTCCCTGACCGAGGTCACTCCGGACACCCTGCGGGCCTGCCTGTCCGCTCCGCGGGGAGCATGACGCCGACGCCGGTCGGCTCTCCGTGCGCGCAGGGGTGACCTCGGCTCCGCGGCCCCGGGATCAGTCGGCCAGGTCGAGGAGGCGCAGGATGCCCGTCGCGTAGGCCGCCGATACGGAGTCGGGGCGGTGGGCCGCCGCCCCGCGCAGGCCCGGCAGGGCCGTCCGGATGTGCGCCGCGCACTGGCCGTACAGGCCCGCCTCGTGGGAGGTTCCGTCGTCCTCGCAGCCGAGCAGCCGCAGCAGCGCCCACAGCAGGGCCTCGCGGGTCGACTGGCGGGGCGGCCCGGCGGACCAGACCGCCATCAGGACCCCGCACACCGCCGGGGCGGGCGGCCGCAGCCCGCCCGCGTGGAAGGCATGGCCCTCCAGCGCGTGGAACGCGGCCGGGTGTCCCTCGGCCGCGTCCCACAGGGTGTCCGCGAGATGCCCGGCCGGGCGGCCGCAGCCGCACGTGACGGAGTCCCAGCCGTGCCGGGCGATCTCCCGGACGACCGTGTCGGGCACCAGGGGACTGGTGCGGGGCTGCTTCTCCGTGGTTCTCACGGGAGAAGTATGGGATCAGGCCGTTGGCCGGTCCAGAGCCGCCCCCCTCCCGTGGCCCGGGGTCAGTGACCGTGGCCCTGGCAGCCGCAGCCCTTCGCCGCGCCGCGCGGCAGGCTCTCCGTGAACTCGCTCTGCGAGAAGACGGCGAGGACCGTGGCCGGCTCGGTGCCGTGGTTGGCCAGGGTGATCTCCTTCCCGGCCGGGAGCATCGCGAAGGTGCCCGGGGTCACCGTCTTGGCCCCGCAGCCGCACGAGGCCTCCACCGTCCCGGCGACGCCCGTGAGCAGCAGCTCCGAAGCCCCGTGCCCGTGCGCCGGAATGGTGCCGCCGGCCGGCACCTGGATCCGTACCGCCGCGAGCTCGCGGAACGGCCCGCCCTCGGGGTCGAGGCGCAGCACCGGACGGCCGGCGGTGTCGGGGGTGGTGTCGATGGTCATGCCGAACATGGATGGTTCCTCTACGAATCGGTGTGCAGCTCCACCGAGCAGAGCCCGGGGGAGAGGAAGGGATGGAGCACGGCCTCGGTGCCGGTGCCCTCCAACAGGCCGTCGAGCACGCCCTGGTGGACCGAGCAGATCACCTCGGGCCGGGCACGGGCCATGACGCGGTACGGGCACCCGTGCAGCAGCACCCGCCCGTCGGCCCGAGGCTCCGGGTCGAAGCCGAGCCGCGCGGCCAGGGCGGCCACCCGCTCGCCGGGCTCCGCCCCGGGAACGGCCAGGGCCCGGCCCCAGTCGCGTCCCGCGGCCCTGGCCCGCCCGGCATCGCCTGCGAGGGCGGTGGCCAGCGCCCCGGCGAGCTCCCGGTAGGGGGCGTCGCCGGATTCCGCGGACGGCACGGGAACCGCCGTCCAGCCGAGCGAAGGCCGCCCCGGGCCGGGACGGCCCGGCCGCGCGGAAGCCCGTACGAGACCGGCCTCGGTCAGCGCCGTCAGGTGGTGGCGGACCGTGGCGACGGAAAGTCCGGCGGCGGCGGCGAGTTCGGCCGCGCCGAGCGCGCCTCCCGCCTCCCGCAACAGGGCCACGAGGCGCCGTCGTGACGGTACGGCCAGGGCCCGGTGGACGTCCCCGTCTGTCGGACCGCCGGTCGTTTCGGTCATGGCTCGAATTTAGACGACGCGGATCATCCGAATACCGGGCGAAACGTCCCGACCTGCCGGGTCTTTCGCCTTGTCCGGCCGGGCCGCCCGGGATCATGAAAGGCTGGACCCGTGAACGAGGCACCACGCGACACCGAGACCGGCACGGGCACCGACAGCGGCACCGGACGCAGGACGCCGCTCTACCTGAAGGTCGCCGCGGCCCTGCGGACCGCCATCACGGCAGGCGAGTACGGCTCCGGCGCGCGACTGCCCGCCGAGGACGAACTCGCCCGCCGCTACGGCGTGTCCAGGGGTACGGTGCGCCAGGCGCTCGCCGCGCTGCGCACCGACGGGCTGATCACCTCGCGGCGCGGCACCCGCCGGGTCGTGCTCGGCGGCGGCCCGGGGGAGTCCGGGGGAGTCGCGGAGCTCCGCAGTTTCACCCGGTGGGCCCGCTCGCTGGGGGAGGAGCCGGGCGGCCGGACCGTCTCCGTGGAGCGGGGCGAGGCCGACGCCGAGGAGGCGGAGCAGCTGCGGATCGACGCGGGCGCCCCCGTCCACCGGGTGCTGCGGCTGCGCACCCTGTCCGGGGCCCCGGTGATGGTGGAGCGGACCACGTACCCGGAGGCGGTCGGCGCCCTGGTCGCGGCCATGCCGCTGGACACGGTCTCGTACTCCGAGCAACTCGCCGTGCACGGAGTCCTGTTCACCGACGCCCAGCACGCCATCGACATCGCCGCGGCGGACCGGGACGACGCGGAACTGCTGGGCTGCCGGGTCGGGGACGCGCTGCTGCGCGAGCGGCGCCGGTCCACCGACCCGGCGGGGATCCCGGTGGAGTGGTCGCAGGACCGGTACCTGCCGGGCACGGTGGCCTTCACGGTGCACACCACGGCCGCCAGCGCCCTGGGCCGCCGGCTCGGCTCCTGACCGGCCGGCTCAGCTCCTGACGAGCAGCTCCTCCAGCAACGGGCGGAAGTGGCCGAAGCCGGGCGTGGCCATCTCCGGGTCCTTGGCCTGCTCGTCCCAGCGCCGGACGGCCACCGCGTCGGCCGCACCCGGCAGCGCCTCGAACTCGCGTACCTGCTCGGCGGTCATGGGGCCGCCCTGGACCCGCAGGGTGTGGACGGACGCCTCGGACAGGAGCTCGAAGTAGCCCGGCTCGGCCGTGCACAGGTACCGCTTGGCGGCCACGTGCAGCCGGACCGGCTCGGTCACCTCCGGCCCGAACCACCGGCCGAGCCAGTCGGCCCCGGTGTGGCTGTGCCGGTTGTCCAGGCCGCCCTCCATCAGATCGCGGCCGGTCACCGTCCCGTGGAAGTGCCCGATGTCGTGCAGCAGTGCGGCCGCCACCAGGTGGGCGGGGGCCCCGGCGGCCTCGGCGAGGGCGCCGGCCTGGAGCATGTGGCCGGCCTGGGTGACGGCCTCGCCGAAGTACTCGGCGCTGCCCTCGCCTTCGAAGAGGCGGGCCAGCTCGTCGATGGGGTCGAGGGCTTCGTCCACGCTGTCGGTGGTATCGGCGGTGTTCACGCGGAAGCTCCTTCGCGGCGCAGGACGGCAAGGGTGGAGAGGAGGCCGTCGAGGTCGGCGTAGGTCCCCTGGAGGTGACGGCCGCCCGATTCGGCGAAGGCCGTACGGGCGTGCAGCAGGCGGGTGTTGTCGAAGACCACGCAGTCGCCGGGGGCGAGCCGGAAGTCGAACCGGAGCTCCGGCCGCTCCAGCAGTTCGCCGAAGAGGCGGTAGGCGGCGTAGAACTCCTCCAGCACGGCGGCCGGTTGGTGGAGGGTGGAGATGGAACGGTTGTTGAAGCGGACCTCGCGGACGCGTCCGAGCGGGTCCACCCCGATCAGCGGCCGGTGGGCCCGCAGTTCGGTGCGCGCGTCGGCGAAGGCGAACTCCACCGGCACCCGGGTCAGCACCTCGAAGGCCTCCGGCTCCCGCTCGCGCAGCAGCGCGGCCGCGTGGAAGCCGTCGACCAGCCCGGAGTCCCCGCCCCGGGCCTCGTTGCGCAGACAGTGAAGGAGTTGCAGGGTCGGCACCGGGTCCCGGTAGGGGTTGTCGGTGTGCGGGGTGATCCGGGCGCCGGTGAAGGCGAGGTTGTTGGGGTCGGCCTCGACGCGGACCTCGAAGAGTTCCCCGTAGTTCGTCTCGCGGACGAACCCGAAGGTGCGTGCCACGTCCAGCACCATCCGGTCCCGGCACGGCATGTCCCGCAGCAGTACGAAACCGAGCCGGACCACACTGTCCAGGGCTCGCTCGCGGACCTCGCGGGAGCTGATGTACGAGTCCCAGCGGGCCTCCGGGATCCGCCCGGCCAGGTCCCCGGCCGCCCACAGCTCCTTGTCCGCCTCGGTCCGGCCGTCTCCTGCGTGGCCGCCGGCCCCGGCCTTGGCCCCGGCCCCGTCGGGGGCGTGGGCGTCGAGCCACTCGGCCGCGTACACGGAGCGGTGGCCGTCCGGCTGCCAGACCACCTCCCAGCCGGGCCCGCCGTCGGCGGCCGCCGCCTCGCGCACCGAACCGACGGCGAGGCCGGCGGGCAGCTCGGTGATCTGGAACAGCTTCTGGCCGGTGCGCGGATCGCGGCAGTCGGCGCAGGGGCAGTTGTCGCGCAGCCAGGGAGCGGGCGGGCGGGTGATCGCGGTCGCGGTCGCGGACATCGGTCTCCTGTCATCGTCAATCGTCCGGGAAAGTTGTATATACAACTCTGGGCTGCCCGCATGGTGACAGGACCGGGTGACGGGCGGATGGCGAACAGGTGGCCGGAACCGCCGGAACCGCCGGAACCGGCGGGGCGGGCCGGGGAGAACGGGCGGGCCCGGTAGGACGGGTGGCCGCGCGGGCCGGTCGGGGCGGGGCGAGTGCGCATGCCGAGACGGACGGGAACGGCGGAACCGGATCCGGAAGGCCGTCGTCTGACAGCGCATGGGGACGAGTATGGGGAAGACCGGGCTGCTGACCGGCCGGAAGACCAGGCAGAGAGCCGAGCGGAGGGCCTGGCCGAAAGCCGGATGGAAGACCTGGCGGAAGACCGGATGGGCCGCCTCGCGGATGCGAAGGCGAGTCGGGGTGCTGCTGTTCGCGCTGCTCGCGACGCAGCTGGGATCCCTGATCGGCCCCGCCTACGCCTGCGGCTGCGGGGCGATGATCCCGGGAGCCGACGGCCGGATCGGGGTCTCCCGGGAGGCCTCCGTGGTGCGCTGGGACGGCCGGACCGAACAGATCGCTATGCGGTTCACGGTCGGCGGCGACGCCAAACGGGCCGCGTGGATCATGCCGGTGCCGGGGCGGGCCACGGTGACCCTGGGCGACGCCGGCCTGTTCTCGCAACTGGTCGAGCTGACCGCGCCCGAGTACCGGACCCGGAGCTACTTCTGGCCCCGCCACGGCGACTGGCCCTTCGCCTCCGCCGGCCGGGACGTCGCCGGAGCCCCGCCGCCGGGAGCCGGCGAAGCCCGGGTCGGCGTCGTGGGCCGGGAGCGGCTCGGCGACTTCGACGTCGCCCGCCTGACGGCGACCGACCCCGAGGCGCTGCGCAACTGGCTGGAGGCCAACGGCTTCAAACTCCCCGACGGGCTGTCCACCGAGCTGAAGCCGTACGTGGACCAGCGCTGGGAGTACGTAGCCGTGCGCCTCGTACCCCGGGAGGAGGGCGCCATCCTGCGCGGCAGCCTGGACCCGCTCCTGATCCGCTTCGACAGCGACCGGCTCGTGTACCCGATGCGCCTGTCCCGGCTGGCCAAGAGCGCCCAGTCCCTGGGCCTGTACATCCTGGCCGACCACCGCATGGAGCCCGCCTCCCCGATCGGCGGCAACACGCCCGAGGTGACCTTCGCCGGGCGGATCACGCCGACGGGTCCGGTCGCCGGACTGGCCGGCACGGCACCGGTGTTCCTGACGGCGATCGACCAGAGCTTCCCCGTCCCGTCCCGGATCGACGGGGACCACGAACTGCGCGCCGCCGCCGCGGACACCCCGTACCGCCAGGTCGAGTACAACGACGAACTGCGTACGGCCGGCGGGATTCCGGTCTGGATCCTGACGATCGCGGGCGCCGTCGGGGCCGTGACACTGGCAGGCCTGGGGCTGGGCCGCAGGCTCCGGACGAGGCGAACCGGGTAACGCGTGTAACTGTTCGTTCGTCGCCCGCCTACCGTCCGCTCACCGGGCGGCGGGCTCCGGCTCCACGGCCTTCCCGAGGCGCCGGATGCGCTGCGCCTCGCGGGCCAGCGCCGGGGCGCAGATCCACCAGACGATCAGCCCGGCTCCGGCTCCGGCCATCGCCCCGGCGACGGTGTCGCTGAGCCAGTGCGCGTGCAGCCACGTACGGCTCCACATCATCGCGAGGGTGAAGGCGGCGCCGCCGATCCACCACGCCCGGCGCCGGGCGGCCGGAACGAGCACCGCTCCGACGATGACCACCAGGAGGGCCGCCCCGGCCGCGTGACCCGAGGGGAAGGAGCCGTGGTCGACCCGGACGAGGGGGTGAGCCGGGCGCGGCCGGTCCACCAGATACTTGAGGCTCTGGACCACGAGCATGCTGCCGGCCATGTACGCGGCGAACAGGAAGCCCGCGGACGCCCAGCGGCGGCGGACGAGCAGGAAGATCAGCAGGGCGAGCGGTACGACGACCCCCAGCGGGCCGCCGAACCAGTTCAGTACCGAGGCGACCGCGGAGTAGAGCCCCTCGTGCGGTCCGCCCATCCACGACAGCCAGCGATCGTCCAGCCCCTGGAAGGGCGGGTGGACCACGTCCCGCCGCACGACGAGCCCGAGCGCGGCGGCGGAGCCGAGCAGCGCGAGCCCGAGGATGCCGGTGCGCCGGAGGCCCGTGTCCGCCACGGCGTGACGTGCGTCGGGTCTGGCGGAGGGGGTGGCGGGGATCGTGGACATGACGTGCTGCCTTTCGCGGGGCTTGGGGTGTGGGGAGGGGGCCGGGGTGGCGCGAAGGGGGCGCGGGGGGGGTCCGCGCCCCCCTCGGTGCCCGACGGGCGAGGTGGTGAGGTGGTGGGTGAGGAAGGTGACGGATTCCGTGACGATGGCTTCGATGTCGGGGGAGCCGAGGAAGATGTGGTCGGCGCCTTCGACGGGCCGCAGGGTGGCCTGGCCGTCGGCCCGGGTGAGGGCTTCGGCGAGCTGTTCGCTCTGGCTGTAGGGGACCAGCCCGTCCTGGGTCCCGTGGATGAGGAGGAACGGCGGCGGGGTGGATCCCGGGGTGGCGTAGGTGACCGGGCTCGCCGCCCTCGCGAGCGCGGGGCGCTCGGTTTCGGTGCCGCCTAGCAGGGCGGTGTAGGGGTCGGGGAAGTCCATCCCGGCCGGCACCGGCATGGGGTGGTCGGCGAGGGTGGTCAGGTCGGAGACCCCGTACCAGTCGACGACCGCCATCACACCCGTGGGACCGGAGCCGACGCCGTGCGCGCCTTCCAGGGCCTCCGCGTCGGTGCTGTGGGGGCCGGTGAGGCCGGCGAGGGCGGCGAGGTGGCCGCCCGCGGACTCGCCCCACACCCCGATCCGGTCCCCGTCCACGCCCAGGACTGCTGCGAACTTGCGGACGTAGCGGATCGCGGCCTTCACATCGTGCAACTGAGCCGGGAACGGTGCTTCCAGGCTGTGCCGGTAATCCACCGACACGAGTGCCAGACCCGCCGCCGTGACCGTGCCGTGGAGCAGCTCCACCGGCACCGTCGGCGGCGGGTAACGCCGGTCGCCGTCCAGCCAGCCGCCCCCGTGGATCCACACCACCACCGGGAACGGACCCTCACCCGCCGGAACCCGCACATCCAACAACCGCGGCCGGAAACCCGGCGTCGTTGCATACGTCACCCCATGGAAGTGACGCACACCGTCCGCGTCCGTCACCGGTATCACCGGCACCTGGAACGGCGGAGGCGGCCACGTCATATCCGCCATATCGAAAGCTGGGGCAGGGGCGGGAGGAGATTGCGTCATTGAGGCTCTTCCAATGCGGCAGGGGAGGCTTCGCGTAGTCGTTGATTACACGTGTAATCAAAAACGGTATCCACCCGGGTGCCCACACCACACCCA
>NZ_JBHYVM010000036.1:35433-56415 GCF_042750105.1 Streptomyces sp. NPDC059443 | reverse complement strand
TCGTGGCCGGGGGGGGGGGGGGGGGGTGTTGTGGGTTAGTGGGTCTCGATCCCTTGGGGGCGGGGTGGTGTCCCTTTTGCTTTTATACCCCCGTCAAACCCACGACTGTAGCCACGCGTTTCCCCACACCACAAGCCCCCTGTGGTCTGACCTTCCCGGACGGGCCGGGCGTGCGAGGGGGGCGTAGGAGGGTAGTGGGGCTCAGTCCCCCGCCACGGCCCCCGGCCGGATGATCGTGACCCCGCGCCCGGGCGCCGTACCCATCGCGGCGAGTGCGGCCGGCGCCGCGTCCAGCGGGATCGTGGCCGTGACCAGGAGATCCGGCCGCAGTGCCCCGGAGCGGACCAGTTCCATCATCGGCGGGTACGCGTGCGCAGCCATTCCGTGGCTGCCGAGGATCTCCAGCTCCCACCCGATGACCCGCTCCATCGGCAGCGCCGTGGCCCCCTGCGCCGTGGGCAGCAGTCCGACCTGTACGTGGCGTCCGCGCCTGCGCAGCCCCGCCACCGATGCCCTCGCCGTCGCCGGGGACCCCAGGGCGTCGAGCGACAGATGTGCTCCGCCGCCCGTCAGCTCCCGCACCGCCTCTGCCGTATCGCCCCGCGCCGGGTCCACGCAGTGCGCGGCGCCGAACCCCCGGGCCAGTTCCAGCGCCCCCGGCGCGGTGTCCGCGGCCACCACCCGTGCCCCCGCCGCCACCGCGATCATCACGGCCGACAGCCCCACCCCGCCGCAGCCGTGCACCGCGACCCACTCGCCCGGAGCCACCCGGCCCTGTGCGACCACGGCCCGGAAGGCCGTAGCGAACCGGCAGCCGAGCCCGGCCGCCGTGTCGTACGAAAGCTCCTCGGGCACGGCCACGAGGTTCACGTCGGCGTGCTCCAGCGCCACGTACTCGGCGAAGGATCCCCAGTGCGTGAACCCGGGCTGCGTCTGCCGGGCGCACACCTGGTGCTGACCGGCCGCGCATTCGGCGCAGCTCCCGCACGCGCAGACGAACGGGACCGTGACCCGGTCGCCGGGTCGCCAGCGGGAGACTCCCGAGCCCACCGCCTCGACCACCCCGGCCAGTTCGTGGCCGGGCACGTGCGGCAGCACGATGTCCGGATCGTGGCCCATCCACCCGTGCCAGTCGCTCCGGCACAGCCCGGTCGCCTCGACCCGCACCACCGCCCCGCCGACGGCCGGCACCGGATCGGCCACTTCGCGTACCTCAGCCTGTTCCCCGTACCGCTCGAACACCACAGCGCGCACACCAACCACCGTTCTGTCATGCCCACTTGTCCCAGGCCTGCGCGAAGGCCGCCGGGGACAAGGAGGTCGAGGTCATCAAGAAGCACGACGGGTACGGGTACATGCGCGCGCCCCGGGTCACCACGGTCAGGCTTCCGCTTCGACGCCGAGGCGTCGGACTTGATCAGCGGTCAGTCGCCTGAGTTCCAGGATCAGTTTGGCCATATCGGGCCCGGCCGAGTGTAGCCATTGGACCCGTGTCCCCAACTCGTCGTTGCGCTCGCGGACAGGACCGGCCATGGCGAGCAGCTCGTCGGCCGGGATGCCGAGCACGATCGCGAAGTCCGCCAGCAGATCGCGCGTTACTTCCACGACCCCGCGCCCGACCCCACCGATCGTGGCCGCGGACACGTATAGACCGGTCACCCAATACAGGACCTTGGCCGAATTCACCCAGCCCAGGTTCCGGCCGGCCAGCATGTGCAGGAGCGCGGCGCCGAAGCTCGGTTCGTACCGTTCGAACGGCGGGGGTTCGGGGACGGGTGCCGTGCGGCGCTCCTGCGGCAGTGACCGGGCGTGCTCCAGTAGCTGAGCCCTGCGCTAGGGAGGCAGCGACACGGCGAGGCTCACGAGGTGAGGGACCAGCCGCCCGGCCTGTGCGTCCAGAGGCGCAAGGTCCTCCGGTAGCGGAACTCCCGCGAGAGCGAAGAGGTCGACGGTCTGCAGGCCGAGCGCGGGCGCGAGCGCCCGGAGCAGCTCCGGTTCCGGTGCGGTACTGCCGAGCACCGCCCGCAGCCCGGACTCCGCGATCCCGGCCCGGGTGGCGACCGAGCCGGCATCTAGTTTCCGGTGATCGAGCAACCGGCCCAACGGCACGCCGAAATCCGACTGGTTCGTCATCGCGGCAGCTTACGGCCGGGACCCCGCCGTCGTGTTGGGATCAAGTGCTCCGAAACCCGTTGCCACCGTAAGCGCCCGCATACGATCATCTCGGGATGGACCTTCCCCAGCCGGTGATCACACTGGATGACCTCACCCTGCGTCGCTTCGACGGTGAGGCGGACCTTCCGGAGCTCTTCCGGGTCATCGAGGAGTCGCTGGAGCACCTGCGGCCCTGGATGCCCTGGGTCGCCGAACACAGTCTGGCCCGGACCACCGGATTCCTGGCCCGACGTGCGGAGCTCTGGGAGAGCGGTGAGCAGTGCAGCTATGCGATCCTGCTGGACGGGGCGATGGTCGGCACCTGCGGGCTGTTCCGGCACGACGACACCCCTGAGAACTGCCGTGAGATCGGGTACTGGCTGCACCCCGCCGTCACCGGCCGGGGCGTGGCCACGCGCAGCGCCCGCGCGCTGGTCGAGCAGGCCTTCCTGCTGCCCGGCGTCGACTGCGTCGAGATAGTCCACGACCCGGCCAACCACGCCAGCGCCGCCGTCCCGGCCCGGCTCGGCTTCACCGAACACCTCCGCCGCCCGGCCGAAGCCCGCGCCCCGGCCGAGACCGGCGAACTGCAGACCTGGCGGCTGACCCGTGACCGGGCGCAGGCCCTGCTCGCGGCCGAGGCTTCCTGACTTCCGTGGCCCCGGACTCCCGAGGGGTCAGCCCTTGGCCCGCGCCAGCGCGAGGTCCGCGAGGGCCTCGGGGGCTCCCGGCTGCTCGCGGATGCCGGGGAAGGCGTTGACGTCCACGATCAGCGGGGCGCCGTCGGCCGTGGCGATGATGTCCACGCCGTAGACGTCCAGGGCGAAGACCTCCCCGACCCGGCGGGTCAGTTCGGCCCAGCCCGCCGGGAGCCTGGGCAGCGGGAGGGTCGGGCCGCGGCCTTCCGGGGAGAGTTCGGAGCGGCGCAGGGCCGCGAAGACCTGGTCGCCGATGGCCCACAGTTTGTGGTCCCAGCCGCTGTTCGGGGCGAACTCCTGCACCACCACCGGCTCGCCGGACCAGCTGCCCGCCAGTTCGGCCAGGGCCGCCGTCCCGTCGACCCGGGCCACGAGGTCCTCCCGGCGGCTGTGCCGGCTCTTGACGACCACGGGGGAGCGCAGCGGAGCTCCGGCCGCCCACTCCGCGAGCGTTCCGAAGGTACGGGTGCCGGCGAACGGCAGTCCGGCCCGTACCGCCAGCTCCGCCATCAGCGTCCGGTCCTGGCACAGCGTGGTCGCCGAGGCGGAGTTGACCACCGGGGCCCCGCGCCGCTCCAGCCGCCGGGCGAGGTCCAGCCCGCGCGGGGTGTGCGCCTTGAGGAGGTATACGTCGGCCAGCGCGCCGGTGGGTTCGTCCGCCGAGCCCGGGTCCAGCGCCTCCACCCCGTGACCGGCGGCCCGCAGCAGCCCGGTGGCCGCCGACAGCAGCGGATGCCCGGGGTTGTCCGTGATCAGTCCGACCCTCATACGGCGTCCCCCGCCGAGGCGCCGGTGGCGGCCGTGGCCGCGGTGGTGGGGGCGGAAGCCGCGGTGGTCTGAGCCGGGATCGACACAGGTACCGATGCCGATGCCGATGCCGACGCCGACGCCGGCATCGCCACCGACGGCGGGGCCGGACGCGGGGTCGCGGCCCGGGGCGGGGGAGCGGTGGCGCCGGAGCCGCCGGTCCGCGCGAGGCCGAGTACCGCACGGGCCACCCGCGCGGCGGCGTCGGGTACCTGGCGGAAGCTGGGGAAGTCGTTCACGTCGACGACCACCGGCCCGTCGGGACCCAGCAGCACGTCCAGCCCGTACAGGTCGAGCCCGTACACCTCCCCGACCCGCGCGCCGATCTCCGCGATCTCGGCGGACAGCGGGACCAGGCGCTCCGGGACCGGGCAGTCCGGGTACAGCGGAGAACGGCGCTCGGTGGCGAAGAGTTCCCCGCCGACCGCGTACACCTTGAGGTCGGTGCCCGAGTTGGGTACGTACGGCTGCGCGATGAGCATGCCCTCGCCCACCAGCTCGGGAAGGAGCGCGGCCAGCCGCTCCGGGGAGGACACGAGGTGCACGCCCCGCCCCGAGCTGCCGTCGGCGGGCTTGACCACCAGCGGGTACTCCGAGTCCGGGATCTCCGCCAGCAGTTCCGGCCGGGCCACCGCGTAGGTGGTCGGCAGCGGCAGCCCCCGGCCGCGCCCGATGGCGGCGGCCAGCGCCTTGTCCCGTACGCCCCGGATCGAGCGGGCGTCGTTGACCGTGGTCATCCCGGCCGCGGCGGCGGCTTCGAGCAGGGTCAGCCCCGGCCCGCCGGACACCGTTTTGAGCACCCAGGCGTCGTGGTCGCCGGAGTTCACCACCTCGCTCATCCGAAGCAGCGAGCCACCGGGCCGCACCACCTCCACCTGATGGCCCCACGCCATGAGTTGCCGGACCACCTCGTTCGGCATGCCGTCGTGGCGGTAGTGCTCCTCCACCAGGAAGCAGAGCTTCATGGACCTTCCCCATATTCCCCGGACGTCCGCCGATCCCGTCCGGCGAGTTGTGACGTCACAGGATGTCATGGACCGCAATGTGATGATCGGTCCGCGTGGGCAGGGCCCGCGAACAGCCCGGTGCTCGGCCCGGTGATCAGCCCGACGATCGGCCCGACGATCGGCCCGCCAACACTCCCGCGATCCCTGCCGCCCCTGCCGGGTCATCTCGGACCGTGAGATCTCCATGGGATCAAAACGACACAGAGGATCCTTTAGTGGTCACAAGTGAGCGGGAAATCTGTCAGGAGCTGTCCAAATGGATCAGCAACTCTCCTATAGTGAGCCCTCGTTGCCAGGAACCTTCCCCTCCATTTCCGCCCGGTATGAGGCTTTGATTGATGACGGCGCCGCCCTCCCCCCTTCGCCCCTCCGCGCTGGCCCTGCTGATCACCGCAGCCGCCGGTGGCGCGCTCACCACGGCGGCGGTGGCCGCGGCCCCGTCGTCCATCGGCACCCCCCTCGCCTGGTTCCTGGGCGCGGGCGTGCTGCTGCTCGCGGTCGCGGCCTTCGCCGTGACCTGGTCCTCGCGAACCGCCCGGATCCAGCGCAAACGGATATCCGGCCTCGGCGCCGAACTCGCCGCCCGTGACGGACACATCGCCCGGCTGACCGCCGACGCGGCCCGCGAAGCGGCCGCGCGCACCGCCGAACGCGCCCGCCTCACCGGTGACCACGCCGCCGAGCTGGAGCGGCTGACCGGCGATCACGCCGCCGTGCTGGAGCGGCTGGCCGGTGCGCACGCCGCCGAACTCGACGGCCTCGCCGCCGCCCAGAACGCCTCCCGCGAGCGGCTCGGCGGCGAACTGCGCCGCGCGGAGTCGGGCCGGGCCGCCGCCATGGCGGCCGCCGCCAACGCCGCCGGCCGGATGCAGGCCCTGGCCACCGGGATGCTCGCCGACCTCCGCGAGATGGAGCACCGGCACGCCGACGAGGACGTCCTCACCGACCTCCTCCACCTCGACCACCGCACCGCCCAGGCCGGCCGCCTCGCCGACTCCATCGCCGTGCTCACCGGAGCCCGCTCGGGCCGCCGCTGGGCGAAGCCGATCGTCATGGAGTCCATCCTCCGAGGGGCGATGGGCCGCATCGGCGGCTACCAGCGGGTCCGGCTGCACTCCACCAGCGACGCGGCCGTCGCCGGGCACGCCGCCGAGGGCGTCATGCACGCACTGGCGGAACTCCTCGACAACGCCGCGAACTTCTCCCCGCCGACCGCCGAGGTCCACGTCTACGTGGAGGAGGTGCCGGCCGGGGTCATCATCACCGTCGAGGACAGCGGCCTCGTCATGAGCGAGGTCCAGCTGCGCCGCGCCGAACAGGCCGTGACCGCCGAATCGCTGGACCTGGCCGGGCTCTCCGGTACCCGGCTCGGCCTCGCGGTCGTCGGCCGGCTCGCCCGCAAACACGGACTGACGGTCTCCTTCCGGCCTTCCGCGCGCGGCGGTACGGGCGCGCTGATGATGCTCCCGCAGGAGCTGATCAGCCACGGTCCCGCCGAAGCCCCCGCGCCCGTGTCCGCCCCCGCCCCCGCCCCCGCGATCCCGGCCCAGGCGGCCGCCCCGGCGGCGGAGGCCGTGGCCGCGGAGCCCGAGGCCGTCCACGACACCGCCGCCGGGTCCGCCGCCGGAGCCCGCGCGCAGGACCGTACGCCCGACGCGGGCGCCGATCCCCGGCACGGGTACGGGGCCACGCCCGAGTCCGCCTCCGAATCCGCCTCCGCCTCGGAGTCCGAATCCACCGGCGAGCACCCCGCATTCGGCGACAGCGGCCTGCCCCAGCGCCGCCGCGGCCGGACCCTGGCCGCCGCCCACCCCGGGGGGCCCGACGCCGCCGGCCCCGAAGCCCGTACGACGGCCGCGCCCACCGGGGCCTCCCGGTCGGCCGCGCGCTTCGGCAGCTTCCGCCAGGCCGTCCGCGCGGCCGGAGCCCCCGGCGCCGCCGGCAGCCCCGGCGAGCCCGGCGAAGACCAGCAGTCCGCGCACCCCACAGACCTGGAAGGCGAAACGCGATCATGACCGGCTCCACCACCGACGAGACGCTCAACTGGCTCCTGGAAGGCCTCCTGGAACGCACCCCGGGCGCCCGCCACGCCCTCGTGCTCTCCCGCGACGGCCTCAAGCTGTGCCGTACGCCCGAGCTCTCCGTCGACCAGGCCGACCAGCTCGCCGCGATCGCCGCCGGCATCCAGAGCCTCTCCCACGGGGCGTCCATCGAGTTCGGCGACGGAACGGGCGGCGTCCGCTCCGCCATGACCGAGTTCTACGGCGGGATCCTGTTCATCGTCGAGGCCGGCGAAGGGGCCCACCTCGCGCTCGTCGCCACCGAGGAGGCCGACGCGGGCCTCGTCGGCCACAACATGTCCGAACTGGTCGAGCAGCTCGGCGAACACCTCATCGCCAGGCCCCGGGGATGAGCAGGCCGCGGCCGGGCCGGGACGATTCCCCGGACCGGCTCTACACCCTCACCGGTGGCCGCAGCCGCTCGGGCTCGGACGTCTTCGACCTGGTCACCCTGATCGTCGCCGAGTGCGATCCGGTGCCCGGCATGCAGTCCGAGCACGCGGCCATCCTGCGGATGTGCCGGTTCCCGACGGCGGTCGTGGAGATCGCGGCCGAGCTCGGGCTGCCCGTGTCGATCGTACGGATCCTGCTCGGCGACCTCCTCGGCACCGGCCGGATCAGTGCCCGCCATCCGCGGTCGGGGTACTCGGCCCACGCGGCGTACAGCCTTCCCGACCCCGACATCCTGGAGCAGGTGCTCGTTGGACTCCGCAATCTCTGACGCGACCATCCCCGGCGCCGTCCCCACGCCGGAGGCCGGGCCGCGACAGCCCCGTACCGCCCTGAGCAGCACCGCCGACAACGGTCTGAAGATCGTCATCGTGGGCGGTTTCGGCGTGGGCAAGACCACCATGGTCCGCTCGGTCAGCGAGATCCGCCCGCTGAACACCGAAGAGACCATGACCAAGGCCGGCGAGGCCGTGGACGACGTCGACGGGATCGCCGGGGTCGCCGGGAAGAACGCCACCACCGTGGCCTTCGACTTCGGCCGCATCACCCTCGACGCCCGCAACGTGCTCTACCTGTTCGGCGCCCCCGGCCAGGAGCGGTTCTGGTTCCTGTGGGACCGGCTCTTCTCGGGCACCCTCGGCGCCGTGGTCCTCGTCGACACCCGCCGGCTCGCCGACTCCTGGTACGCCATCGACCGGCTGGAGCACCACGGCACCCCCTTCGTCGTCGCCTGCAACGACTTCGGCGGACCCGAGCACACCCCCGAGCAGATCCGCGCCGCCCTCGACCTGCCGGCCGCCGTGCCGCTCGTGTTCTGCGACGCCCGCTCCCGCGAGTCCAGCAAGCAGGTCCTGATCTCCCTCGTCCAGCACCTCCAGACGGCGGCCGCCGCCGGCGGGGTGTTCGGCGTGCAGAACCCCTCGCAGAACCCCCCGCCGAACACCTCGCCGAGCGCCCTGTCCACGACCCCGGAGCCCGCCCCGTGACCTGCCCCGCCGCCCCCGAGCACCAGCCCGTCTACCTCGGCGGCCCCCGGTTCCAGACCGACCCCGTCGAGCTGTACCGGGAGATGCGCCGCGACCACGGCGCCGTCGCCCCGGTCGTCCTCGACGGAGACGTACCGGCCTGGCTGGTCCTCGGCTACCGCGAACTGCACCAGGTCACCAGCGACCCGGTGCTGTTCTCCCGGGACTCCGACCTGTGGAACCAGTGGGACCGCATCCCGGCCGACTGGCCGCTGCTCCCGATGATCGGCCGCAAGCAGCCGTCGATCCTCTACACCGTCGGCGAACGCCACCGCGAGCGGGCCGCCGTCATCTCCGACGCCCTCGAATCCGTGGACCCCTTCGAACTCAAGGGCCACGCCGAGCGGTTCGCCGACGAACTCATCGACGAGCTCTGCGGCAAGGGCGCGTGCGACATCGTCGGCCAGTACGCGATGCTGCTGCCGCTGCGCGTCCTCGCCCGCCTCTACGGGTTCTCCGACTCCCAGGGACCCGGCCTCGTCACCGCCATGAACGACATGATCAACGGCCGCGAGGGCGCCCTGGACGGCCAGCGCCACCTCGCCGAGTCCATGTTCGCGCTGCTCGCCGCCAAACTGGCCGAGCCCGGCCCCGACGTGGTCTCCCGGATGCTCGCCAACCGGGCGGGATTCACCGTGGAGGAGGTCGCCCAGGACCTCATGGTCATGATGGCCGCGGGCCACCAGCCCACGGCCGACTGGATCGGCAACTCGCTGCGCCTCATGCTCACCGACGACCGCTTCGCCGCCTCCCTCGCGGGCGGCCGGCACAGCGTCGGCGAGGCCATGAACGAGGTGCTGTGGGAGGACACCCCCACCCAGAACGTGGCCGGCCGCTGGACCTCGCGCGACACCAACCTCGGCGGACAGGTCATCGGCCGCGGCGACCTCGTCCTGCTCGGCATCGCGGCCGCCAACGGCGACCCGCACGTACGCACCGACGCGGGCGCCCTCACCGGCGGCAACAACGCCTTCTTCTCCTTCGGGCACGGCGAACACCGCTGCCCCTTCCCCGCCCAGGAGGTCGCCGAGGTCATCGCGCGCACCGGCATCGAGGTGCTCCTCGACCGGCTGCCCGACGTGGACCTCGCCGTCCCCGCCGGGGAGCTGACCCGCCGCCCGTCGCCGTGGCTGCGCGGCCTCACCGCACTTCCCGTGACCTACACGCCGACACCCGCCCTTGGAGCCACCCGATGACGTGCCCGATCGATCACACCGGCCCCGCGCCCATCACCCTGGACCCCTTCGTCACCGACCTCGACGCCGAGAGCGCCGCGCTGCGCGCCGCCGGACCGCTGGTCGAGGTCGTCCTGCCCGGCGATGTCTCCGTGTACGCCGTCACGCACCACGCGGAGGCCCGCAAGCTGCTCACCGATCCCCGGATCGTCAAGGACATCAACGTGTGGGGCGCCTGGCAGCGCGGCGAGATCCCCATGGACTGGCCGCTGATCGGCCTCGCCAACCCCGGCCGCTCGATGCTGACCGTGGACGGCGACGAACACCGCCGGCTGCGCACCCTGGTCGCGCAGGCCCTGACCGTACGCCGGGTGGAGAAGCTGCGGGCCGGCATCGAGGTCCTGACCACCGGCATGCTGGACGAGCTCGCCGCGCTGCCGGCCGGCGAGACGGTGGACCTCAAGGCGCGGTTCGCGTACCCACTGCCGATGAACGTCATCAGCGACCTGATGGGCGTGGACGCGGAGGAACACCCGCGGCTGAAGGCCCTGTTCGAGAAGTTCTTCTCCACGCAGACCCTGCCCGAGGAGGTCCCGCAGATGATGGCGGACCTCGGCGCGCTCTTCTCGCGCATCGTCGAGTCCAAGCGCGAGAACCCGGGCGACGACCTCACCAGCGCCCTCATCGAGGCCTCCGAGGACGGTGACCACCTCACCACCGAGGAGATCACCAACACCCTCCAGCTGATGGTCGCGGCCGGTCACGAGACCACCATCAGCCTGATCGTCAACGCGGTCGTCGCCCTGGAGACCCACCCCGAGCAGCGTGCGCGCGTCCTCAAGGGCGAGGTCCCGTGGGAGAACGTCATCGAGGAGACGCTGCGCTGGTCCACCCCGACCTCGCACGTCCTGATCCGCTTCGCCGCCGAGGACGTGGAGGTCGGCGACCGCATCCTGCCCGAGGGCGCGGGTCTGATCGTCTCCTTCGGTGCGATCGGCCGCGACGAGGCCCAGTTCGGCGAGACGGCCGGGGAGTTCGACGTCACCCGCACCCCCAACCGCCACATCTCCTTCGGCCACGGCCCCCACGTCTGCCCCGGCGCGGCCCTCTCCCGCCTGGAAGCCATCGTCGCCCTCCCGGCCCTTTACGCCCGCTTCCCCAACCTCGCCCTCGCGATCCCCGCACACGAGCTCCGCAACAAGCCGATCCTGACCCAGAACGACCTCTTCGCCCTCCCGGTCCACCTGTCCTGACCCGTGGCCGCGCCCCCTCCCCGGTCGGGAGGGGGCCCAGCCCGGCCCGGCGCCTACGCGGGCATCGGGACCGATACGAAGGTTCTGCCCGACTCGTTCTCCACCAGGACCGCGCGGACGTCCGACGGGTCCACCGCCGCCGAGCCGTCCAGTGCGGCGCCCTTGCCCTCGCCGTGTTCCGCCGTGCCCACCACCCAGCCGCCCGCGGTGGTCCGCGTACCGTCCCGGGAGACCACGACGATGCGGCAGCGCTGGCCCGCCGGAACCCCCGTCACCGCCGCGTGGACCCGTACCCACTTCGCGGCCGGAGTCACCTGTACGGTCATCCGCGCGCCCGTGTCCGCATCCGTGGCGGAAGCCACCCGGGTCCCTTCCACCGGCGGCGAGGGCTGAGGCGAGACCGTCGGCGTGGGCCGCGGGGGCAGCGCCTCGCTCCGCGCACCGCCGCCGCCCCACTGGGTGCCAGCGAAGAACACGGCCGTCAGCGAGGCCGCCACGGCCAGTCCCGTCAACGCCGTACGGCGCCTGCGCGCCCCCGCGGCCTCCTGCCGCATCTGCCGCAGCGTGCGCTGGAGCAGCAGGTCACCGCCCTGGGGCGGTCCGTCGAGGAAAGCCTCGGGCGGCACCTCGCCCAGCGCCGCCTCCATCTCGCGCAACGCGGTCACCTCCTGCCGGCACTGAACGCAGCCCTCCACGTGCTCCTCGACCCGGCGGACGTCCGCTTCGTCCAGGACGCCGAGAACGTACGGGCCGAGCAGTTCCTCCTCGTGCCGCTCCCGGTTCATGCCACCACCTCCTGCAGTCCGCCGGGCTGCTGGGACGGCCTGCCCGTTCTCTTGCTTTCGCCGAAGACTTCCCGGAGCGCCTTCAGGGCGTAGTGCGAGCGCGATTTCACCGTGCCCGCCGGGATGCCGAGGGTGTCGGCGGCCTCGGCGACGCTGCGCTGGCGGTAGTACAACTCCGTCAGCACGTCCCGGTGTTCCGGCGACAGCCGGTCCAGGGCGCCCAGCACGGTCATCGCGTCCACCACCGCGTCCGCGTGGTCCGCCTCCACCGGGGGATGGGCCGGCGAGCCGGAGACCTCCGGCGGCCGCGCCGCCTTGGCCCGGTACCGGTCCGTGATGATGTTGCGGGCCACCGTGAGCAGCCAGCCGCGCACCGAGCCCTTCCCGTTGACCAGGGCCTCGGAGTGGCGCCAGGCCCTGATCAGGGTCTCCTGGACGATGTCCTCGGCCGCGGCCCGGTCCCCGGTCAGCCGGGTGGCGTACGCGAGCAGCGCGTGGCCGTGCTCCTCGTACACCGACCTGATCAGTGCCTCGTCGGTCGAGCCCCGCCGAGTGCGGGGCCACAGTGGTCCGGCCATCTCACCCTCTCCGTCTTTCTTCCTCGCTTGCGTGGTGCGGTCGGAACACGCCACCGGCCCGGGTCCGGTTCAAGTGACCTGCGTCACGCGTGCGGTGCAGTGGCCGGATCGGGTCAGGTCCGGCAGGTCCGGCCCTGGTTGAGGCAGTCCACGAGCTGCGCCATCCGGGCGTCGGTCATCACGTTCACGAACATCGCGTGGTCCGTCTTCGGGCTGTGCCGCTGCTCGGGAAAGGAGTCGAGCGCGACCGGCACCCCGGGAGGCACGTCGTAGGCGAGGGAGATCCGCAGCTCGGGCACGGGGAAGGTGCCCTGCGGGCAGACCCCGCCCGCCGCCGGGAAGAGCAGGTGCGAGCGGTGCCCGGGGCTGGTGGTGTCCAGGCCGTTCCAGCAGCTCGGGAAGGTGAGGGTACGGGTGAGGCGCTCGCCCGCGGGACAGCGCGGATAGCGGGTGGTGGAGCGGTCGGGGGAGCCCGAACAGCCCCAGCGGGCCCGTACGTCGGCGTCGGTGTCGGCCGTGTAGGCCACCGCGTCGCCGGTCATGGCGTTCAGGAACCGGGGCATCGCCACCACCTTGCTCACCGGGCTGCCGAGGAACTCCACCGACACCGAGGCCTCCGGGAGGATCTCGCCCGCGTTGCCGTGGCCCGCCGAGCCCTCGTGCGGATGCGTGCCCGGGCGGTCGGTGCGGCGCAGCACCGGCCAGTAGTACGTGGAACGGTCGCCGCCGGTGCAACTGGTGGCGGCCGCGTCCAGCGAGGCATCGGTGGAGAAGGCATCGGTGGAGAGGTTCCCCACGTAGGCGTGCGTGTGGTGGGCGCCGGAGCGCAGGCCGGGCGAGACCACCAGGTTGTCCTCGTTGTAGTGGCCCTCGGCGTTGCGGCCGCACTCCACCGACATCCGGCCCGCGGAGGCGTCGGGACCGTCCTGGTGGGGCTCGGCGAGACTGGGCGGGACCTCGCGGATGTCCACGTAGTCCCCGGGCGCCGGACCGGCGCCCGCCGCGGGCGGACGCGGGCCGCCCACCCGCGCGGCCCCCAGCACGGCCGCGAGCAGCCCGCCGCCCAGTACCAGGCAGATCAGCAGCGTGAGCAGTCGGCGTTCGTTCCCCATGCGGGTCACGTTTGCCGTCCGCCGCCGCCTCCGTCAACCTCGCGTCCACAGGGTGGAGCGGCGGGCGATCCGGACCCCTTCCCCTCAGGCCACCCGGCAGGCCACCCGTCGGCCCGAACGGCCGCTCCGGGCCTCGTCCGGCGCGGCCGGTACGGTCCTTGTCCGGCCCGCGCGGACCGCGCAGAGTACCCGTATGACTCCCACTCCCGACGATCTCTTCCGGGCCTTCGCCCGCACCCGAGCCTCCCTCGACGGCGCCGAGGTCGCCTTCTGGTGGACGGGCGACATCCACGCCTGGGCCCCCGGCGAGCCCTACCGGCGCCTCTTCGGCTTCGAGGGCCTCAACTTGGCGCGCCTGGTCGAGGACGAGGCGCCCGGGACCTACCAACTGCTCACCCGCGAGGCCGCGTTCTACCTGGACCCGCAGAGCCGCGAGATCCTGGAAACCTGGCAGGACAAGCCGGTGGTCCACGTCTGGAACGACCCCGCGAACCAGAAGTGGCGCCCCTTCCCGGTCCCCATGACGGAACTCGGCGACCAGGTCTGCTTCAGCCTGGAGATCCCGCTCGCCTACCCCTCCCCGCTGCCGGTCGCCCAGTACCCGCAGAACTCGGCCGAGGACACCTACCGGGCCCTGGAGCTCTTCCAGTTCTTCGCCCCGGCCTCCGTCCTGACCACCGACGCGCCCAGCGTCCCGTCCACCATGTCCTGGACCCGGATGTCCCCCTGGCTGCCCTGGATGGAACAGGGCCCGCGCCCCGGCGGCCTCACCTTCCACTGCCGCGGCCGCAAGCTCGGCTCCTACGAGGAGGTCCCGGAGCGCACCCGCGCGTACATCGCCGACCACCACCCGGAGTTCGCCCACGCCCCCGAGAAGTGGACCGAGCCGAACGAGACGAGCTGGACCTACTTCCGCAAGCTGAACCGTTCCTAGCTGTGTTGGCCATTGTTGGCCGAATCGCTGTAAACCGGGCTGGCCGGTTGTCTCCCCGAATGGTCTTGGGAGACGGGGAACTGCACGAGTTGGTCGCTTCGGTTCCGGCAGGTCTTGTCACCTTGGTGGGGTGTGCCTGTGGTCCTTGGCGGGCTCGTGTTCCCGCGTGCCCTGGGTACGGTGACGGTCTGGCCGGTAGTTCTCCGCGCGACGATCCTCTGGTCGTGTGCGGTCACACCTGGCCGACGCCGTGTCCCGTGTCCGAGGGCGCGTCTGCCGATCGCCACCGAGGCCGCGTGGTGGCCGGTGACGGTCGTGGTCTTCGATTGCTGCTGGAGTGGTGCCTTCCAGTGCTGGGTGCCCCAGCGGCTGGTGTAGGCGGGGTCGACCGCGACGACGTACAGGTCGGCGTGGTGGGCCATGCCGGCCAGCCGGTCACGGAACTTCGCCGTGGGGAGGTTGGCGACGGTGCGGCGGAACGTCTTGCCGCGCTTGCCTCGTCCCATCGTCTCGCGGCCGGTGGCGCGGGCGTCGGTGAAGCCGAGGTTCTCGATCGCCAGACCGGCACAGCCGTGTTGGTGCGCGAGGCGGATGAGTTCGCTGATCGCCTGCCGCAGGCGCCCGTCGCGCCGGGATGCGGTGCCGGTCAGGTCGGTGGGGACGGTGATGGGTTGGCCGACCGGGTTGCCGTGGACGTCGACGACGCAGGCGGCGAGGTGGTCGGCGTTGAGGTCCACGGCCAGGAGCCGGACGTCGGTGGCGGCCAGCTCCGCAGGAGTCGGGAGCGGCGTTGTCGGAGTGGACCAGGAGGCATCGAGGTACCACCGCCCGCGTTCGGGGTCGCACACGATGTCGTAGCGCACCGAACGGTTTGCTGCGATCCGGTCCAGCCATTGCTCCTGGCGGTGGTTGAAGCTGACGGTGCAGGCGAGCCGGTACCGACCTCGTGGGGCGTTGGCGAGGTGCCTGAGAGGTTCGGGCAGGACGATCGTCACCGTTCCGTTGACCGGTTCCACGCTGATCGTGTAGTTCCCGTACGGCGCACCGGACTCCCCATCAGCAGTCAGGAATAAACGCCGCGCGTCCCACCGCTCCCGCCACTTGCTTTCGGTGAGCCCGGCGTCGGCGAGGTTGTGCCGCGCCTTTGCGAGACGGCGGCCGCCGATGACGATCGCCGGATGCCCGGCCTCGATCCGCCGCTCCACCTCCGCCAGGCGCGCGGTGAGTGCTTGTAACCGGCACTGCTTCTGCGCACGCTCAGCCCGGCCCGGATATCCCCGGACACCACCCACCCGGCGACCGCACGGCACGGCCATGCGCTTTCTGATCTTCGCGATGGTCCTGCGCAGGGAGGCCCGCTCATCGAACAGACACCGCAGGGAGAGCTGGTACTGGTCCTCGCTGGCTCGTGTGATGGCACCCGCCCACCGGGACGACGACACCTGCGTCAGCGTCCGCTTACGTTCCGCCCGCCGATTGGCCTTGACCGGCACCCTGCCGATCCGGATGCGCTCGGCCAGGTCGGCACGGGCGTACCCGCCGAGATGTTCGCCGATGACCCGCAAGATCTCGGCGTCGCTGGCGGACACGCGCAGACGATCCCTGATCCGTGCACCCGTGGGAGCCGACACGGTGAACGGATCGGCCAGCACGCGCAGCGCACGCTCCCGCTTCCCATTCCTCCCACCGTGCGCCATCAGCAACCCCCTCCCCTACAACAGCACGGACGTTCCCCGCTCAGACTGACGCCTTAACAACGCTCCCACGCCTGCAGTTCCTCCCGTTCACCCATACGAGGTAGCCGACGGCTAACCATGACCGACAATCGAATCCAGAGCAGGCTGCCCGCCGACGACCACCTGATCCGGCGGCCCGGGGCGGCCCCGGCCCGGAGTTCAGCCGTCGGCCGCGAACCGGTCGAGGGCCCGGAGCACGTGGTCGCGCGTCGTAGCGTCGCCCAGGTGCCCGGCCTCCTCGACCACGGTGAGCTCCGATCCGGGCCACGCCCGGTGGAGTTGCCAGGCCGTGTCGAGGGGGCTGCCCATGTCGAGCCGGCCGTGGATCAGGACCCCAGGGATCCCGGCCAGCCGGTGGGCCCCGCGCAGCAGCGCACCTTCCTCCAGCCAGGCGCCGTGGGAGAAGTAGTGCGCGCAGATGCGCACGAAGGCGAGCCGGGCGGCCGGCGGGCGGCCGGTGTAGGGGAGGGCGGCACCCTTGGTCTCGCCGGACAGCACCGCGTCCTCCCAGGCGCACCAGTCGGCCGTGGCCTTCGCCCGTACCGCCTCGTCGGGATGTTCCATCAGACGGGCATAGGCGGCGACGAGGTCCCCGTCGCGCGGGATGCCGCCGGCTCCGTCGAGAAAGCGTTCCCACTGCTCGGGGAAGTACCGGCCGACCCCCCGGTAGAGCCAGTCGGTCTCCGAGCGCCGGGTGGTCGTGACGGCCGGGATGACGATCTCGGACACCCGCTCCGCGAACCGCTCGGCGTAGGCGAGGATCAGGGTGGACCCCCACGAGCCGCCGTACAACAGCCAGCGGTCGATGCCCAGATGCTCCCGCAGCCGCTCCATGTCGGCGACCAGGTGCCAGGTGGTGTTGTGTCGCATGACGGTCGCCGGATCGCTCGCGTGCGGGGTGCTGCGGCCGCAGCCGCGCTGGTCGAACAGGACGACCCGGTACCGCCGCGGGTCGAAGAACCGGCGCGCCTGCGTACCGCATCCCGAGCCCGGCCCGCCGTGGACGACGACCGCGGGCTTCCCGTCCGGATTGCCGCACACCTCCCAGTACACGAGGTTCCCGTCGCCGACGTCGAGCATCCCCTGGTCGTACGGCTCGATCGGCGGGTACAACTCGCCCACGTCCGGACCTCCTCACGTCCTCATTTCAACCGTGACGCCACCCTACGGGGCTGGTCGCGACCGGTGTGAGCACCGGGAGCCGGGGGACCGCGAAGGGGCGGGTGGGGGAGTAGGAGGGGGGTGACAAGGGTTTTCCCCCTATCGCGTTCATCTCGGCGTTGCCTACTGTCTGCCCACCGGCGATCCTCCCCGTCCGAACTGCCCCCGCGCCAACCCCACATGGCGCGAAGCCCTAGGTCGGATCCTTGCCGGTGCCATCGCTGCCCCGCCCCGACGACGCGGCGGAGGCGGCGTGGTGTGCAGCGGCGGCCGGGCGGGCTCGACCAGCCCGTCCCGGTCCCGCGGCCGCCGGTTCACCTCCCACACTGCACCAACCGGCCGCCGCGGCCCGCCCCGCGACGGCGCGCGAAAGGGAACACGTGCACGCTTCAAGAGGCAGGCTCATATCCGTGGTGGCGATGTCCATCACCCTGCTCGCCGGGACCGCCACCACCTCGATGGCACTGTCCGCCGCGGATCCCGCCCCTGCCGCGCAGGCGCCCGTATCCGCCGTCGCTCCCGTCGGGGCCGCCCCCGTCGAGAACCTCATCGTCGGATACAAGTCCTCGGCTTCCGAGGCCAGTTCCAACGACGCGGCCGCCGCCGACGCGACCGCCAAGGGCAAGAAGGCCTCCAAGAAGGCGAAGTTCGAGCGCCGCCTCGGCACCGGAGCCGCCCTCGTCAACCTGGGCGGCGCCGCCGCCCCCTCCGACGCGGCCGCCGTCATGGCCCAGTTCCGCGCCGACCCCGACGTGGCCTACGTCGAGCCGGACTCCCGTGCGTACGCCCTCTCCGTCACCCCCGACGACACCGAGTACGCCAAGCAGTGGGACCTCTTCGAGCCCACCGCCGGCATGAACGTTCCGGCGGCCTGGGACAAGACCACCGGCTCCGGCGTCACCGTCGCCGTGATCGACACCGGTTACGTCGCCCACTCCGACGTGGCCCCGAACATCGTCGCGGGCTACGACTTCATCTCCAGCGCCTCCGCCGCCCGTGACGGCAACGGCCGTGACAACAACCCGGCCGACGAGGGCGACTGGAGCGCGGCCGGCGAGTGCGGCACCGGTTCCAAGGCCAGTGACTCCTCCTGGCACGGCACGCACGTGGCCGGCACCATCGCCGCCGCCACCAACAACGGCAAGGGCATCGCGGGCATCGCGTACGGCGCGAAGATCCAGCCCGTGCGCGTCCTCGGCAAGTGCGGCGGCGCCACCTCCGACATCGTCGACGCCATCACCTGGGCCTCCGGCGGTTCCGTCGCGGGCGTCCCGGCGAACGCCACCCCCGCCAAGGTCATCAACATGAGCCTCGGCGGCTCCGGCGCCTGCTCCGCCACCTACCAGAACGCCATCAACGCCGCCGTCGCCCGCGGTACCACCGTCGTCGTGGCCGCGGGCAACAGCAACGCGGACGCGGCCGGGTTCTCCCCCGCCAGCTGCAACAACGTGATCAACGTGGCCGCCACCAACCGCGTCGGCGACCGCTCGTTCTACTCCAACTTCGGCTCGATCATCGACGTCGCGGCCCCGGGCGGCGAGACCCGCCGGTCCACCGACACCCCGGGTACCACCACCACCCCGGAGAACGGCATCCTCTCCAGCCTGAACCTGGGCACCACCACCCCCGGCGCCGAGACCTACAAGCCGTACATGGGCACCAGCATGGCCGCCCCGCACATCGCGGGTCTCGCGGCGCTCGTCATCGCGGCCAAGCCCTCGCTGACCCCGGCCCAGGTCGAGGCGGCCATCAAGGCCAACGCCCGTCCGCTGCCCGGCACCTGCACCGGCGGCTGCGGCACCGGTCTCGCCGACGCCGCCGCGACGGTGGCGGCCGTGACCTCCGGTCCGGCCACCCCGTACTTCGAGAACACCACGGACTTCGCGATCAACGACAACGCGACCGTGGAGAGCCCGCTCACCGTCACCGGTGTGACCGGCAACGCCCCGGCCACCCTCAAGGTGGGCGTGAACATCGTGCACACCTACATCGGTGACCTGAAGGTCGACCTCGTCGCCCCCGACGGCAGCGTGTACACCCTGCACGACCGGGCCGGCGGCAGCGCCGACAACATCAACCAGGTCTACACCGTCGACGCCTCCTCCGAGGTCGCCAACGGCACCTGGAAGCTGCGGGTCAACGACAACGCCGGCGGCGACACCGGCAAGATCGACTCCTGGAACCTGACCTTCTGAGCCGGATCCGGACCCCGCTCCCGACCCCGCCCCAACTCGTGCTGACGGGGCGATAGTACGGACCAGGAAAGCCCGTCGGGCCCGCCAGTACACCTCGTACTGGCAGGTCGGGCGGGTTTTCCTGTCGCCCGACTGAATTCTGCGTCACAATCCGGGCCCGCCGGGCCACCGACCTCGTATTGTCGCGTCTCACAGGAAGGGCACAGAGACGGGGACCGAGAGGCTGGTGGCTGTGCGTGGTGGCGGCGACGGGGAACGCTGACACGACCGTCGGACACGGTGAACTGATCAAGGCGGTGGACCGCGCGCTGACCACGCACGGACGCGCCCTGCTCACCGGGCCCGCCGGCGCGGGCAAGACCGAGCTGGTGCGCGCCCTCACCGAGGCCGCCGCGCTCCGCTACGAGACCGTGCTCCGCCTCGCCCCCGAACCCGCCGACCGGTGGATACCCGAAGCCTCCGCCGCCGCCCTCCTCGCCTCCGTTCCAGCCGCTGCGCTGGAACGGCTCTCCGGACCCCAGCGCACCGCCATCGCGCTGCTGCGCCGGGAAACCGACGCCCCCCGGGCCGGCCGCGACCACGTCGCCCTGCGCCTCGCAGTCGTCGAGGTGCTGCGCACCCTCGCCGCCCGCGGCCCGGTCCTGCTCGCGCTGGACAACGCCCAGTGGCTCGACGCCGAGAGCACCGACCTGCTCCGGTTCGCGCTGCGCCTGACCCCGCCGCGGGTACGCGTCCTCGCCGCGGAGTGCGTCCTGGGCGGAGCCCCCCTCGCCGAGCCCCTCTGCGGACCCGGCACCCCGCACATACGGGTGCCCCCGCTCGGCACCGACGAAGTCGCCGAACTGCTGGTCCGCCGCGGCCTTCCGGCCCGTCTCGCCGGCCGCATCCACCAGGCCAGCGGCGGCAACCCGCGCCTCGCGCTCGCGCTCGGCCACTCGCTGGCCGAAGCCGCCGGGGCCCGTGACGGCGGGGCCCACCACGCCGATCCGCTGCCCGTCTCCGGCCAGGCGCGGGAGGTGGCCCGCCGGCTCCTCGGGGTCCTGCCCGCGCAGGCCCGCCGCACCCTGCTGCTGGCGGCCCTCGCCGCGCGCCCCACCACCGCCATGCTGCGCCGGGCCGGCCGCCCCGACGCGGAGGCCGAACTCGCGCTGGCAGAAAGGGCCGCGCTGGTCACCGTAGAAGAGGACGGTGCGGTCCGGTTCACGGCCGGGGCCCTGCCGACCGCGCTGGCCGCCGACGCGGGCTGGCCGGAGCGGGCCGCCGGACACGCCGCGCTGGCCGCCGCCGTGGACGACCCCGTCCAGGCGGTACGCCACCGCGCGCTGGCCGTGGACACCCCCGACCGGGAGCTCGCCGCCGAGATCACCGAAGCCGCCGCGGCCTGCCGGCGCCGCGGTCAGCGGGCCCTGGCCGCCGAACTGGGCCTGCTCGCCGCCGACCGCACCCCCTGGCACCTGCCCGGCGAGGAACTCGCCCGGCTGGTCGGCGCCGCCGAGGACGCCGGGTGGGCCGGCCGGGCCGACCTCGCCCGCCGGGCCGCCCGCGCCGTCCTCGCCCGCGACGCCTCGCCCGCCGACCGCGTCCGCGCCCGGCTGGCCGTCATCGACGCCGCCGGCCAGGCCCTCGGCGCCCTCGACGAGACCTTCGCCCACGCCGCGGCCGACGCCGAGGGCGAGCCCGCCCTCCAGGCCGCCGTCAGACTGCGTACCGCCTGGAAGCACAACCTCAGCGACGGCGATCCCGTCCGCTCCCGCGACGCCGCCGCCGAGGCCGGGGTACTGGCCGCGGCCGGGGGGGGCCAGGTCGCCGCAGCGATGGGGCGGGACGGACTGGGGCGGATGGGCGCCACACT